>NZ_BAAGYS010000009.1:0-57978 GCF_054779195.1 Parasphingorhabdus pacifica
CACCATCGTCCCCGCCACCAAACCCACCAAGACCCGACCAAAACCACCTAAGTAAGCGGTATTGGATCTAGGCCGTGTTTAGGAAGTGGTTTTGGCGAGGGCGCGTAGCCAGATGTCGATTGTGGCGACGTGCACGGTGGCTTCTTAGCAAGGGCAACTGAGACTGCCCAACACGAAAACGGCCCTCACCATGCTTGGTGAGGGCCGTTTTCGCAGCTCTGGAGCGGTGGCCAGGGGCGGGGTCGAACCGCCGACCTTCCGCTTTTCAGGCGGACGCTCGTACCAACTGAGCTACCTGGCCGTTCGCGCCCGGCTACAAGCCGATCGCTATGGCGACCCAGACGGGACTCGAACCCGCGACCTCCGCCGTGACAGGGCGGCGCGCTAACCAACTGCGCTACTGGGCCATGTTCTGTTGTAGCGTACCCCCAACGGGATTCGAACCCGCGCTACCGCCTTGAAAGGGCGGCGTCCTAGGCCGCTAGACGATGGGGGCTTGGCCGATTCGAAACCGACCCGGCCTCACCCTCAACCGGCTTTCCCTTTTCTGGGGCGCCCCGTTGGGAGTGATTAAAGCTTACGACACCGCTTTCCGGCGTCTCACACGGGGGGGTCCCTTTGGCCGTCATGCCCCCCGGGTCGGCCACGAAACCGACCCGGCCCGTTGGCTCACATTCAACACCTGACCTGCCATTTCAGCAACAAGCAACCACGTTCGGCCGAACTCGGCAAACCGCCGAAGGAGGCCCCGAAAGCGACGAGGAACCGACAAAACGGACACTCCTCGGCCATGATCGATTTCTGTGATCTGGGCCTCATCGAGGACGGCTCGGATTGAGCAACCGCGACAACCGGCGGGTCCGCAACCAGTCGGCCGTGGCGATCCCGCCGAGCAACAACCGCCAGACCTCGTGGATCCGGTCGGCCACCCCGACATCCGACCCGTCCCGGGCCAGCCCGACAGCCCAGGTCCCGACCAACGAGGCGTGCACCGTGCGGGCGGCCGCCTCCGGGGCGACTCCGGAGTGGAGCAAGCCGCGTTCGGCGGCATCGCGGAGAAACCCGTGGAGCACCTGCTCCCAGTCCACCGATTCGGGCTGACCGGCGGCGACGGGCAGCGAACACAACCGCGTGCCCGCCCGCAGAACCACGTCGCGTTCGAGCAACCGGGTCACCTCACCGGTCAGTCCGACCACCGTGGACAGCGGGTCCAGACCCCGACTCTCCCAGCGCTGCCGCAGCCTCGACCAGCTCTGCGCCTGGAATCGGAGCAGCTCCGCGGCGACCGCTTCCTTGGACGGGAAGTGGAAGTAGAACGCACCCTTGGTCACCCCACCCCGGCGGAGGATCGCGCTCAGCGGCGTGCCGTCGTAGCCGACCCGATCGAACTCCTCGGCGGCAGCGACGACGATGGCATGGCGGGTCACTTGTGCCCGACGCTGCTGCGGCATGCACGACTCCGGCGAACGGAACGTCAACCGTGCGCGCTCTATCGAGCCACACAATCCACGAACGGGTGATCAACTTCGCCACTCGAAGTTACCCCGCCGCGCTTTCGGCCAACCATCCGCACCTGCAGTCGAGGACGAAACCTCAAACCTGGGCGAACCCGTTTCGCCCACGGCAGCGAGCGGGCGACCGCATGCCGATCGACCCGCCCGGATCCATCGCGAGACGCCCACCCGCAAGCGGCAGCGTCCCGCGACTACCGGGTCGGCGATCACCTGGTGACCGGCGGATCTCCGTCCTCATCGGGAACGAGTCCGAGCATGTCGAGGAGCTGCTTGCAGTCCTCGGCGCTCTCGGAGCTGCGAGCAACTGCCATCCTCGCCCGATGGACTTGGTCGGTTGATATCCGGCCGGGCTCACCGTTTCGCGGCGCGGGTACGCCCGCGGACGGTCGCGAGAGCCCGTCTTCCTGCTGCGACAAGAACTTCCGTACGTCGAGCGACCCGTACATGACGCCTCCCCGGCTCGGGTTCCGGCCGCAGGTTATCCACAGGTTCTCAACAGCCGCAGCCCCCCAGAGAGTGATTTGCAGCAACGCGGGGTAATCGCGTGGCGCCGTCGATCCACTTCGCCGAAACGCCGGAGATCACCTTGCCGACGGTCGTCGGCGCGGCCTCCGTCAGGGTCTGCGCAGGCCACCCGTTTCGCACGGACCACTCGAACGTGTTTCCACCTTGCAACCCTACCCCCCTAGGGTATACCTATGTATAGAAGTTCCCGTCGTTCCGCACGGCTCCACAGGAACGCGACGCGCCAGGAGGCGCGTGGAGCTCTGGTGGAGCAACACGAGCATCACCACGGTGCCCGGACCTGGCAAGGGTTACTGATATGAGTTTCGAGGTCAGCCGGGTACACCGGCAGCAACGGACGAGCACGCAGCGAACCGACAGCGAGAAGGGACGAGCCATGAGCACCCAGAGCTTCACCGTCGAAGGAATGACCTGTGGACACTGCGCCACCTCGGTCCGCGAAGAGCTCTCCGAAGCACCCGGAGTGCAGGACGTGCAGGTCACCGTCGAGACCGGCGAGGTAGTCGTCTCCGGCGACCAGCCCCTGAGCAAGGAAGCGGCGACCGCCGCCATCACCGAAGCCGGATTCGCGATCTCGCACTGGCCCGAGACCAACTGATCTCCCAGCCGAGGCTGGGCCACGAGGAGCAGCGATGACCAGCACGCAACTACCGGCCACGCGGACCGAACTGGCGGTCGGCGGGATGACCTGCGCCTCGTGCGCGGCACGCGTCGAGCGAAAGCTCAACAAGCTCGACGGCGTGCACGCCACGGTCAACTACGCGACCGAGCTGGCTCAGATCGAGCACGGCGAGAACGTCGGCCCCGACCGGCTCGTCGAGGTCGTCGAGGCGGCCGGGTACACCGCTACCGCCACCGCCGATGTCGAGACGGACGCGGACGCCTCCGCAGCAGAACCGGACGGGGAGATCGCCGCGCAGCGCAGGCGGTTCGCAGTTTCCGCGCTGCTCGGCACACCGGTGATCGTGCTGTCGATGGTGCCCGCGTGGCAGTTCACCCACTGGCAGTGGTTGGTACTCGCGCTCGCTTCCCCTGTCGTGGTGTGGGGCGCGTGGCCGTTCCACCGCTCCGCCGCGATGAACCTGCGGCACGGCTCCACCACGATGGACACGCTGGTGTCCATGGGCGTGAGCGTCGCTTTCCTCTGGTCGTTGTACGCGCTTTTCCTCGGCAAGGCCGGCATGCCGGGCATGACCCACGAATTCAGCCTGGTGCCGCGCCCGACCAGCAGCGCCGACATCTATCTGGAAGTCGCCGTCGGCGTGACCGTTTTCCTGTTGCTCGGACGCTGGCTGGAAGCACGAGCCAAGCGCCGGGCGGGTGCGGCACTGCGCGCACTCGTGGAGCTCGGCGCATCCGAGGCCACGGTTCTCCGGGGCGGCACCGAAGAGCGGATCCCGGTGGAACGGATCCGCGTGGGTGACGAGTTCCTGGTCCGGCCGGGCGAGAAGGTCGCCGTGGACGGCTCGGTGGTGCAGGGTTCCTCTGCGATCGATCAGGCGATGCTGACCGGTGAGTCGGTTCCGGTCGAGGTGGGCGTCGACGACGAGGTCATCGGCGGCACGATCAACACCGGCGGTCGACTCGTCGTCCGCGCGACCCGGGTCGGTGCCGATACCGAGCTCGCGCGGATGACCAAGATGGTCGCCGACGCGCAGAGCGGCAAGGCTCGCGTGCAGCGCCTCGCCGACCGGATATCCGCCGTGTTCGTGCCGGTCGTGCTGGTCATAGCCGTACTCACGGTCGCGGGGTGGCTGCTGGCAGGCGGTCCGGTGGATTACGCCGTGACCGCGGCCGTGACCGTGCTCGTTGTTGCGTGCCCCTGCGCGCTCGGGTTGGCCACCCCCACCGCGCTGCTCGTGGGAACGGGTCGCGGCGCTCAGCTGGGCCTGCTCGTCAAAGGGCCGGAGGTGCTGGAAGCGACCCGCCGGGTCAACACCGTGGTGCTGGACAAGACCGGCACGGTCACCAGCGGCCGGATGAGCGTCGTGGACGTGGTGCCCTCGTCCGGTCATTCCCGGGCGGACGTCCTGCGGGTGGCCGGGGCGCTCGAAGCGGCCTCGGAACACCCGATCGCCCGCGCCGTCGCCTCGACCGCTCGCGCCGAGGTGGGCGAACCGCGGACGGTGACCGACTTCGGCAACGTCGAGGGCATGGGAGTCACGGGGCGAGTCGACGGCGACCCGGCATTCGTCGGTCGGCACCGGTTGCTCGAATCGCACTCGATCGAGCTGCCGGAGGAGCTCGCTTCCGCGATCGGCACGGCAGAACGTGCGGGCCGCACCGTCGTCGCGGTCGCAGCGGACTCGAGGATGCTCGGCCTGATCGTCGTGGCCGACGAGGTGAAGCCCAGCAGCGCCGAGGCGATTCACCGGCTGCGGGGCCTCGGACTTCGCCCGGTGTTCTTGACCGGTGACAACCGGGCCGTCGCCGAGTCCGTCGCGCAGGCCGTGGGCATCGACGAAGTGCACGCCGAGGTCCTGCCGAACGAGAAGGTCGACGTGGTGCGGCGCCTGCAGGCCGATGGCCAGGTGGTGGCGATGGTCGGCGACGGCGTCAACGACGCTCCGGCCCTGGCCACCGCGGACCTCGGCCTGGCGATCGGCACCGGCACCGACGTGGCGATCGAGGCGGGCGACATCACGCTGGTGGGAGGCGACCTGCGCGCCGCGGCGGATGCCATCCGGCTCTCGCGTCGCACGCTCGGCACGATCAAGGGAAACCTGTTCTGGGCGTTCGCCTACAACGTCGCCGCCCTGCCGATCGCGGCGGCGGGACTGCTCAACCCGATGCTCGCGGGGGCCGCGATGGCGTTTTCCAGCGTGTTCGTGGTCACCAACAGCTTGCGGCTACGGCGTTTCCGCACGAGTTCAGCGGAAGGTGCGAGCGGAAGCGTTCCGATGACCACAGCCACCCACTGATCGTCGCGTTTTGTCCCCTGATCGGGCCGTACCGTGCCACAATCGGGTCGTTGGTCCCTTCCCCCGGGCCAACGATTGTGGAGATCCCCTCCGAGCCCCTGCGTCCTTCCCCCTGGCGCGGGGGCTCTCCACTGCGCGGCTCGATCGCATGATTGGTCCCACAGTCGTACGCGAGCCGCAATCGAACCGTTATCGTGTGGCCGTGGCTCTAGGACGAAAGACCGGACGCCGGCAACGCTCGGAAAGCAACGCCGCTCAGCAGGAGGCGGCCGAACCGGATCAGGAGCTCGATTCCTACCTCGCGGCACTGACCCCGGAGGACAGCGTCGAGAGCACCGGAACCGGCCGCAGGTTCGGCACTTCGGACGTGTACCAGCTTCGGCTTCCCCTGATGGCGAACGAGCAGCTCAAGGAGCTGGCCGCGCGTCAGGGCACCTCACCTGCCTCGCTCGCCCGCGAGTGGGTCATGCAGCACCTCGCCGACCTCAACTCCGGGCCACCCGACTGGCCGGGGCAGGACTCCGCAGGCCCCGAACGGGATGTTCGACCACAGGGCCAGCCGCCTGCTCAGCACGCGGCGCCCACCGAGGCGATCCAGGATCGGCTCGGTGGAGCGCGGGTTCAGGAAGGCGACACCGAGCTGACTATCCCCCACGACCAGTTCGCCAATCGTGGAGCCGCCGCCCAGCCGGACCCGTACAACGAGTTCCCGCAGGCCGACCCATACGGGCAGGCCGACCCGTATGCCCAGTACCCGCAGGTTGATCAGTACGGCCAGAGCGACCCGTACGGCCAAAGCGACCCGTACGGCCAGGGCGCCCCACAACCGCAGATGCCGCCCCACGGCGGGCCACCACCGAACAACCCCATGCCGCCGCAGGCTGCCTCCTACGGTCAGAACGATCCGTACGGCCAATATCCGCAGCCTGATCAGTACGGCCCGGCTGACCCGTACGGGCAGGGCGGCCAGTACGGTCAGGGTGATCCGTACGGGCAGGGTGATCCGTACGGCCAGGGTGATCCGTACAGCCAGGGCGACCCGTACGGCCAGGGCGCCCCACAACCGCAGATGCCGCCCCACGGCGGGCCACCACCGAACAACCCCATGCCCCCGGCAGGCGGCCCCTACCCGCCGAACAACCAGATGCCCCCGCAGGCCGACCCCTACGGCCAGTACCCGCAGGCCACCTCTCCGGTGACTCAGTTCCCGGAGGGAGACCAGTACTCACCGGAACTCGATCCGTACGGATCGCAGTACTACCGTTGACTTCCTCCCCACGTTTAAAGGCGGGGGATTCCAACCTTCACAGGTTGGGTTTCCTGTTATCGGGTCGGCTCGCGCCGCAACCGCATCGCGGGCCGACCGCAGGCGGAGGTGGCCCCGAACCCCTCCGCCTGCGGTCGGCCACCAACGGCCGCCCGTGCGTCACAAACCGAGTTCGCGAGCGATCAGCATCCGCTGAACCTCGCTGGTGCCCTCGCCGATCTCCAGGATCTTGGCATCGCGGTAGAAGCGGCCGACGGGGGTCTCGTTCATGAACCCGTACCCACCGAAGATCTGGGTCGCGTCGCGCGAGTTGTCCATCGCGGCGTTCGAGGAGACGAGTTTGGCGATGGCCGCCTGCTTGGTGAACGCCTCGCCACGAAGCATCCGCGCCGCGGCGTCGTAGTAAGCCAGTCGCGCGGTGTGCGCCCGCATCTCCATATCGGCGATCTTGAACTGGATGGCCTGGAACTCACCGATCCGGTGACCGAACGCTTCCCGCTCACCCGCGTAGCGCAGGCACTCGTCGACGCATCCCTGGGCGAGCCCCACGCTGAGCGCGGCGATCGCGACACGCCCCTCGGTGAGGATCGACAGGAACTGGGCGTATCCCCGCCCCTGCTCGCCGAGCAGGTTCGCCGCAGGCACTCGGCAGTCGTCGAAGGACAGTTCGTGGGTATCCGACGCATTCCAGCCGACCTTGGAGTACTTCTTGGCGACGGTGAACCCGGGTGTTCCCGACGGCACGATGATCGTCGAGATCTCCTTGCCACCCCCGGGTTTCTCACCGGTCACGGCAGTGACCGTGACGAAGCCGGTGATATCGGTGCCGGAGTTGGTGATGAACGACTTCGACCCGTTGATCACCCATTCGTCACCGTCGCGGACCGCGGTGGTCCGAGTCGCTCCCGCGTCCGAACCCCCACCGGGTTCGGTGAGGCCGAACGAACCGAGGATCTCCCCGGAGGCCAGTCCGGGTAGCCACTGGCGCTTCTGCTCTTCATCGCCGAAGCGGTAGATCGGCATCGTCCCGAGCGAGACGCCGGCTTCGAGGGTGATGGCGACGGAGGAGTCGATCCGGGCGAGCTCTTCCAGCGCCAGGCACAGAGCGAAGTAATCCCCGCCCATCCCACCGTGCTCCTCGTCGACGGGAAGCCCGAAGAGACCCATCCGTCCCATGGTGCGCACCAGCGGGTAGGGGAATTCCGCTCGTTCGTAGTAGTCGCCGATGACCGGGGCGACTTCCTTGCGGGCGAAGGTCTCCACGCTTTCGCGCAGTGCGGCGTACTCTTCGCCGAGCCGGCTGTCGACCATTTCAGGCACCCTCCTCGCGAGCGCTCGCGGTGACGACCGCCAGCGACTGTTCCAATCCGACTGACTGCCCTTTTCGGACTTCCACTTCGGTGACGACTCCGTCGAAGGGCGCGGTGATCGCGTGCTCCATCTTCATGGCCTCGACGACGAACAACGACTGCCCCGCGACGACCTCCTGGCCCTCGACCGCGTCGACGACCAGCACCGTCCCCGGCATGGGGCTGGTGAGCACGCCGTTCGTGTCCCCGGCCCGGTTGCCGGCGTCGGCCAGCAAGCGGTGTTCGGTCAGCGCCCAGGTCTGCCCGCCGGCGGCCAGCCATGTCGTGTCGCCGGCACGCGCACACCGGTAGCGGAGCGTGCTGCCGTCACAGGTCACGGTCAGCGAGTCGCCGTCCCGTTCGGCCCGCGCCAGGACCACCGGGCCGTCGTCCACCGAGACCTCCGCATCACTGGCACGGCCGCGCACCCGGACGCGGACCTCGCCGTCGATTCCGGCGAAACGCCATACGGTCCACGCGTGCGCGCCGAGGCGCCAACCACCCGGAAGTTCCCAAGGATCGATCACCGGGCCTTCCGGTTCGGCCTCGAGCAGGCGTTCCAGGGCACCGGCGATGTAAACCTCGTTCGGCCGCGTCGCGGTACCGAGCGTCGCGAATTCCCGCTCCACCAACCCGGTATCGAGTTGTCCGGCACGCACGTCCGCGTTGGCCAGCAGCGCCCGGAGGAAGCCGATGTTGGTGTGCAGCCCGAGTAGCACGGTTCCGGCCAGCGACGCGTCCAGCCTGCGCAGCGACTGATCGCGAGTGGGCGCCCAGGCGATGACCTTGGCCAGCATCGGGTCGTAGTCGGAGCCGACTTCGCTGCCAGCGAGCACCCCGGAGTCCACGCGAACCCCCGGGCCATCGGGTTCGTGCAGGCCGAGAACGGTTCCGCCGGTCGGCAGGAATCCCCGGTCCGGGTCTTCCGCGTACACGCGGGCTTCGACCGCGTGCCCTTCCAGGCCGAGCCGGTCCTGGTCGAACGCGAGTTCCTCGCCTTCGGCGACCCGAAGCTGCCACTCGACGAGGTCGACACCGCGCGTGCCGTCGATGGTCGCGACGAGCTCGGTCACGGGATGTTCCACCTGCAGGCGCGTGTTCATCTCCATGAAGAAGAACTCGTCCGGCCGGTCGGCGGAGACGATGAACTCCACGGTGCCCGCGCCGACGTAGCCGACCGCGCGGGCTGCTTCCACCGCTGATGATCCGATCCGTCGCCGGATCTGTTCGTCCAACAGCGGTGACGGCGCCTCTTCGACGATCTTCTGGTGCCGCCGCTGCAAGCTGCACTCGCGCTCGCCGAAATGGACGACGTTACCGTGCGAGTCGGCCAGGACCTGCACCTCGATGTGGCGCGGGGTGGCGACGTAGCGCTCGACGAGCAGTGCGTCGTCGGCGAACGCCGCGCGCGCTTCTCGCCGAGCGGAGGCGATCTGCTCGGCCAGTTCCGATTCGGCGTACACGGCACGCATGCCTTTGCCGCCTCCGCCCGCGGAGGGTTTGAGCAGCACCGGAAATCCGACTTCGACGGCGGCGGCCGCGACGTCGGCATCCGACATGCCGGGCTCGCTGCGACCGGGCACCACCGGGACACCCGCCTCGCGCACGGTGCTCTTGGCCCGGATCTTGTCGCCCATCGAGTCGATCGCCGAGGCGGGTGGGCCGATGAACGCGATGCCTGCATCGGCGCAGGCTCCGGCGAAGTCGGTGTTCTCGGCGAGGAAACCGTAGCCGGGGTGGATCGCCTGGGCACCGGTGCGCCGCGCGGCGTCGAGGATCCGTTCGACGGACAGGTAGCTCTCGACCGCCGCGCGGGGTCCGATGTGCACCGCCGTGTCGGCCTCTGCCACGTGCCGCGCGTCGCGGTCGGCGTCGCTGTAGACGGCGACCGATCGGATCCCGAGGTCGCGCAGGGTCCGGATCACGCGGACCGCGATCTCACCACGGTTGGCCACCAGCACCGTGTCGAAACGCCTCATGCTCACTTGCTCCACCCAGCCCCTCGCTTCGGTCCGGTCTTCGATGTGCGTCGGGCCATTCCAGGGCTCCCGCACCGGTCGGTCCCCGTTTTCACGGGTTCACATCCGGAAGACGCCGTAGCCGACGTCCGCCAGCGGGGCGTTCGCCGCGGCCCCGATCGCCAGCCCGAGGACGGTGCGGGTCTGCTTCGGGTCGATCACCCCGTCGTCCCACAGCCGTGCCGTGGAGTAGTAGGGATGGCCCTGGTGTTCGTACTGGTCGCGGATGGGCTCCTTGAAGGCTTCCTCGTCCTCCGCGGACCATTCCTGCCCGCGTTCGTCGTACTGGTCGCGGCGCACGGTCGCGAGCACCGAGGCGGCCTGTTCGCCACCCATCACCGAGACCCGGGCGTTCGGCCACATCCACAGGAACCGCGGCGAGTAGGCCCGGCCGCACATCGAGTAGTTGCCCGCACCGAACGATCCGCCGATGACCACGGTGAACTTCGGCACGCGCGCGCAGGCGACGGCGGTGACCATCTTGGCGCCGTGCTTGGCGATCCCGCCCGCCTCGTACTCCTTTCCGACCATGAACCCGGAGATGTTCTGCAGGAACACGAGCGGAATGGAGCGCTTGTCGCAGAGTTCGATGAAGTGCGCTCCCTTGAGCGCCGATTCGCCGAACAGGATGCCGTTGTTGGCCACGATCCCGACCGGGTGGCCGTGGATGTGCGCGAACCCGGTGACCAGCGTCGTGCCGTAGTCGCGTTTGAACTCGGCGAACCTGCTGCCGTCCACGATCCGGGCGATGACCTCGTGCACGTCGTAGGGGGTGCGGCTGTCGGTGGGCACGACGCCGTAGAGCTCGTCGGGGTCGGCCGCCGGTTCTTCCACGGCTGTGACCTCCCACGGCCGCGATGGCCGTGGCCCGAGGGTGCTCACGATGGAGCGCACGATGCGCAATGCGTCGGCGTCGTCGGCGGCGAGGTGGTCGGTGACTCCGGAGGTGCGCGAGTGCAGGTCGCCCCCGCCGAGCTCCTCGGCGGTCACATCCGCCCCGGTGGCGGCTTTGACCAGTGGCGGGCCACCGAGGAAGATCGTGCCCTGTTCCCGGACGATGACCGCCTCGTCACTCATCGCGGGCACGTAGGCGCCGCCCGCGGTGCAGGATCCCAGCACCGCCGCGATCTGCGGAACGCCCTTGGCGGACATCGTCGCCTGGTTGTAGAAGATCCGCCCGAAGTGCTCCCGGTCCGGGAACACTTCGTCCTGCATGGGCAGGAACGCGCCACCCGAATCCACCAGGTACAGGCAGGGCAGGTTGTTGTGCAGCGCCACTTCCTGTGCCCTCAGGTGCTTCTTGACCGTCATCGGGTAGTAGGTGCCGCCCTTGACGGTGGCGTCGTTGGCGACGATGACGCACTCCCGGCCGGACACCCGGCCGATCCCGGTGATGATCCCCGCCGAGGGAGCGTCGTCGTCGTAGAGCCCGCGCGCGGCCAGCGGGGAGAGCTCCAGGAACGGGGACCCGCGGTCGAGGAGGGCGTCCACCCGGTCCCTCGGCAGCAGCTTGCCGCGTTCGACGTGTCGTTGCCGCGATTTCTCCGAGCCGCCTCGGCGGGCGTGGTCGAGTTCGCGATCGAGGTCCGCGACGAGTTCCGCGTGGCTCTTCGCGTGTTGCGCGAAGGCCTCCGCGGTCGGGTCGGCGGCTGTGGGCAGGACCGGCGCATCCATGTGTCGTGGACACCTTCCGCATCGGTGGGGTTAGTCATCGTTAACCCGTCGGATGTTAACGACTACTAACACCTTTCGTCTAGTATCAGCGGACAATGACCGAAGAAGCCACCGCAGAAATCGGCAAGTCGAGCCGACGAGACCAGATCCTCGCCGCGGCCGCCGAGCTGTTCGCCCGCTATGGATTCCACGGCGTCGGCATCGACGACATCGGTGCCTCCGTCGGCATCTCCGGTCCTGCCCTATACCGGCATTTCCGCAGCAAAGACGCAATGCTTGCCGAAATGCTCACTCGAATCAGCGATAGACTGCTGCACGGCGGGCAGTCCCGGGTGAACGGCTCGGACGAACCGCACCGGGCCCTGGAGCAGTTGGTGCGCTGGCACGTCGAGTTCGCCCTCTCCAACCCGGCGCTGATCACCGTGCACATGCGCGACCTGGACAGCCTCGCCAGCTCCGACCACCACCGGGTGCGCGAACTGCAGCGCGCCTACGTCGAGGTCTGGGTCGGCACGCTGCGTTCCGTCCGCCCCGACCTGGACCGGCCGACCGCCAGGGCCGCGGCCCACGCGGTGCTTGGGCTGATCAACTCCACCCCGCACAGCACGTACCTCGACCGGGACGCGATGTCCGCGCTGCTACACCGGATGGCCCTCGACGCGCTGCTCCCGACAACCCGACCGCAGCCCGATTCCGCACGCCGGCGGTGATCCGCGCTCCGAGGTCGGACGCTCACACCGGCTCGCCGTCGACCTCGGTCCGCACCCCGTCCGCGAGGAAGCACAGCCGCCCGGCGATCGCCGTCGCCTCGTCGAGCGGCACCGGGTAACTCCACGCCGCATCGCTGATCACGGCGTCTCCGGCCCGCAGCGCGTGGTACGAAGCCCTCCCCTTGTACGGGCAGCACGTGTGGGTCGCGCTCGGCTCCAACAAGTCGACCCGGACGTCTTCACGCGGAACGTAGAACCGGTTCGGCAGTCCGGTCTCGGAAAGCAGGCGGGCATGCCGTGTCTCGGCGACCAGCACCTGCCCGGCGAGCACGCGGACGTGGCGAGTGGTGTCGCGGATGTCCACCCGGTGATACGGGTCGCGGAGGTGCCCGAAGACCTCCTCGTCCTCGTCGAACCACCCGTCCATCGAGTTCCACTCGACCGACAGGTGGTCGGCCAGCCAGCCGGCCTCCGGTAGCGGATCCGGGTACTGCCACACCGCGTTCTCCGCCACGCGCTCACCTGCACGCACGGAAAAATAGGACGCATCACCTTTGAACGGGCAGTGCGTCCGATGCGTGGTCGACTCCAACAGCGCGGTGTCGACGTCCTCCCGCGGCACGTAGAGCTGCGGCAACAGGTTGCTTTCGTGCAAGAGCTTCGCGTTGTCACTGTCCAGTACCAACCGCTCACCGAGCACCGCCCGGACACGCCGGGGGAAGTGTTGCCAGAACAACCGGTGCCGGGGACCGTCGATTCGGTAGTTGACCGTTTCCGGCGGTCGCGACGTGAGCGGGCCGCCGCCGAGCGTGAGAGCCATCCAAACCTCCGTTTGGTCGAAAGGGTGAGCAGCGGTGCCGAACACCGCCCCCAGCACACACCTTTTGCGGGCTCCGCGCGCGGGGTCAAGACTGGTCAGCAGGTCAGCGATGCGAGGGAGACCGGCATGGCCACAGTGAGGACGCGTCCGAGCCCGATACCCACCCGCGCGTTCACGTGGAAGCGGCCGATCAAGGGCTCGCGCATGTTGCCGTGGCTGCGCACCACCGACCCCAAGCAGATCGGCCTGCTCTACCTCGTCACCGCGTTCGCGTTCTTCGTGATCGGCGGCGCGATGGCGCTGCTCATCCGCGGGGAACTGGCGCAGCCGGGCCTGCAGTTCCTGTCCCAGGAGCAGTACAACCAACTGTTCACCATGCACGGCACGATCATGCTGCTGCTGTTCGCGACACCGATCGTGTTCGGCTTCGCCAACTTCATCCTGCCGCTGCAGATCGGCGCTCCGGACGTGGCGTTCCCCCGACTCAACGCCTTCTCGTACTGGCTGTTCCTGTTCGGCGGGCTGACCGTGCTCGCCGGGCTCGCCGTGCCCGGTGGCGGCGCCGACTTCGGCTGGACCGCCTACACGCCGCTGTCCACCGACATGTTCAGCGGTGGCACCGGCGGAGACCTGTGGGTCACCGGGCTACTGGTCAGCGGCCTCGGCACCATCCTCGGCGCGGTCAACATGATCACCACGATCGTCTGCCTGCGAGCCCCCGGCATGACGATGTGGCGGATCTCGATATTCACCTGGAACATCCTGGTCACCAGCATCCTGGTGCTGATCGCGTTCCCGATCCTCACAGCGGCGTTGATGGGCCTGCTGGCGGACCGCCACCTAGGCGCGCACGTGTTCGACCCGGCCAACGGCGGAGCGATCCTCTGGCAGCACCTGTTCTGGTTCTTCGGCCACCCCGAGGTCTACATCGTGGCGCTGCCGTTCTTCGGCATCATCACCGAGATACTCCCGGTGTTCAGCCGCAAACCGCTGTTCGGCTACACCGGCCTGGTCTTCGCCACCCTGCTCATCGGTGTCCTGTCGGTCGTCGTGTGGGCCCACCACATGTTCGCGACCGGTGCGGTGCTGCTGCCGTTCTTCTCCTTCGCCACGTTCCTGATCGCGGTGCCGACCGGGATCAAGTTCTTCAACTGGATCGGCACGATGTGGCGAGGTCATATCACCTTCGAGTCCCCGATGCTGTTCTCGATGGGCTTCCTGGTGACCTTCCTGCTCGGCGGGCTCACCGGCGTGCTGCTGGCCATGCCACCGGTCAACTTCCACGTCACCGACACGTACTTCGTGGTGGCCCACTTCCACTACGTGCTGTTCGGCACGATCGTCTTCGCGGTCTTCGCCGGGGTGTACTTCTGGTTCCCCAAGTTCACCGGCCGGATGATGGACGAAGGACTGGGCAAACTGCACTTCTGGTTGACCTTCATCGGCTTCCACGTCACCTTCCTGGTGCAGCACTGGGTGGGCGATGAGGGGATGCCTCGCAGGTACGCCGACTACCTGCCCAGCGACGGGTTCACCACGCTGAACGTGATCTCCACCGTCGGGGCCTTCGTGCTCGGCGCCTCGATGCTGCCGTTCATCTGGAACGTGATCAAGAGCTACCGGTTCGGCGTGCTGGCCAACGTCGACGACCCGTGGGGACACGGAAACTCGCTGGAGTGGGCGACCCCGTGCCCACCGCCGCGGCACAACTTCACCGAACTGCCGCGCATCCGCTCCATCCGTCCGTCCTTCGAACTGCACTACCCGCACATGGCCGAGCGACTCGAGAGCGAGGCTCACGCCACGCTCGGCGGTCGGAACAAATCGACCAAACCGCCCGAGTCGGGCGAGTAGCGCAGCCGCTCCCCGTCACGAGCTCGACTGAACGAGTGACCGGGTAGTGGCCCGGTTCATAATCGGTTCAGGAACAGGCGCTCGCCCACTAGTGTTGAACCTGCGCGGGAGCCACCGGCAACCGACGCCCCACGACTTCATCGGCGGGGCGGGTTCCGCAGCGCAGCGGACCCGGCGCATCCGGCGTGAGCACGGACCGATCGCCACATCATCGACCACCCGTCGAACGAGCAGGACGTCGAGCGGACAGGACGTCGGGCCGACGGGACCGTCGAACAGGCAGGACCGTCGAACGAGCAGGACCATCGCGCACGAGCTACACCATCGCGCACGAGCAGGCCCTCGTCCGAACCGCGCGCCAACGCCGGTGCGGGTTCCCGCGCACCACCCGGAACGACCCCGGAACGACCACGGACCACTCCTAGACCCTCAGGGAGAATCGTTGCCTGTTGCCTTGCTGGCACTCGCCATCGCCGCTTTCGGCATCGGAACCACCGAGTTCGTGATGATGGGGCTGCTGCCCGAAGTGGCCTCCGATATGCAGGTCTCGATCCCGGCAGCGGGTGGATACATCTCGCTGTACGCCATCGGCGTTGTGGTCGGCGCCCCACTACTCACCGCGGCGGGCATGCGCACCCGACGCAAGACGATGCTGCTGAGCATGATGGCGCTGTTCACGGTCGGCAACGTGCTTTCCGCGCTCGCCCCCACCCACTCGCTGCTGCTCGCCGCACGTTTCGTGGCCGGCCTGCCGCACGGGGCTTTCTTCGGGGTCGGCGCCGTGGTCGCCGCCTCCCTAGTTGCCCGGGACAAGCGCGCCCAGGCCATCTCGATGATGTTCATCGGCCTCACCGTCGCCAACATCGTCGGTGTTCCGGCCGGCACCCTGGTCGGCCAGCAACTCGGCTGGCGCTGGACGTTCGGCCTCGTCGCCCTCATCGGCCTGGTCGCCATGGCTGCCGTCGGCGCTCTCGTCCCGCAACAGCCGAAGCCCACCGACGTCAGCCTGCGCGGTGAACTGGTCGCGTTCCGACGCCCGCAGGTCTGGCTGGCCTTCGCCGTGGTCGTGTTCGGATTCGCCGCGACCTTCTCGTTCTACAGCTACATCAAGCCGCTGCTCACCGACGTAACCGGCTACACGCCCACGGCGGTGACGGTACTGCTCGCGCTGTTCGGTGTGGGCATGACCGTCGGGACGGTCATCGGTGGCCGCTTGGCGGACCGGGCGCCGATGCGCACGCTGTACGTGTTCCTCGCCGCGCTGGCCGTGTCGCTGACCATGTTCCTGTTCACCTCGCAGAGCATGGTGCTGGCCGCGCTGAACGTGTTCCTCGTCGGCGCGACCGGCTTCGCCGCGATCCCCAGCATCCAGGCCCGCATCCTGGACCAGGCGAAGGAAGCTCCCGCACTGGGTTCGGC
The DNA here is from genome assembly GCF_054779195.1 of Parasphingorhabdus pacifica. Lineage (NCBI taxonomy): Bacteria > Pseudomonadati > Pseudomonadota > Alphaproteobacteria > Sphingomonadales > Sphingorhabdaceae > Parasphingorhabdus > Parasphingorhabdus pacifica. The sequence goes on from NZ_BAAGYS010000009.1 coordinate 16,072, forward strand.
CGCGATCCAGTCCACGTTCAACATCGCCAACTCGCTCGGTGCCTACCTCGGTGGCCTGGTCATCGCAGGCGGGTTCGGCCTGGTCTCGCCCAGCTGGGTGGGTGCGCTGCTGGCCCTGACCGGTCTCGGCTTCGCCCTGCTCTCCGGCTGGCTGGACAAGCGCCCCAACGCCACCGAGGTCGTGGCCACGCACCGATCCGTCACCTCCGAGCAGACCGCCGGCCCCGCGGTCGAATCCGAACCGAGCCGGGCCGGGTGACGCGGGATCGCTGGCCGGTCACTCCGCCCCGTGCTGTGATGTAAACCATCAGGATCGATCGGGAATCACGATCCCCCGTCGTCGGTTGCACAAGGAGGGGTGGGCGCCTGCGGCGCGAGCGTCGCCGGAGCCGACCAGCACGCGTTTCGACCTTCGGAGGAAAACCTACATGACCCAGGTTCCCAACATCACGCTGAACACCGGAGCCGAGATCCCGCAGCTCGGCTTCGGCGTCTTCCAGATGTCGCAGGAAGAAACAGTCGATGCGGTGCGCAGTGCCCTGGAAGCCGGCTACCGCAGCATCGACACCGCCTCCCTGTACGGCAACGAGGAAGCCGTTGGAACGGCCATCGCCCAGTCCGGCATTCCGCGTGAGGACCTGTTCGTCACGACCAAGCTCTGGAACGACATGCAGGGCTACGACAACGCCCTGAAGGGATTCGACGAGAGCCTGAGCAAGCTCGGACTCGAGTACGTCGACCTGTACCTGATCCACTGGCCCGCCGCGGGTCAGGACTCCTACGTCGACACGTGGAAGGCGTTCGAGAAGCTGCACGCCGACGGCTTGTCGAAGGCGATCGGGGTCTCGAACTTCCAGATCCCGCACCTGCGTCGGCTGTTCGAGGAGACCGACGTGGTGCCCGCGATCAACCAGGTCGAGATGCACCCCCGGCTGCAGCAGAGTGATCTGCGCGCTTTCCACCGCGAGCACGGCATCCTCACCGAGGCGTGGAGCCCGCTGGGCCAGGGCAAGGGCCTGCTCGAGGACCAGACCCTGAGTTCGATGGCCGAGAAGTACGGCAAGTCGGCCGCTCAGATCGTGCTGCGCTGGCACCTGCAGCTGGGCAACGTCGTGATCCCCAAGTCGGTGACGCCGTCCCGGATTCGCGACAACATCGACGTCTTCGGATTCGAGATCGCCGATGACGACATGTCGGTGATCGCCTCGCTCGACGCCGGGGAACGCGTCGGCCCGGACCCGGACGTCCTGGGAGCCTGATTCAGCAACCCCGTCTCGGTGGCCGCGCGTGGCTCATGCGGGGCCACCGGCGGGAGGTCCCGTGGGCGCTCCTGTGCACTGCGGTCCGCTCCGCAACGGGAGGCACGACACCGCCGGGACGATTCGAAACGCGAGCGGGGTGTGCGGTTTCGCGATATCGCACACCCCCGAATCAGGCCAGCCCCACTCTGACCGGGGTAGGCGTGAGGCCGCGCAGCACTGTGCTGCCCGCGCGCAGCGTGGCCACCTGACTGCGGGTGGCCATCCACTTCGGGAACTTGCCGAGCCGCTGCAGCGGGGTTTTGCGCTGCGCCGAGGTCAACGCAGCCGTGCGAGAAATCTTCACCACCCGGGGACGGCGCTCCCGCTCGTACCAACGCAGCAACGGCTCGACTTCACCGGTGCTCCCGGCCAGCGCGTGCGAGAGCATCCAGGCGTCCTCGAGCGTCTGGTTCGCCGCCTGCGCGACCGCCGGGGGCATCGCGTGCACCGCATCGCCCAGCAAGGTCGTGCGCGCCGATCCCCACACCTTGGGCACCTGGTGGCGAATGTGCGGGAAGAAGCCGAGGTCGTCGTCGCCGATCTCGGCCAGTAGCTCGCGGACTTGGTCCGGCCAGCCGTCGAAAGCCCGGCGCAGATCGGCCACCGACAGCACCGGATCACCGTCCCGCCACGGCAGGTCGAACCACCAGTGCAGCCTGCCGCCGCCTGCCGGGATGAGGCCGCAGTGGCCTTCGCGGCCGGCGATGTTCAATGTTTGGTAGCCATGCGCGACCGGCAGATCGCTGCGGGTCAGACCTTGCCAACTCGCCCAGCCCGTCGGCCTGGCGGGCTCGCCGCCGAGTAGCGCGCGGCGGACGGCCGATCGTTGCCCGTCTGCACCGATGAGCAGGTCGGCGGTGACGACGCAGCCGTCGTCGAACTCGGCCGCGACGTGGTCGGCGTGTTCGGTGACACCGACGCAGCGCTTGCCGAAGTGCAGGATCCCCGGCGGAAGCGCGTCCGCGATGGTGCTGAGCAGCTCCGGACGTGCCACCTCGACGGTGGGCGCTCCGAGCCGCTCGGTGACCTCGTCGAGGTCGGCTTCCCACAACAATCGCCCGCTCTCGGTGAGCGAGCGCAGGCTGTGGAGTTCTCGCCCGACGTCGTCGAGTTGCACTCCGAGATCCCGCAGCGCGGCAGTGCCGTTGCTCCACACCGTCAGCCCGGCGCCGCCGGTTCGGAGCGCTTCGGAATGCTCGTATATCCGAACGTCATGCCCTTGGGCGAGCAGACCCTTCGCAACGGCGAGCCCCCCGACCCCCGCCCCGATCACGAGAACTCGCATCGTCTCCATCCGTCCACCGAGTCACTTGGCTGCGACAAGTTTATCCACCCACCGGTTCGGTCTCGGTTGTCCTTGCTCACATTTAGTAACCGATCATGGGTATTGATCAACTCGAATGGAGCAGAGTCTAGGCAGTCGACCAACGAAGCAGTAAGTTGCAACGGCATGAGTCCTCGCGTCACTCCCCCTTACCGTGCAGACCACGTCGGTAGCCTGCTGCGGCCCCAACGGCTCCGGACAGCTCGCGAGGAGTTCTCGGCGGGCGACATCACGGCCGACGAACTACGGCAGGTCGAAGACGACGCGATCACCGAAGTGGTCGCCATGCAGGAAGAGGTCGGGCTCTCGACCGCGACCGACGGCGAGTTCCGGCGCAGCTCCTGGCACATGGATTTTCTGTACCAGCTCGACGGCGTCTCCCGCGTCGACGACTCCGCGCTGACGGTCAAGTTCCACAATGCCGATGGCGACCTCGAGTTCGCCACCCCCGAAATGCGAGTGGACGGCAAGATCTCGCTGGGTCACACGATCTTCGGAGACGCCTTCACCGCACTGGCCGAACGGGCCACGAGCGCGACGCCGAAGCTGACCATCCCGTCCCCGGGCATGCTGCACTACCGGGGTGGCCGCGCCGCCATCGACGAATCCGTCTACCCGGACCTGGCGGAGTTCCGCACCGACCTGGCCGCCGCCTACGCCTCCGAGGTCCGGGCATTGGCCGACCTGGGATGCCACTACCTCCAGCTCGACGACACCAGCCTCGCCTACCTCAACGACCCGAACCAGCGGGAGCAGCTCGCGGCGCGTGGCGACGATGCGGAGAGCGAGCACCTGCGCACCATCGAACTGATCAACGCGGCGATCTCGAACCGACCGGACACGCTCACGGTGACGACTCACATGTGCCGCGGAAACTATCGCTCCTCGTGGGTCGCCGAGGGCGGTTACGATTTCGTCGCCGAGGCACTGTTCAACGAACTCGACGTGGACGGATTCTTCCTGGAGTTCGACGACGCACGCTCGGGCGGTTTCGCTCCGCTGAGGTTCGTGCCGAAGGGCAAGACCGTGGTGCTCGGCCTGGTCACGACCAAACGCGGCGAGCTCGAATCGAAGGACGAACTGAAGCGCCGTATCGAGGAGGCGAGCCAGTACCTGGACCTCGACCAGATGTGCCTGTCACCGCAGTGCGGGTTTGCCTCCACCGAGGAAGGCAACGCCCTCAGCTACGAGCAGCAAGTGGACAAGCTGCGTTTGGTGGTCGAAACGGCTCGTGAGATCTGGGGATGAGCTGATGCCCGGTCAGGCGGCGGATTCGAGGAATCGGCCGGCCACCAGGCCGGGCTCCTCGTCGCCGTCGAACCGAACCCACAGCACCGGGCCGTCGAAGACTTCCGGTAGCCCGGAGGCTGCTTCCACCACCGTGCCCATCTGATCACGAAACCGACCGAACGAAGCACGCACACGCGTGCCGGGTTCCAGCGGACTCGATGACTGCTCCATGAGAGTGGACGTTACGTGTCCCGGGTCCACAACGGAAAACCGCGTCCGAGTGATCTGTGCCGTATGGGCTCTGACCTGCGCAATCGAGGCGAGGAGCCGACCTCGATTACCCCAACGAGGGATGCTACGGATGAGTGTTCGACATCACTCGATGGCCTGGTGAGAGCGTTACCTCGAAAGGCGAGCGAAAGAGGGCACACCGGATGCGAATGGCCAAGCGGTCGGGCGAGCACGAAACCGAGATCAAGCGATCTCGGTTTCTGTGCGCGATCCAGCGGGTGGACTCCGACGGGCAGGCGAGGGAACTGATTCAGCACCGCCGCAAGGAGCACCACGACGCACGGCACCACTGCTACGCCTACGTGCTCGGAGACGACGGGCAGACCCAGAAGTCCAGTGACGACGGCGAACCCGCGGGCACGGCAGGCGTCCCGATGCTCGAAGTGCTGCGGCGAAACGAGCTGACCAACACCGTCGCCGTGGTGTCCCGCTACTTCGGCGGGGTGCTGTTGGGAGCGGGCGGACTGGTCCGCGCGTACGGCGGCGCCGTTTCGGCGACGCTCGACCAGTTGGGCATGGTGGAACTCCGGCCGATGCGGACGGTCTCGACCAGGGTCGACTACACGACAGCCGGGAAGTTGGAGAACGAGCTGCGTTCGGCGGGCCACCACGTCGCCGACGTCCACTACGCCGAGGACGTCCGGTTCACCCTGCACGTGCCGGACGCCGGCCTGTCGGAGTTCCGCGACTGGCTCGCCGGGGCGACGGCGGGGTCGGCCGCGATCGAACTGGGCGAAACGACCTACACCGAGGTCGATGTCCCCTGAGCGCGACGCCTGGCACGGGCAGGGGCAGACACAGGACACGAGCACGAGCCCCAAAGCCCGATACTGCGTCATTCGGGTGAAGTACCACTCTGAACGCAGCCGGAACAGCCTCCGGAGCGAGCGCCCATCCCCGTACTACCTCGCAGGTCACCGAACAAAGCGATGAATCGGGCGCGGCCACTGCGACGAACACGCTCCGTCCGCATGATCAAGAACATGTGGACCTACCGAGTGTCACTAAATAGCCTTCACCGGTAATCACTGCTTATCGAGGGAGCGCGATGAACACGACCCGAGAAGCCCCAGACATCCTTTCGGCCGAGTTCGCAGCTGACCCGTACCCCGCTTACCGGATCATGCGGGAAGACTTCCCGCTGATCTGGCACGAAGCGATGCAGAGTTACATCGTCTCCCGGTACGAAGACGTCGAGCGCGCCTTCCGCGACTCGACCTTCACGACCGACAACTACTCCTGGCAGCTCGAACCCGTCCACGGCCGCACGATCCTGCAGATGAGCGGACGCGACCACGCCGTGCGGCGCGCACTGATCGCTCCCGCCTTCCGCGGCAAAGCACTCGAAGAGACCTTCCTGCCCGTCATCGAGCGGAATGCCCGTGAACTCATCGACGGATTCCGCGACACCGGCAAAGCCGACCTGGTCTCCGAGTTCGCCACCAAGTTCCCGGTCAACGTCATCGCCGACATGCTCGGCCTGGACAAGGCCGACTACCCCCGGTTCCACAAGTGGTACACGGCGATCATCGGCTTCCTCGGCAACCTCTCCCAGGACCCCGACGTGGCCGCCGACGGCATGCGGACCCGCGAGGAACTCGCCGACTACCTGTTGCCGATCATCCGCGAGCGGCGCGCCAACCCCGGCGACGACCTGCTGTCGACGTTGTGCGAAGCCGAGGTCGACGGCACCCGCATGAGCGACGAGGACATCAAGGCGTTCTGCAGCCTGCTGCTGGCCGCAGGCGGGGAAACCACCGACAAGGCCCTCGGCGGGATTTTCCGCAACCTGCTGGACAATCCGGAACAGCTGGCCGCCGTGCGCGAAGACCGGAGTCTCATTCCGCGCGCATTCGCCGAGACCCTCCGGTACACCCCACCGGTCCACATGATCATGCGACAGCCCGCGGAGGACGTGACGCTCAGCGGTGGCGTCGTGCCCGCCGGCAGTACCATCACCTGTCTGATCGGCGCCGCCAACCGGGACAGCAGCCGCTACACCGACCCGGACACGTTCAACATCTTCCGCGAGGACCTCAACGCCACCACCGCGTTCTCGGCCGCCGCCAACCACCTGTCCTTCGCACTGGGGCGGCACTTCTGCGTCGGCGCACTGCTGGCGAAAGCCGAGGTGGAGGTCGGCACCGACAAGTTGCTCGACGCGATGAGCGACCTGGAAATCGAGCAGGGCGTGGAAATGGTCGAGCAGGGGGTGTTCACCCGGGGCCCCGTCTCCGTGCCGGTCCGGTTCAACCCGCCGCAACCGGTGGCGTGAACCAACCGGGGCAGCGAGACCGGACCGGCGAACCTCCTCAGACGGGGGAGAACTCGACCGGCAAAGTCGTCAAACCCCGCATCCACACCGACGGACTCCACACCAACGCATCCGGCGAGACCCCTAGATAGACGTCGGGCAGCCGATCGAGCAACACCTCGACGGCTGCCTTGGCGATGATCTGGCCGAGTTCCGGCGCCGGGAACGGGCAGCAGTGCTCGCCGTGGCTGAACGACATCTGGGCCTGGTTGTCGAACGAGCCGGAATAGGCGTCCGGCCGCACCCTCGGGTCCGAGTTCGCGGCCGCGAAGCCCAGGACCAGCAGGTCGCCCTCCGCGATCCGCTGACCACCCAGCTGGGTAGTCCGGGAGGCCCACCGGCCCAGGTAGTTCTGCGTCGGCGTGTCCTCCCACAACACCTCGTTGAGCGCCTGGTCCGCACTGCGGCGTCCACCGGAGAGCGTCACGGCGAACCGCCGGTCGGTCAGCATCAGGCGGAGCGTGTTGCCGATCCAGAACGCCACCGGCTGCTGCGCAGCGGTCATCACCACGAGGAGGTCCTGCACCAGTTCCGCATCGGTGAGCCCCGCCGAGTGCGCCAGCAGGCGCGACGGGAGGTCGGAGCCGGGGCGGGCCCGCTTGGTTTCGAGCAGGTTCTGCATGGTGGCCTGCAACCGCCCGTGCGCGGCCACCGACCCTTCCGAGCCGTCCATGGTCTCGTTCATGTCGGCGATGAGCTGCTGGGACTGGGACTCCGGCATCCCGAACACCCCGGACATCGCGATCGTGGGGAGCGGGTGGGCGTACTCAGCCATCAGATCCGCTTCACCGCTGCCGACGAACTTGTCGATCAGCATGTCCGCGATCCGCTCGCAGTTCGTCCGCAGCTCGAACTGGTCCACCGCGCCGAGCGCGTCGCTGACCGCACCGGCCCGCCGCTGGTGCTCGGCGCCTTCCGCGAACATCAACGAAGGCTGGTACCCGACGAACGGCATCAGCGGCCAGTCGTCCGGGACCTGGTCCCACGCGTTCCAGCGGCGGCAGTCCCTGGCGAACAACTGGGAATCGCTCAGCACGTGGTGCAGTTCGCGGTACCCCATGACGAACCACGCGGGAATCCCGCCTTCGAGCACGACCGGCGCGACGGGGCCGTGCTTGCGACGCATGTCCCGATACAGGTCGGAAGGCGTCTGCTGGAACTTCGGCCCGTGCAACGGCACGGCTCCTTGGTTGACCGGGCACCCGCCGCCGGAGGACGCGTCAGGCAGCTGGCCGGAGATTTCGGCGTGGTGAGGATTGGTCACAGCAGGCTCTTCCGGGCAGTGGACTTCTCGTACAGGTGGTTCACCAAAGTAATCAACACGGCTTTGCTCGACTCGCGCTGCCGTGCGTCGCAGTCGATCATCGGCACGTCGTCGGACAGTTCCAGGGCATCCCGGATCTGTTCCAGGGAGTGGACCGGCTGGCTGAAGTTGTTGCGAGCGACGATGAACGGTGTGCCGTGGTGCTCCAGCCGGTCGATGGCATACCAGGAGTCCGCCAGCCTGCGGGTGTCCAGCAGGACGACCGCGCCGAGAGTTCCCGCGAACAGCTGGTCCCACAGGAACCAGAAGCGTTCCTGCCCCGGTGCGCCGAACATGTAGAGCACCATGCGCTCGTCCAGGCTGATCCGGCCGAAGTCGAACGCCACGGTCGTGGTCGTCTTGTCCTGGACCCTGGACGCGTCGTCGACCCCGGCCCCCGCCTGGGTCATGGTCTCTTCGGTGCTCAGCGGACGGATCTCGCTGACCGAACGCACCATTGTCGTCTTGCCGACGCCGAACCCGCCGACAACGACGATCTTGAGGCCTTGATCGGCGGTGTCCCGCAGCGGAGTGCGGTCAGCCTGCTCAGAGCTTTTGGAGTCCAACGAGCACCTGTTTCAAGATTTCGGGATCGGGCAGTTCCGAAGACCGCTCCGGAGCCGCGCTGGGGTTTCGGGCAGTGATCCGGCCGGTGTCGAGCAGGTCGCACAGCAGGATCTTCACAATGCTGACCGGAAGCCCCAGATCCGAGGCCAGTTCCACCACGGCCATCGGCCGGCGGCACAACCGCAGGATCTTGACGTGCTCGGATTGCATTCCCGCGCTCGGATCGCACTCGCTCACGATCAGCGTGACCAGGTCCAGAGAACTCTCGTCGGCACGGCTTCGCCCACCGGTGACGGTGTAGAGCCGGTCCGGGTCATCGCTGTCCACCGGTCGCCATGTCATACGGGTTGATTACTCGATTCGCGGGGCGGAGCACTCAGGTACTCGCCGATCTGTTCCACCAATTCGTTCATGTTGTGCCCAATGATGCCAACATCGGCGTCGTCCGCGGCGAGAACGGCCAAATGCGCTCCCTGACCTGCTTCGACGATGAACAGGATGCCGCCGTGGAACTCGGTCATCGATTGCCGAACGCCACCGGTTCCGTCACCGAACTCGACCGAAGCACCGAAGGAGAGGCTCTGGATCCCCGAGGAGATCGCGGCGAGTTGATCGGCCTGGTCCATGTTGAGCAGCGAGGTGTGGCACAGCTTGAGGCCGTCCTTGGACAGGACGAGGGCGTGCCGCGTGCCGGGGGTCTTCTCCAGCAGGTTTTCCAGCAACCAGTCGAGGTCGCGGTTCATTGCGGTCATCGGAATCACGGGGTGGATGAGCCGAGCGGGAACACCCGGTGCATCAGCCCCTACCTCCAATCTGTTGTCCGGCAAATCTGTTGTCCGGTCGGATTTCGGCGGGAGTGTCCGGTTAGGACGACCGCACGAACGGCCGCGTCGTCCCGTCGACAATCACGTGATCACCGCGCTTCGGGATCGGCGCCCTCGCCGGACGTGCTCTTGTTCTGGCCCGCCTGGCGGAACGCGCCGAATCGGGCGGCCACCTCCTGCGAGGAAGTAACCGACTTCTTCGGCTCGGCCGGGGGGTTCGACCGTGCCGCGGCAAGGGTCTGACCGCGACGCCGACGGGGAAGTTCGGGCGGTTCGGCCGGCCACACCGGTTCCGCGCCCTCCTCCGATTCGGCCTGCTTGGTGGCCGGTTCAGGTGTGGCCGGTTCGGCGGCGGTCCGCACGTGCTGCACGGGCTGAACGGGCTGAACGGGCTCGGGCGGATCCGCAGGCGTGGGCGCCGCGGCCGGGACTGTCGGAGACGTGGCTGTCACCTCCGTGCGACGAGGGGCGGGAGCCGGCGTATTCGTACGCGGCTCGGTAACCAGGTTCCGCGGAATCATCACAACTACGCCGGTGCCTCCCCGCGAAGACGGCCGGTACGAAATGGTCAGTCCGTGCTTGCGGGCCAAGCAACCGACCACCGCGAGGCCGAGCCGGGTTCCGGACAGAGTCGTCAGATCGAGCGGTTCGGCCGAAACCGCCTTCTCCGCGCGGCGGAGAGCCTGATCGCCCATGACCAGCCCGCCGTCCTCGACGTTGACCACGATGCCCGCTTGCACTTCTTCGACGTAGACGTGGACGAGCTCGGACGGCGGCGAGAAGCTCGTGGCGTTGTCCATCAGCTCGGCGAGCGCGTGCATCACGCCCTCGGCCGCGTAACCGACGATCGCCGCGTTGCTCGCGGAATGCACCTGCACGCGCTGGTAAGCGCTGATCCGGCCTACCGCTCCGCGCAGCAGGCTTTCCATCACGATCGGTTTCGTCCAGCGGCGCCCGGATCGAGCACCGGTCAGCACAGCGATGCTGTCGGCCAGCCGACCGGCCTGCGCCGTGCTGTGGTCGAGCCGGAGCAGGTCGCCGAGCACCTCTTCGTCATGCCGCTCCTCCATCTCCCGGAGGTCGGCCAGCATGCTCGTCGACAGGGCCTGCACTCGGCCTGCGGCGTTCGCGCACGCCGCCATGGCGGCCGCGCGCATCCGCTCGCCGGTACCGATCTCGAACGCCAGAGTCGACAGCACGCGTTGGTAGGCGTCGTTTTCCGGCTGTTCCACCTCGAGCAGCGCGGAATCCGGCGAGGCACCGTTGCGCAAGCGTTGAACGAGCACCGGCAGGGTGTCGTCGGCGACCTTGGCCGCCTCGGACCGCATCTCCGCGATTTCCCCGCGAAGGACGCGGTTGACCTCGATGCTGTAGGTGGTGAGCGTCAACGAGGCGCACAGCAGCAACGTCACCAGGCCACCGGCAACCGCCACCAGCCACTGCCACTCCGGAACCGCGAGCAGCGTCGCCACCGCGCACGTCCCACCGGCGAGGACCAGCGTGATCAGCAGTACGCGCAAGACCGGACGGAGCGGCGGACGCGCCGTCTGATGACGAACGGGTGTCTGGGCTGACATCAATCAGGTCCTCGCGGGCGGTTGGCGGCAAGATCGATTGAGCGTATCGGCCGTGTTCCGGGGACGGCGCCCGGGGAACGAGCGACTGGCTACTCGTGGAGTGCCGCTGTGCGGTCCCGCGTTGGTGCGAGCCGGAACCGAACAGCCCCGAGGGGACCACGATGCGCGGGCACTGCTCCCGGAGCACGGTCGCCCGATGCTACGACAACGCCCGCTCGCCCCGGGACCGGGCGACGAATCCCGGCGAAATGTGCTCCCGCAACCGGAACGACGGTCGTCGGATATTCGCATCCGCTTACGGGGCAAGATCCTAGTACGCTCGGGGCGCGGCATCTACCTTCGCCGATCCGTTGCGCGACAACGCATCGCACGGACGGCACATCGGACCGCGATCACCAGCGGAGACAGGGCCGGAGGGCCCGCACGACCCGACGCGCGGACAGGCGGAGTCAGGCGGAACCGTGGCACCGAAGGTGGAGTCGCCGCACCTCGTCCGCGAGCTTCGGCACCGGCCCCTCCACCACCAGCCCAGGAACGATCTCCCGGATCGGCAACGGCCGGACGGGCGGCGCGGGCAGGCCTAGTTCCGCCAACCACGAGGTCAGCTGTGCCGACGAGCTCGCGTAGACGATGCGTCCTAGCCCGACCCAGCCGTGCGCGGCCGCGCACATCGGGCAGTGCTCGCCGGAGGTGAAGACGGTGGCCGCTGCTCGTTCCTCCGGTGCCATGTTCGACGCGGACCAGCGCGCCAGCTCGAACTCCGGATGCCGGGTCCGGTCGCCGTCGGACACCCGGTTCCGCTCCTCGGCCCGGACGGTTCCGTCCGCCGCGACCAGCACGGAACCGAACGGCTGTTCACCCGCTTCCAGCGCCTCTTCGGCCAACCGCACGCAGCGGCGAAGGTGCTCGACATCCGACTCGTCCATCCCGCTCACGCATCCCTCTCGGAGATTTTCTTTTCGAACAGTGTCACGCTGAACAGGTCGCGGAAGTCGCGTCTGCCGACCTCGCGGAAGCCGAGCCGTGCGTAGTAGGAGCGCAGCGCGCCGTTGGATTCTGCGCAGTCGAGTCGACAGGTTCGGACTCCTCGTTCACGACCGATCTCGACCGCCCGGTTCAGCATGGCCGCACCCAGGCCCAGGCCGGCCGCTTCCCGATCCACCATGAGGCCGTGGACGTACACGGCGGGAGCACTGTCCTCGCCCCAGAAGTCCGGGTCCGCCCACAGCACCCGCATCGCGGCTGCCACGCCGAGTTCTGAATGCCGCACGAGTCGCCATTCCTGACGATCGACCTGATGCGCGATGATCCGCCAGCTCACCTCGCCGGGCGGCCATTGCCGGATGTCCTTTTCCCGCAGCCAGTCCTCCAGCTGTCGGCGCAGCCGGTGCAGCGGTACCACGTCGGCGGGCACGGCCGGTTCGACGACGATATCGGCGGGTCTCTGCACGGTGAGCACGTTACGCAAACGGACTTTTCGGCCGCACCGGTTCGGTCGCAGATGGGCCACGGAACCGGCGCACGGTACTGCTCGGCGAGCCCGACGAGCGTGCAAATCCGCATACTCCATTTGGATGTCCGTTCTTTCCGCTGCGCCCCGCGCACCCCGGAGACGCCCATACATCCCAATTCGGTCAGCCGAAAGGAAATCAAAAACAGGACATTGCGCGCAGAATTGACGTTACGCAGCCACCACCACCGGTAGCAGTATTCTTTCCGTCGGCCGGTCAATCAGACCCACGCCCAAGCCGACGCCCGGATCGCCGCCACGGGCGAGCCGAGGAAAGGAACGCACACTCAACATGGCTCCCCAGAACGCGTCCGCGCTTCCCACCAAGAACATCTCACCACATTCCGTCGGAAATCCGGCAAACCGACGGCGCCTTTCGTGGATAGCCGGCATGCTCCGCGGATCCGCCGCGCTGTCCTGGGCCGAACCCGAGCTGCGCGGCCTGCCGCAGCTCATCCGCCCCGGTGACGTCTGCTTCGACATCGGCGCCGCCTACGGGATGTACAGCTTCACCCTCGCCCATCTGGCGGGGCCGACCGGAGCGGTGTACTCGTTCGAGCCCCAACCCAAACCGCGACGAATGCTCAAGACCGGTGTCCACAGCTGCGGGCTGCGCAACGTGCGCATCACGGATGCGGCCGTGGGGTCCGAGTCGGGCGAACTGGAGATGCGCCTACCGGTGAAGTTCGGCCTCGCCCCGATTCACGGTCACGCGCACATCAGCGACGGGAGCCGGCGGGAAAATCCGCGCACAGCTCACGCCCGAAGCCGATCCTGGCGCACACCGGTCGAAATGATCGACGAATTCTGCGAACGGGAAACCGTTCATCGGGTCGATTTCATGAAGGTGGACGCGGAGGGCTTCGAACCGAACGTGGTCACCGGGGCGGAGAAGATCATCACCAAGCACCGGCCGACGCTGCTACTGGAAATCGAAGACCGCCATCTTTCCAGGTATGCCACGAGCTCGGCCGAGTTCACCAGCTCACTGCGCACGTTCGGTTACACCATGTACACCTGGAACAACCGGACTTGGACGCCGACCGACGCGGTCACCGCGGAGACGCGCAACTACCTGTTCGCCGTCGACTCCGCTTGGAACAGGTAGGGCGATCCCTTCGATTCGACGTGCGCCCGCCACGGACAACTCACCAGCTCGAAAGCCACCCGCCGGCGTCAATTTCGACTATTTCATTTCCGCCGGGTGAACATTCGGTGTCGGCACGCACATGCCCGTGGCGTTGCACTCCCGCAGCGATGCGTTCTCGACCTCCATTGATTATCCTGGCCACGGATTCAGCGGTTTGCTCGTGTCCGAGCGCACATTGCCTCTCGCCGCTCTGCCGAGAACGACACCGGCGAGATATCAACCGCACCAAGGGAGGAGTGGCTCATGCGCGCCAGGCCAATGACCAACCTCGCGCCTGAAGCGACCACGACATCCACTGTGCGCTGCCAGGTGTGCGACAGCACGGATTTGCGCCCCCACCAAGTGAGCAACGGACCCGACCGACTCCCCACGCCGCGCTTCATCTGCGAGACATGCGGCACGCACCGGATTCCACACATCTGACGCGCACCGCGAGCGGTGATCACCCACCGCTTTCGGTTTGGCATGTTCGGCTGTCGCCGCGCTCGCAGGTCGCCGAGGCGCGCCGGTGGACGACCTCGGTAGCACTGGTGACCTCGTGCAGTCGGAAGCCGCAGGCAGGGCGAGGGCGCGCGAGGAGCAGTTCGTGCGGTCGATCGCCGCGTCGATGTGGTGCAGGCGCAGGTGCGTCGCCGCCTGCCCATCGAGGCTTATTGACTTCTACCTAACTTGAACACCTAGCGTCGCAACCAGCCGATTCGGAGGACACGGATTCTCGGAGAGTTCGCTGGAGCCGCGTACGACCACGGCGAGTCCGTGGAGGAATGGGAGGTGGACCGCATGAAACGGATTCGGCCCGACCTGTGGGAGACCGAGGCAGAGTTCCCGGCCCCGGGCTTGAGCACGCACGCTTACCTCTGGACAACGCCACGTGGGAACGTCCTGTTCTACAACACGACGCTCGAACCGGAAATCGCTCGCCTCGCCGAGCCGGGTGGCGTGACCGCCCAGTACCTGAGCCACCAGGACGAGATCGCGCCCTCGCTGCGCACCATCAAGCAGCGATTCGGCTCGACCCTGCACTGCAGCGCGGCGGAGAAGGATCTCGTGGCGGAAACCTGCCCCGTCGACGAGGCATTCGACGAGCGACGCGTCGAGCAGCCGTACGGGTTCGAGGTGATTCCGACGCCGGGGCACACGCCGGGCAGCGCCTGCTTCCTGGCACCCGCCGCGGACGGCACAACCTACCTGTTCACCGGCGACTCGATTCTTCCCGACGCGGAGGGCAAGTGGTTCGCCGGATACATCCCCGGCTTCAGCGACCGCGACTCGCTCGCCGCCAGCCTTCGCACGCTCGCCGACCTCACGCCCGACGTCGTCATCTCCAGCGGCTTCGCCGGAGACTCCGGAGTCACCGAACTCGGCAGCCGGCCCTGGTCCGACTGCGTCGAGGAGGCGCTGGGTTCACTGGCCGCGGACTGACCCGGAGCCCGCAGTTTCTGCAATGCGGGCAACAGCAATCCTCGACCACGCCATCCACGGGGAACGGTCGCGGGCGTGGACGGTGTGATCATCCGGTAGCCAGTGGCCGCTCGGGCACCTGTCGCCGATGTCCCACACCTCGAAACACCCACTCACGGCACGGGCGCGTCGGCATCCCCGTCCGGATCGGGACGGCTGGAGCCGTCAAGACGACGGCGGGCGGCGATCCGCTAGGACCGCCGCCCGCCGTCTCACCGGAGTCCGGTCAGGACACCGCGATGGAAGTGGCCATGGCCAGCAGGGCACCGCCGCAGCAGCGTTCGAAAACCTTGCGGCGCTTGGGGCTGGCCAGCAGCGCCGACAACCAGCGCACCGAGGGCACCACGACCAGCCACCACGCGGCGAACGCCGACACGGCTACGCCGCTGAGCAGCGCCGCCTGGGCCATCGGCTCCCCTGCGGGATCCATGGCCTGCGGCAGCAGAGTGAGGAACGTCAGCATCACCTTGGGGTTGAGCACATCGGTCAGCAACGCGCGCAGGAACACCGCGCCGCCGGTGCGCGGCGCCGCGCCGGTGTCGGCTTGCTTCGCCCCACCGGACCGGCGCAGGATTTGCAGCCCCATCCACGCCAGGTAGGCGACACCGATGGCCTTGACCACCATCAGGGCCGTCGGGGCGGCGATGACCAGGGCTGACAGGCCGAGCGTGGCGGCTGTGGCGTGCAGCAGCAGACCGCAGGTGACCCCGGCGGCGGCCAGCCACCCCCAGCGCGCGCCGTTGGCGGCGTTACTGGTGACCATGACGAAGTCCGGCCCCGGTACCAGCACGATCACCAGCAGGGCGAGCAGGAACGGGCCCCAGGCGATGGACACGACATCCTCCAGAACAGATCATTCGTGCGGCGGAACGTGCGACATTCTCGATCCAGCGTTCGCCATATCGCCATGAACTACATAGGATGTTCGGTTATCCGGAAATCTGTCGCACTGGATTCGGCCTACTGGCGAATCCTGGAGGACTTGCAGAACGACGCGACGCTGCCCAGCCGCACACTGCCGAACGGGCCGGATTCGCACCGTCGCGCTGCCCGCAGCGGGCCCTTCCGGCTCTACCTGGGGCGGGGGTGCTTGCGCGCGTACATGTCGCGGTCGGCGCTGTCCATCAGCTCCCGGGGGGCGCTCGAAGCGTCGCGGGTAGTAGCCAGACCCACGCTGGCGCCCAGCTTGACGGGGTGGCCGGGAGCGGTGGTTTCCGTGTTCAGCCGCTGGACGATACGGGTGCGCAGGGCCTCCGCCTGCGACTCGTCGGCGACGTTGGCGAGCACGACGAACTCGTCACCGCCGACGCGGGCCGCGGTGTCGGCCGTGCGCACGCTGCCCAGCAGCTCGCGCGCCGCAGCCTGCAGGAGCTCGTCCCCGGCAGCGTGCCCGTAGTGATCGTTGACCTCCTTGAACCCGTCGAGGTCGATCAGGAACACGGCGAGCACGTCTCCGCGATCGGGGAGTTCGGCGAGCTCCTGCTCGAACCGGTCGAGCAGCAGGGCGCGGTTGGCCAACCCGGTCAACGGATCGTGCAACGCCATGCGAGTCAGCTCGGCCAGTCGGTTCTCGCCGACCTGCCCACCCACCCCGAACGCCTCGTACTGGCCGACCACGTAGGCCGGCCGGTCGTCCGCCCCTCGGATCACGCTGAGGTTGGCCAGTATCCAGAACGGGTGGCCATCGCGGTGCCTTACGCAGACCTCCACGCTGCCCGACTCGGCGCGGCCCGCGCGGAAATCGGCGTACAGCGCCTCCACCGGTTTCCAGTAGCCGGTGTAGTCCAGGTCCAGGCCACGCTGGCCCAGCAACTCGTCGCGGCGGTAGCCGACCAGCTCGCAGAGCCTGTCGTTGACCTCTATGAAGTGCGTTTGCAGGTCCAGCAGTGCCATGCCGATCGGGGCGTTGACCAGCGTCTGGCGCCAGAGCCTCTCGGACTCGCGGCGGGCGGTGATGTCGTGGCACTGGGAGATGACCAGCTGCGGGCTGCCATCCGGCTGCCTGACGAGTGAGCTGTCGATGAGCACCCAGATAACACCGCCGTCGGAGCGCACCAGCCGCTTCTCCGCCGTGAGGCTCTCGCGTCCCTCGGCGAGGAGGTACTCGATGGCTTTCCGATCCAGCACCGGCTCGTCGGGGTGCGTCACATCCGCTGCCCGGAGGCCGAGCAGCTCTTCTCGGCCGTAACCGAGCAGGCGACACATGGCCGGGTTGACCTCGATGATGCGTCCCTGCAGGTCGACCAGCTCGGTGGGACTGGGAGTCTGCTGCCACAGCGTCTCCCACGCCATGTTGCCGATCGTGCTCCGCCCTTCGGCTTCCACCCCCATACGTTAGGCGCCAGCGCCGCAACCACACAGCTCGAGCAGGCCCGAAGCTTCTCCGCGACTACCCGGCTCCGCACGGAGAAGACCCCGGCTCGCGCGTGCCGCATGCGGCCTGGGCAGTTTCGTTTGGATCCAGTCGGTCGGCCTGAGTGTGCTGGTGACTGGCGGGCTTGAGTGCGCCTCTCGCCCGACAGTGCCAACCTCGACCGTTCTATGTCTTGTCGCTGAGGCTTCCCAATGCGTTGTGGACCTGTTGTTGGGTCAGCTGGCTTGGGGGCAAGGGCCTGCGGGCGGTCTCTGTGCGCAGACCGTCAAGGAGGAAGGCGGCTTGGCGGCGCCAGGCGTTCGGGGCGGCCTCGGTGGTTGCCCGGGCCAGCAGCGCGTTGGCGGCGAATGCGAACACCAGGTCCGCGTTGGTGAAGTCGGGGCGGAGAGCGCCGGCCTCGTGGGCCCGCCCGACGATCTGTTGTGCAGCGTCCATGGTTCGGCCACAGGCGGTCATGAGGCGCTCCGCGCCCGGATAACGGCCGCTGACTACGTCGGCGACGGCGGGGTCGGTGGCCTGGAGTTCACAGAGCTTCTCGACGTAGTACGTGAAGCCCTCCCAGGCATCCTCGAAGGACAGGGCCTGCTGGGCGACCTCGTCCAGGCGCCGCGCCGCACGCTCGGTCACCACCTCGTCGATGAGGGCCTCGCGAGTGCCGAAAAGGTTGTAGAGCGTGCCGTGGCTCACCCCTGCCCGCCGGGCGATCTCCTTCAGCGGTACCTGTAGGCCGCGCTCCTGGAAGAGCTCGGCGGCGGCTGCTCGCAGTTTCTCCGCGTTCCGTTGCGCGTCGGCCCGCATCTGCTGATTCCTCCCTGGCCCGGCCTGGTGTCCCGCTCGTTGCGTCCTGCCCGTCCGCAGAACTTGACCCTTCGGTCAACCTAATTGCTATCGTCGAAGCACAAGTTGACCCTAGGGTCAGAATACCTGGAGCAAGGAGCACTCTCCATGTCCAAAGTGATCGCTGTCTTCGGGGCAGGCACCGGGCTCGGCGCCTCCGTCGCCGGTCGGTTCGGCCGTGAGGGCTTCCGTGTCGCTCTGGTGGCGCGCCGCCGACAGCGCCTGGACGCCCTCGTCGAACAGCTGGCGAGGGATGGCGTCGAAGCGGCGGGTTTCACCGCCGACCTGTCCCGGCCCGCCGAAGTGCCGGCGTTGATCGCGAGCATCCGCGACCGCTTCGGCCGCATCGACGTGATCGAGTACGGGCCGTTCAGCACCGAGCAGAGCCTCAGCCCGGCCGCCCAGACGGATGCCGCCGTCCTGGAGAAGGGCCTTCCGATGTTCTTGCTGACGCCCGTGGAGGTGGTCCGTGCTGTATTGCCGGAGTGGACCGAGCGGGGAGACGGCGCCTTACTCCTGACCACTGGTGTCACGGCAGTCCACCCCGTGCCTGGGCTTAGCGGCCTGGCTCCCCTTGGCGCCGCCGTCCGCAACTACCTCTACTCCCTCCACGGCGAGCTGGCCGATGCGGGCATCTACGCAGGCACCCTCTCCGTCGGGGCAACGATCGCCCGCAGCGAGATGAGCGCACTCATCGCCCAAGCCCGTGCGGGGTCGACTGCGGAGTTTCCGGTCGTCGACCCCGACGACCTCGCCGAGCAGTACTGGGACATGTACACCAAACGCGACCGGGTCGAGCAGCTGCACCCGCAGCCCTGGAGCGTGTAACGCACCGTTTAGTGATCTGCTTGGAGCACCAGCTGAGCCGGATCAGCGGGCGGACCAGAGGAAGATGCCAGCGATGTGGAGTGCGGCCAGGTAGATGGCCGCGGTCCTCTCGTAGCGGGTGGCGATGCCGCGCCACTGCTCAAAGCGGTTGATGCACCGCTTCAACCGACCACGCCGTTTCGCCACCATGCCCAGCCGACCACCGCGGAGGCGCGGCGAAGTTGACACCATACTGGTCTTGCTGGTTTCGCATCCTTCGTTAGTGTGGTGTCCTTGCGTGCTTAACATGAGGATGGGGCTATGGTCGACGAGCTTGAGGTGGAGGAGCTGGCAACCTCGTTGGCGAACATGGCTCGCCAACTGCTCGCACACGGCTCAGTGAACAGCACGTTGGACGGGATCGTCGAGCAGGCCGTGAGCAGGCTCGACGGGTGCGAGACAGCCAGCATCATGGTGTTGAACGCCGACCGAACTTTGGGCATCGTGGCTTCGACGAGCGAGTTGGGCCGGGAGTCGGACCGCATCCAGGCCGAGCTGGGCGAAGGACCGTGTTTCGACGCGGCCGATAAGCACCAGGAAGTTTTCCGGGTCGCGGACATGGGTAGCAACGGTGAGCGGTGGCCTCGGTACGCTCCGAAGGCTCGTGCACTCGGTATCGGCAGCATGATGGGCTTCTTGCTCTTCACCACGCGGGAGAGCCTCGGAGCGCTGAATCTCTACTCGTCGCGCTCGGACGCGTTCACGAAACGCGACGAGCAGGTGGGTTGGATCTTCGCCTCGCATGCTGCGGTGGCCTTCGCCAGCGCCCGCAACGACGCACAGCTGCACGAGGCGATCGCAACCCGCCAGGGGATCGGCGAAGCGATGGGCATCATCATGCACCGGTACAAGGTTCCCGAGGACCAGGCGTTCGAGGTGCTGAAACGCGTTTCGCAATCCCGCAACATCAAGCTGCGCGACATCGCCCGGCAGGTCGTCGAAACCGGAGACGTCCCCCAGGGCGGGGGCCGCTGAGTTCTCGCCGGGGTTTTTGTGTTTACGTCGCGCCCCATGTCGGTCATCCTCAGGTTAACCAGGTTGTTGTACGCCCGCCTCAGGGTCAGCCTGGCCAGAGCAGCAGTGCGGTTGAGCAGCCAGCCCCTCTGCGCACCTCCGTTGGGGCGTCAGTGAGCGGGATCGGTACCGCACTGGCGCGCCCTTCGCACGCTCTGGTGGGACACCCCGGCGAGACGAGCACCAACCCGCACCTGTCAGCGGACGGTGGTGTTGGGGGACTTATCGCTCCCCGACCTTCCCGTCGATGAGCTCGCGGACGATGTCGAGGTGCCCGACGTGGCGCGCGTATTCCTGTAGCAGGTGGAACAGGACGCGTTCCAAGGTTGCGGGAGGCGCCCCCTCCCAGCGTTCGCCGGGCTGTCCCACGTCGGAGAGCTCACGGGTTTTCACGATCACGCGGCTGCGCGCCGCCTGCACGTGCAGCGCCTGCACGAGGTCGGCCAGGGTTTCGTTCTCCGCTGTGGACCAGTGCCCCTGCGGTGCGTCGCCCCATGGCTGCTCGATGGGCTCGCCCTCGAAGCCCCACACGAGCCAGCGGAGCTCGACGTAGGTGAGGTGCTTGAGCAGTGCGAGCGGTGTCCAGCCCGACGGGAGCCGGCTTGCTCGCAGCTCGTCATCTGAGAGCCCCCGCAGCTTTTCGATCAAGACCGAACGGAAATAGTCGAGGTAGCCGAGGAAGACTTCTGCTCGCGACTCGCGAGGCTCCGTCGGTTCAGGCAACGTCAGGTTCACAGGCGCAATCTTCCACGAGCCCGCAAAGCCTCCGGACAGTGACGCACCACGTCTCTCGTCCTCGCGACCGTGACCAGTGATGTCTCAGCAACTCCGTCCGCGGGGTTTTGCCCATCTGCCGCGTCACGTTCCACACACCTCCTGAACAGGCAGGATGCCGCGTGTCACTCGTCGTTGATTGAGGACGTTAGAAGGTCGCGCAAGCGCTGCCATAGCGCGGACGGCTGTCCGATCTGGCCGACGGGCGGACCGACGAAGGCCAAGGTGATCACTAGTCGGCGGAGAGGCAAGAGTGCAGGCGAACGTCGATCAGCCGCTGACAAGCAGCCCAACACCGAGGCTGACCACGCCTAGGGCCAGTGACAGCATTCCCGTCCAGACCAGCCAGATCAACTTACTCGGCTGAGTCACATTCCCCCGACCTATGGACGAGAAGAAGAAGCCAGCCGGGATCAGTGCTGCGGCAACGGGTACACCGAGGCGGGCGACCCAGGACCACGTGCCGCTCAGGTCGGTAGCGTCAGCAAGCACCAGACAGATCAGGCTCAGCGTCACGAGAACGCCAGCATGCGCGTGACCGGCGCGGGCAAATGCCTTCTGGAAGTCGGTCAGCTGCACGGATCCACGCACGACGCGTGTCATGAACCACCCGCCCAGCTCGATGGTAACGATGGTCAGCAGGACAGCCCCTGCGACATAGCGGGTCTCCGGCGTGAGCACCAGGCTCTGCATTTCGGGCTCCTTGAGGTATGTGGAAACGCAGCAAGACCATGGATCCATAACGCCGTTATTAAACACCGTTATGGCACCCTTGGCGACCTCCGCACCGATGTTGCCCACAATTGGCCAGCACGATCTCGACGAAGCCGAAGCCTTCCTCGGCCGCCCAGGGCTTGCCGGTGGTGATGCTCGGTTGACCGATGCCCCACCACAGTCCGAAACCGAGGGCCGCGACGGTCGCCTGGATCACCTCACGCGTCTTTCGCAAGACCGCAGCAGCGATCTTGCGATGAAGCCGCGTCGTCGGCTCGAACAATGGCCGATCGGCTAGGGCACTGAGGAACTCACCCACCACGTGTACCTGGGACGCAAGGCGGTCAGCCGAGATACGCGCCCTGGAGGGTGCCCTGGATAGACAGTCCGAACCGTTTTGTGCACGTAAAGTGCACGCGCGGCCTTGAACACATGAAACCCCAGGCCGTTGACCTGGGGTTGTGGTGGGGCGCCCGGGGATCGAACCCGGAACCCGCGGATTCTGAGGCGAAGACTGCCGTCATCTGACATCGACCCGTATTGACCTCCGTCACCAGACCGGATAGCAAAAGCAAATACTCGGTGGTGGAGATCCTTGCACGTCATTTGACGTCGTTTTCCGGGGGCAGAACGGGGGTTGAGCTTGAATTTTCGGCCTGCCTGCCCCGGATGTGCTTCGAGCGCGTCCGGGGCTTTTCTTGTCTCCACCTACATGGAGGAGCCTTCTGTCCTCATCCCGTCGACCTGGCGAAGCCCGATCAGGCTGGGTCAAGGGTGCAACCTTCGATGCCGGCGCGACGGGCGATGCCAGGCTTGCACCCTTGGCGCGGCCTGATAGCCCTTGTGGAGGTCGTCGGGATGAGGACAGACCCAGGCACCACCAGAACCGCAGCCCGCGAGCACTGCCCCCTCATCCTGTTGGCCTGCCCGTCCGGCGAGGACATTCTTTCATCAGTGCGGACACCGCGGCCGGCACTGCCTTCCCGTCCTTGGTCGAGCGCGGGCGCCGGGACCGGCCGGAGGCCGCATGCCCGGCGTCCCGCTTGCTCGGCCAGAAGAAACAGCAGGCAGGCGGCCCCGGAGGGGCCGCCCTTGATGAAGAGAAGAAACTTTGGACACACGGTCTGTTCGGTGCTGTGCTACTTCGTTTGATGGGTAACACGCTGGCTTCAGACGAAAGTGCCGACAGGCCGATTGTGACTGTTTGTATTGGCTCTACCGTCTGTGGCTGGTGGAGTTGGAGTGCGTCCTTGGTCCTAGTGGTGCCTCACTAGCGGATCCTTCACCGTTACACCATTCAGCCCGATGCCGCGGCCGCTATTGTCTGGCTGCGGGGTTGAATGGTGTAACGACTGAAACGTGCCCAGCCGACGAATGCGCAGGCCAGACCGAGGACGACGGTCATCGGTAGCGCCGCGTAGGCGCCGAC
The DNA here is from genome assembly GCF_054779195.1 of Parasphingorhabdus pacifica. Taxonomy (NCBI): domain Bacteria; kingdom Pseudomonadati; phylum Pseudomonadota; class Alphaproteobacteria; order Sphingomonadales; family Sphingorhabdaceae; genus Parasphingorhabdus; species Parasphingorhabdus pacifica. Next base: position 38,933 of record NZ_BAAGYS010000009.1, read on the forward strand.
GGCGAGGTTAGCGATCGTGGCACCGACCATCGTTACGGTGAGGCCAGCGGCGGCCAGCGGTGTCAGCACCGGCATGATCCGGGTCGCGGCGGGCAGGACCAGGCCGAGCGCACCGAGCAGTTCCGCAGTACCCGTCAATTTCAATAGGGTGATCGGGACTCCTCCCGCTGACTGTTGTAGGTCGGCCGCTGAGGCCAGCACCTTCATCCCGCCGACCGCGAGGAAGGTAAGTGCGAGGAGGATCGATACGACCCACACAAGAATCTTCATGAGGTGACTCCTTTCGTTGCTACTTGTTCGCCGGCTCAATAACTAGAACCGCTGGACACAGTGGACTTATCGGTCGCAGAAGGACCGTCGTGTAAGCCGATCGGTTAGCGGCACGTCCGGTGGAGTGATCGTCGTGCTCTGTCCTCCGTCTGTCCTGGACGTCGGTAGCTCGGCGATGTCGACTGCGATGGCTTGAGTGCGAGCACGAGGGCGGCGCCGGCGATGGTGACCAGGGCAGCCACCAGCCCGGCCGTGCGCAGGCCACCGACGAGGACCTCATCCGTGGGTGCGGCATCCAGGCCCGCGGTGGCGACAGCGACGAGAGCGGCCAGGCCAACGGACAGCCCAATGTATTGGGACGTGGTGACCAGAGCCGAAACGACGCCCTGCTGACCAGGGGAGACTCCCGAGCCTGCCGTTACGAACACGGCGGGGAAAGCGACGCCGGCGCCGAGACCCCACAGAATCAGGCCCGGAAAAGCCGTCCAGTAGGCACCGTCGATCGACATGCTCATGGCCAGTGTGATCATCGAGGTCCCCACGCCGAGCATGCCGGTGCACAGGGCCACCCGGCTTCCCCATCGATTGAGCAGGATCGGACCGAGTTTGGCGGAGGCCACGATGCTGAGCATGCTCAGCGGCAGAAACGCCAGGCCGGTCTGCAAGGCGCTGTATCCGAGAACGGTCTGCAGGTAGGTGGTGAACAGGTAGTACTGCGTTCCGACCGTGCCCATGAAGATGAAGATGAGCCCCATGGCTACGGCCAGGCTGCGTGTGCGCAGCAGGCGCAGCGGCATCAAGGGGTTGCGGGTGTTGTTCTCGACGAGGAGGAAACCGCCCAGCAGTACGATTCCAATCGCCACAGCCCCAGCGCCGGAGATCGAGTTCCACCCCGTCTCCGGTCCGGTGATCAGGCCCAACACCACCAGCGTCGAGCCGGCAGTGGCGAGTAGTGCGCCAGGTAGATCGAAGCGACGGTGCTTGCTTTCGCGGGGTGGGTCAGCAGTCAGCAGGTGTGGAGCGGCCAGCGCGGCACTCAGCGCCACGGGCACGTTGACGAAGAACACCCATTCCCAGCCCAAGTAATGGGTGAGCATGCCGCCGCCCAGCACGCCCACAGCAGCGCCGGAGGCGCCGGCAGCGCCCCAGACCGACAGTGCCCGGGTGCGTTCAGGGCCCTCCGCGAAGCCAGTATTGATCAGCGCCAGCGTGGCCGGGGTCAGCAACGCAGCACCCAGTCCCTGAACCGCGCGGGCGGTCACCAACACATCGGGTTCGGCGGCGAATCCTGCGGTCAGTGACGCGCCTCCGAACAGTACGAGTCCCAGGAGGAACATGCGTCGTGGCCCGATCCTGTCGGTTGCCCGGCCTCCGAGCATCAGGAACCCACCAAGGACGACGGTGTAGGCACTGACCACCCATTGCAGTGACTGTGCTGTGAAGCCGAGAGCCTGCCCGATGGCGGGCAGGGCAACGATCACGATGTCGAAGTCGACGGCCACGAGGAACTGCGCCCCCGCCAGCAGCGCGAGGCTCAGAGCGGGCCGCGACCGTGGCCGCGTGATGGAGAGATTCACAGGTTCGCTTCCTGTCTCACAGCCCTAGGGGCACGATTTGTTACAGGAGGCATCGTCTGTGACTATCGGGGAACTATGGAAGGAGGCACTTTCATGTCCCAGCGGAACACGGATGTGTCAACCCAGGTCATCCACGCGGAAGCGTGTCCAGTCCACGAAGTTCTGGACCGCGTCGCCGGCAAATGGAGCATCCAGATCCTCGTGGCCGTCAGCAAAGGCCCGGTCCGGTTCACCGAGCTTGAGCGTTCCATCAAGGGGATCAGCCGTCGCATGCTCACACTCACCCTGCGCAACCTCGAACGCGACGGACTCATCAAACGAACCGTCTACCCGACCGTGCCACCCAAGGTCGAATACACCGCCACCGACATGGCCCGCGAGCTATACGATTCCCTCCAAGCGCTTACGGCATGGGCGCAACGCCACCGAGAGGCAATCGCCACCGCCCGCAACACCTACGACCGCGACCACGACCCGGCCGAGGAATGACGGCAGGACCATAGGCGATGATCAGTGTCCGGTTGTCGAACCCCAGTCGAGCAGTGAGGCACCACGGCTGTCGTGCTCGCGGCTGTGACCAGCGATGTCTCAGTTACCCCGTACGACGAAATTCTCAGTGAGCGGGGGCTATACGAACGGACCGACATGCCTGGCTAACCACGCATTCAACGGCCGGATCCCGTCGTGCTGCCCATGGACGGAGATCACCGAGCGTTACCTCTGTGCGGCCACACAACTGCCCTCAGCTCAGAGATCGTATAACCAATCAAGCGGAGTCGAGCTGTTACCCATCATCTGAACCCAGACAGGTCTGTTCGATGCGGATGCCACTGTTTGAGGGTTGGGCTCGGTTAAGAAACGAGCTCCGACATATCGTCGATGATCACATCGGGCTGGTGCTTGTTCATGCGTGCACGCTTGCCGGGCTTGTTCGCAAAGCCCACCACTGGCGTGCGGGCACTGTGGGCGGCTTCGATGTCCGATACCGAGTCGCCGATCATCAGGCAGTCCGCCGGGGCTTCATTGACCTGGCAGATGGCCTGTTGCAGCAAGAACGGGTTCGGTTTCAGCAGGTTCGGGTCCGCTGTCGTGCGTGCACTGATGTGGGCGACCTGGCCACTCAGCCCGTTGGCGTTTAGGTATGCCCGGATCGCTGCGTCCGAGTTGTTCGAGACGATGACGACGGGCAGCTTCAGGCGAGCGAAGAGCGCGAGTGCGTCCGCAGCGCCTGACGTTGGCGGGGCAGTCCGGACTGCTTCGACTTCGAGTTCACTCAACCGCCTCTCGATTGGCTCGGCTACTCCGCCAAGTTGTGCCGCATAGCCCAGGACATCGAACGGGTCCGAGCTGCTGTTGACGACATCCGGCAAGGAACCGTCGAACATGGCCCGAAGCTCAGCCGCCACATGCGTGTTGGAGAGCCCCCCGAAAACGGCGCAGACAGGACCATCGAAGTCCAACAAGATCGCGCGCGAGCGGGCAACCATCGCGCCGGGTGCTGTCATCGCTCAACGCCTCGCGCGACCGTATCCCAGATGCTGTCGAACCACATTTGAGACTGTTCGATGAACAGGGAACTCAGCGACTCGACCCCAGGCTCGGCCGCGTGATGGAACAGGGTGGCGTCCTTGCCCATCAAGTCCCATATCGGGGTGTCCTCGCCTTCCAGCGCGACGGTGTGCTCGCGGACCGGGTAGTAGCCGAAGAACGCTTCCAACCCGTTGATCAAGTACAGCTTGAACAGCGGAACAGCCGGGTAGACACGAAGCTCCGCGTTCGAATCCGCAACTAGCCCAAGCCTGCCAAGCTCGTTCACCGCGTCCACGATCGCGAGCGTGTGCCGCTGCATGATGCCAGCCGCTCGCTTCCGGAAGGCTGGACTGTCCCCCATGTCCGAGACCCTGACAGGCAGAGCCCACGGAACCTCTGTGTCCGGCACCAGCAGACGAACCCGAATCGACTCCGGACGCATGCGTCCACTGCGGATTTGGTCGAGAGGCTCCGTGAGCGCACCGTGGAGGGTCTCGCCGGAAAAACCAGCGAAATCGATGGAGACGTGCTCCTGTGTAAACGCCTGCTCAAGGTGAGGCCGGAGCCCAATCGGGCGCTCAGTCCGTTCCCGAACGAAGACCCCACTCCCCTGGCGCGACACCACGAGTCCTTCGTCGCGAAGGACACGGATCGCCTGCTGCACGGTCATCCTCGCTACGCCGTACCGCTTCCCTAGGTCTGCGCCAGACGGCAACTTCTCGCCCGGGCGAAGGGTCTTGGTGAGGATCGAGGCACGCAGAGCGTTCGCCACCTGCTGGTACGGCGGCCTGGGGTCGTCGGGGTCAAGTTCGATCATATCCCCAGGTTACCGCCTCAAGCGAAGATCTGACTAGCCATGCTGTGCAACGGTTGACATGGCTAGCCAAGCTGGCCAACATCGAACCTTAGGACTTACGCGGAGGCAGCGAGATGCTGAAGAACATCCCGGTCGTGTTGGAGGGCTACAAGCTTCGGGTCACTGAGGAGCCGGAGGTGAAGACGTACAAGAACAAGGAGACCGGCCTTCAGGAGGTAGCGACCGACCCGCAGAACGCGAACTCGACGCTGTATGTGGTGTCGCTGCTGATGAAGCAGTTGCCGTCCGAGGGCCGTCCGACGGGCAAGAGTTTCGAGGTCAAGGTGACCGTGGAGACCGACCCCACTGGCCAGGTGGAAGAGGGTCAGCTCGTGGAGCTGCACAACCCCCGCATCTCGCAGTGGGACATGAACGGCCGACAGGGTGTGTCGATGCGGGCCAGCGGCATCAAGGCCGTGGCCTGACCTTCCCGGACCTCCGGTGAATTCCTGATCCACTGATCTGATTCTACTTCTTTTAAGCCGTTCTGGCTGTCTGTTGTTTGAGAATTCCATAGTGGGCCGAGCTATGCCTTTTTCCGGCGTGAATAGTCACGTCGGGGAGGCCATATTGGCCCCCGAATATTACATGTCGGGGGTCTTCATGGTTTCCCAAAAAGAGGAGGAAGCACGTGCTAAGTCGGACTGAATATCACGAGTTGATGAACTCCTATCAGCACATTCTGGAGATGGTGGAGAGTGCTGCTTCGTACGCTGAAGATGATTCGGTATCAGTCGTCTCGGCTGGTGGCGACTGTCGTCAGCGTTCGGTCAGGCTCATTACCCATATGAATGACCTGTGCGTGGAATTGAAGCTCTGGATCAAGTATTTCGAGGCCAATGCGGAAGTGGAATAGGAATGTCGACGTTTGGTTATCGCGCTGGTTGTGCGTTGGGTGGTTCGTACCTGCACAGTTTCGATGAGGACTGCTACCAGATGGGCTAGGAGGAACGATGAATAATGGATTTCATGGGTCGGGCTGTTTGGGCACGTCCGGGGATGGTGGCCAGTCGTGACGGCCACCGATGGTGAATACGATTTGTTCGGTGTTCCGGTCGCCCCGCTGAAACCGCGGGAGACGCCGCGTCCGCCGGTCAACGACATGGAGCTGGTTGAGCAGATCCTTCGTGAGGCGTCGTCGGTGGGGTTCGTGCTGATCGGCATTCGTGAGGATGTGTACCGGCGGGTCACCGACGATCTGGTCGAGAAGGTGCCATCCCAGGTCGATTACGCGGTGCACCAGCTCATCGACGCGAAATGGCTCGATGTGGGCGGCACGCACCAGGTCCGTTACGAGCGCTACACCGGCCCCGCTCGCTCGGTGCTGGTCCCGCGCAAGTCCCGACAGACCGCCTACCGGTGGTCGGCCCTGCATAAACCATCGGCTTGGGCACATACCGGTGATCGCTGCCAACGCAGTGCTTAACACCCGAGAAAGGGGAGATTCGTGATGGGTCGGATTGAGCAGGTGACGAGACGGATGGATTCGGATGGGCGTCCGTGGGCTCAGGTCGTGGTCGATGGTGAGTCGCAGGACGTGGGACCGGATGAATACAGGAAACGAGCCAGTGAGGTTATCGAAGGCGAGGAGTGGTAATCGATGCAGGTACAGGCAGCGAACCGGCGGGCAATGGACAAATACCAGTCGTTGCATACCGCGCTGGATGTGGTGCGGATGGCGCTGGAGGAAGCCGCGAAATTGCATCCGAAGATCGGCGATCCTGACCCCGGAGATAGCGGGTGGCAGGTGCCGAATGAGGAAGAAGTCGCCGCCGGTCATCAGAAGGCTGTGGAGCAGTTGAACGCGCTGCACCAGGCCACGGTGAAGTGGGAGAAGGAATTGGTGTCGAAGGGCTGGAGGGTCTGAGCATGCGCAAGTTTCAGGTGGACGCGGTCATTCAGGACATCGATAAGGCCATGAAGGAACTGCGGGAGGCGATGAGCGGCATTCAGGTTCGCACCGCTGGTTTCAAGAAGGATCACGATGAATTGGCTCGCAAGGTCGCCGACTACCAGGTCGACCTGCAGGACGTTGCCCCCTACATCCGCTAGACGACGTGTCGTTTCGGGGCTCGGCTGCCGCTGCGGTGGTGGTCGAGCCCCTTTTGTGTCCGCACAACCAAGGGAGTGAGCACAGATGGGTAAGGGACGAGTTCGAGGCATCGAATGGCGTGCGGCTGGCTGGATGGCACGCCACCCCGCCATCACCACCACACCGGCGCTGCTGGGCGCGGGCGCCGTCGAGTTCGGCCCCCTGCCCCTCGGTGCCACGCTGGCCGGGCTGGGTGTCGGGGCGGTGTCCTGGTATCGCGGTCATCCGGCCTCGTTCGACCGCTGCGCCTCTCCGGCGGTGCGCTCGTTTCGTCGTAGGTGGTTGCGCTATGTCGGCGGCCGGTGGCGCGGTCTGATGATCGACTGCGGGTTCAGCCGGGACAACCGCAAAACCGGTCACACCGAGGTGCCGCGGCTGGTGCGGGTCCGCTCGGCGTCGGCTTCGATCGACACGCTCTACATCAAGGTGCTGCGCGGGCAGTCGCTCAAGCACTTCCAGGACCAGCAAGAGGTTCTGGCGATGGCGCTCAAGGCCGACGCGATCGGCATTGTCAAGGTCAAACCCCAGGTCATCGCGATCACTGTGGTGCGGGGCAATCCGTTCGACGACGTCATCGACCCCGCCGAGATCCCCGCCGATTCAGCGGACGTCGATCTCGGTGCGCTCTACTTCGGCGAAGACGAGGACGGCAACGACTGGACCGAGCCCCTCCAGGGGCATCACCTGCTCGGGTGCGGTGCCACCGGCTCGGGCAAGTCCTCCCTGCTCTGGAACCCACTGCGGGCGATGGGTCCGGCCATCCGGGACGGGCTCGTGCGCGTGGACATGTGCGATCTCAAGGGCGGCATGGAAGCAGGCCACGCCCGCTCGCTCTTCGGTGACCGCTACGCCGACGAACCGGAACCCGCGCTGGAGATCATCGAAGCCTTCCGCGACGACATGAAGGCCACCCAGCGCCACCTCACCGAACAGGGACTCCGGAAGTTCTCCATCAGCCGTGAGACCCCGTTCCGGGTGTTGATGATCGACGAGCTGGCCATGATGACCGCTCTCGGCGACTCCCGAACGACTCGGCAGGCGATCAAGCTCATGGCCGAGATCATGACCCAAGGCCGTGACCCCGGCTTCGCGCTGGCCGCCTACGTGCAGGAACCGACCAAGGACATCGTCCCGGTCCGGGACCTGTTCACCCGCCGGATCTGCCTGCGCACCACCGCCGAAAACCACCCGGACATGGTCCTCGGCGACGGCATGCGCATCAAAGGCGCACTCACCGACGAGATCCCCGCCGACGAAGAACACGCCGGAATCGGCTTCCGCGTCGACCAGCACTCCCGACGCCCCACCCGCGTGCGGGCCGGATTCACCTCCGACGACGACATTGCCGAACTCGTCCGCACCTGCACCCCCAGCCACACCCCCGAAGAATCCAACGTCGTCCGGTTCCGCCACCCCGACGAGAACGACGACATCGAAGACGCCGCCTGAATTCGTTGACACAGAAGGGAAATCACATGCGACCCCAGGTTCAGATCCAGGTCACCGGCCGCACTATCGGCATCCTCGCCATGGTCGTCATCGTCGCCCTGCTCGCCCTGGCCGCCGTCTGGCTCGTCGGCGGACCCGCGCACGCAATCCTGTTAGCGCTGGGCATGGCCGTGCTCGTGCAGGGCGTGCGGTCCCTGCTGACCTTCCAATAACTCTCGATCCTCTTGTGAAGGGAGGGAATCACAGTGGACGACTCGGGCGTACACCCCAGTAGGGCGCATCGATGGCTGGCCCCGGTGTCATTGTTGATCGTGGCACTGGCGGCTGTGATGGGTTGGGCGGCCAGCTTCGTGGGGCTGCACGCCTACGGCCAGGACACGATGGCCGGATTCAGTTTCTGGACCGCCTGGCTGCTCCCGGCCACCTTCGACGGCGCGGCCTTCGCCTGCACCCTGATGACCTACCGGTCCTCGATCAACGGCCGTTCCGCACTCCGAGGCCGGGTGCTGATGTGGGGTTTCACCGCAGTCAGCGCGTGGATCAACTGGATTCACCAACCCACCACCGAAGCACGCATCGTGGCAGCCGCCCTGCCAGTCGCCGCAGTAGCGGTCTTCGACGTCGTGCTCATCGAACTCCGCGCCGACTACGAAGCCCGCCACGGCCGCCACGCCTTCCGACTGCGCCCCGGCCTGCTCCTCCTACGCTGGATCGTCGACCGCACCGGCACCACACAAGCCTTCCGCGCCCAGATCGCCAGCATCCCCGTCGAAGAACTCGCAGGACTCACCACCCGACCCCAACCGGCCGTATCTGCGGCACAGACCGAACCCCTGCCGACCGAACCGGCCGTCACGGAACCGGAGCCAGAACCAACTCCCGAACCGGTCCCGGCGCCCGAACCGGCTTCACCGGCTCCTGAGGCCCCGTCTCAGCCGCTGACACCCACGGCCACGGTCAAGCGGGGTCCGAAGTTGCCCGCTCCGATGGTCGAAGCGATCTCCCGACGCCGGGCCGAAGCCGCTTCCGAGGGCCGGGAACTGACCGCCGCCGATATCCGGCAGTTGGCCAAGCTCCCCGACGCCTTGGTTGAGCAGGTCTTGGCTGATCTGGCCACCAACAACGGCCATGCCCTGACCTAACCCCCGAGCAACTCCGCTCCCTGTCTCGGCGGGGCATCGCCTCGAACGCTTCGGGGCTGGTGTCCCGCCTCTTTTGTGTCTTCAGGAGGTGACCATGCCCGCATCCACCCGTCTGTCCACACCAGACCCGCACCGCTCGGGGATCGGCGGCCCTGGCTACAAACAGTGGCGTTCGAAGGTCGAAGCCACCGGCGGATGCACCCACCCCGTACACCTCTCCGGCACCTGGGGCATCCAAGACAACACCACCCACCAACTACTGAACTCCCGCTCCGGACAGGTCACGGTGCCCTGCGGCAACCGCCGCGAATCGGTCTGCCCCGCCTGCTCCGACCGCTACGCCGCCGACGCCTTCCACCTCCTCCGCGCGGGCCTGTCCGGCGGCACCAAGAACATCCCCGCCACCGTCGCCGAAAAACCCCGCCTGTTCCTCACCCTGACCGCCCCCTCGTTCGGGCCGGTCCACAACGCCCGCACCGCTGCCTCCGGCCGCCGGGTGCCCTGCCGCTGCGGCGAGCACCACCACCCCGACGACCCGCGTCTCGGCCAGCCGATCGATCCGGAGGCCTACGACTACACCGGTCATGTCCTGTGGCAGGCACATGCCGGCGCCTTGTGGTCCCGGTTCACCCGCTACCTCAAACGCCACATCGCCATGGCCGCCGGCCTCACCGTCCGCGAATTCGGCGACCACGCCCGCCTGTCGTTCGCGAAGGTCGCCGAATACCAACGCCGCGGCCTCATCCACTTCCACGCCGTGCTGCGCCTCGACGGACCCGACGGCCCCAGTGACCCCACACCCGGCTGGGGCACGACGGAACTCCTCACCAACGCCATCCACGCCGCCCACACCGCCGTCTACCTCACCTCCCCCGAAGTCGACGGACAGACACGCGAACTGACCTTCGGCGAACAGATCGACATCCGCCCAATCCGCCCCGTCAACGCCTCCCAAATCGAAGACGAGCACGGAGTGATCACCGACGACCGGCTGGCGTCCTACGTCGCCAAATACGCCACCAAGGGCACCGGCAAATCCGAGGCCACCGACCGCCCCATTCGCTCCCAAGGCCACATCGACCTTCTCCAAGCCAGCCCGCACCACCGGCGGATCATCCAAACCGCCTGGGACCTCGCCGCCCCCGTCGCCTGCCCGGACTGCCACCCCCACGGCCAGCACCAACCCGACAACTGCGGGTGCGATACCACCGACTACTGCCCGACCTGCCAAGGCGGTGGGCACGTCGCTCGCACCGTGCTCTACCAACGCGCACACCCCGAACACGCGGACAAGCCCGACCCGATCGACGCACTCAACCTCCGTCGCTGGGCACACATGCTCGCCTTCCGAGGCCACTTCCTCAGCAAGTCCCAGTACTACTCGGTGCCCTTCCGCCAAATCCGCAACGACCGGCGCCAATACCGCCACGAACAGGCACTGGCCGAACTCGGCATCGAGGACGAATCCACCATCACCGTGATCAACGAATGGGACATGACCAGCGTCGGCCACACCACCCCCGAACAACGCGAACTGGCCGCCGCCATCGCCGAACGCACCCGAGACGCACGCAAACACCGCTACCACACCGAACGAAAGGACTAGCCATGATCCGCAACCTCTGGGGACCCACCGACGTCGCCGACTACCTCGGCGTCCCCGTCGGCACCGTCTACCAATGGCGCACCCGAGGAGGAGGTCCACCCGGACGCCGCGTCGGCAAACACATCCGCTACAAGCCCGACGACGTCGAATCCTGGTTCGACAACCAACCCGAAGAGGCAATCTGATGCCACGCCCACCACTCCCGATCGGGACCTATGGCCGGATCCGCACGGAAAAGACCGGCTCGGGCTGGCGCGCGAGGACGATGTTTCGTGACTCCGACGGCGTGAGTCGCGAGGTTGAGCGCAGCGGACGGACTGCGGCTGTCGCCGAGCGGAGCTTGAAGAAGGCGCTTGCTGATCGTTCCAAGGCTCGTGGTGGTCAGATCAAGCCAGACACACGGTTCCGTGATGTGGCCGGCCAGTGGCTGACAACGATCGAGCACGCGGTGAACAGCGGGACGCGATCGCCGACGACGTTGGACCAGTACCGGAGCGTCCTGCATCGTCATGTGCTCCCGGCGCTCGGTGAACTCCGTATCGGCTATGAGGTGACGGTGCCTGCGGTGGATGCGTTCTTGCAGGCCTTGCGAACGAACAAGAGCGTGGCGGTAACCAAGACCGCTCGATCGATCGTGGCAGGAGTCACAGGCTATGCCGTAAGGCACGGGGCGCTTGAGCAGAACCCGACACGCGACACGGCACGCCTCGATGGGCGCCGTAAGAAGAAGCCGCGAGCCCTGTCTCTCGAGGAGCGCGTCCAGTGGCTTGCCCAGCTGGAGGTGGACGAGAAGGCGCAGCGGTGGGACTTGCCGGATCTGTCGCGTTTCATGCTTGCGACCGGCGTTCGCATCGGTGAAGCGCTCGCGGTGTACTGGCCAGAGATCGACTTCGATGAATCGGTCGTGGCTGTGGACTACACCGTTGTCCGGGTCAAGGGCAAGGGTCTGATCCGGAAGTCGACGAAGTCCGAACACGGGGATCGCACCCTGCCGCTGCCTTCCTGGGCCGTCGATATGCTGCGGGAGCGATTCGCTGGCGCTGACGATCCTGAGGGACCGATATTCCCCAGCAGCTTGGGGGGTGTCCGAGATCCTTCGAACGTCCGTCGGGTACTTCGGGAGACCCGAGGCAGCGAGGGATTTGCCTGGGTCACCTCGCACGTCTTCCGTAAGACCGCTGCGACGGTGCTGGATGAGGCGGGGCTCACTGCCCGTCTCATCGCGGACCAGTTGGGGCACTCGCGGCCGTCGATGACGCAGGACGTGTACATGGGTCGGGCAACGGTCAGCCGGGTGGCGGCGGTCGCTCTGGAGTCTGCCCTCGACGAGGCCGCCGAGTAGTTTTCCGGGGGTAAATCGGGGGCAGGTGATCACCCGCCCACCAGCGCACCGCTTCTGACCTGGGGTTTTGGTGGGGCGCCCGGGGATCGAACCCGGAACCCGCGGATTAAAAGTCCGCTGCTCTGCCTGTTGAGCTAACGCCCCGCACGTGACAGGTTACAAGGGTGTCGTGATCTTGTCTTTCACTGGTCGGGGTTTCGCGGATCTCGCCCCTGACCTGCTGATTCGGGTCGGCCGTCGACGCAAAGCCACAGGACCGGGCACGGACGCATGATCTCCCCGTGCGACTCGCCGAACTTTCACCCGAAACGGGCGAATCCGGCAAGCCTTGACCGGCGCGGCCGCCGGGACGCCGAAGGATGGTGCTGCATCATCCGCACCGGCATCATCAGCCGCAGGAAGCGGTGCCAGCGGTCCGGCGGTTCCACGCAATGGAACGGACACGGGTACTGCTCGACGCCACACCCGATCAAGCAGGACGAGAACATCCCACGCGGCTATGCGCGTCTGTAGCGTTGTCCGAGGAGCAATGCCACCAAGCAACGCCACCACGAACCACCACAGACGACCGTCCGACCGGGATCGACCGCCCCGAACCGGCGATCCCCGGAAGAGACTCCACACTGGACACATAGGAAAGGAAGGTCATGCACGACCGGAAACGAACGCTGCGAGTCCTCGTCGGTCTGTGCACGGCTTCGGTCATGTTGGCCGGTTGCGGCGATAACCAGGACACGCTCGGCGAGATGACCGAACGCGGTTCCGGAGCCCCCGAAGACGAGTCCGCCATGGCGACCGCGTGCACCGCCCACGACTTCAACGTCGAGATCTCCCTGCAGCCACCCCGCCACGACTTCGGCATGCTCCGTCTCACGAACACCTCCGGGAAGCACTGCCCGGTGGAGGGCTGGACCGGCCTGACCGTGCGCAGCGAATCCGAACTGCCGGAGCAGGTCCCGTTCAAGCAGGTCCCGCAGCCGACCCCCGCGAAGAACTTCGATCTCGCTCCCGGTGATACCGCCTACTCCGGCGTACGATTCTTCCCCGGCGACCAGCGCGAGGACAACGCCTACAACGTCGCCGAAGTGGTCGCCATCCCGCCCGGCACCAACGAATCGACCTCGGCGAAGTTGACCAGCTCGGACGAAGGTCCTCATCCCAAACTGGTGATCAGCGGAATCGAGATGGGAACACTGCAGCCCTCCGAAGAGGGCATCACCACCTGGTGACCGCACGCCCGCGCAGCGGCGGTCACCCACCGCCACTCACGTCGGAACGGAATCGACTTGTGGCGCAGTCACCACCTTCTGCCCGCTGACGCGCTCGTGCCGCCCCAGAGCCGCGACCGCCAGCACCACGAGCGCGAAACCGATCCACTGCGTGACACCGAGTTCGGCACCCAGCACGCCGACTCCCACGACCGCCGCCGTCGCCGGGAAGGCCAGTTCGGCCACCGCCGCCCGTGCGGCCGGGGTCGTTCGCAGGCCGACGTAGTACAGCCGGAGAGCGATCAGTCCAGGCACCAGCGCTAGCAACAGCAGGCCCGGCACGTTCGACCAACCGACCGCGATCGGATCACCCTGCCCGAACACGATCGCCGTCGCGGCGGGCAGCCCGATCGCGAACCGCAGGGTGGTGACGTCGCGGGCCGGCACTCTGGCGCTGACCATCCTCCCGAGCACGGTTCCGGCGGCCCACAACACCGCGGCGCCCAACGCGAGCAGCGCCGGACGCAGCTGCGAAACGTGCACGTCCAGCGGGTTGTCGAAAGCCAGCAACCAAGCACCGACCAGGGCGGGCAACGCGAACAGCAGGTACCGGGCACGGATGCCCTCGCGCAGCAGCCAGAAAGCCGCGACCGCCGCGAAGATCGGCTGCAGCTTCTGCAGCACCAGCGGCGTCACCGGGTCACCGGCTTGGAAGGCCGCCGTGAACAGGGCCGTCGCCAGTGCCGAGGAGCCCGCGCCGATCACGCCGATCGCGATGCGTTCTCGCAGGCCGCACGCCCGCAACGCGCGCCACGCGCTCGGCAGGAACGGCGAGAGCAGCACGACGATGATCAGGTGCTCCCAGAAGACCACGGTGCCGGCGGGCAACTCGGTGGCCAACGGCATTCGCCACAACGCGTCCGTACCCCACATCGCCGTTGCCAGCGCCACCAGCCACATCCGGTCGCGGCTGGTCCCGCTGCCCGATCGCGTTGTCACCATGGGATCAACCTAACCGGGCGTTCCGGTCGAACAGAGCAGGATTCACATCACACCCCCCGCCGCCATCCGGGTGACGTGGGCACACGACGTGATCGTCATGCGCCAAGCTGCCGACATGTCACGAATCTCGATCCCGCTCGCCGCCACGGCGGCGCTGCTGTCCCTCGCGGCCGCACCGATGGCCACCGCCTCCACCTCGAACCAGGACCTCTCACCTCGCCTCTCCCACGGGACCTACGAGCCTTACCGGGAAGGCGCGGCCGCCGTGACCTACGACGAATCGCAGGTGCCCGCGGGGGCCCGCGCGAAGGTGCTGTCGACCCCGCTCGGCAACGGGCAAACCCGGATCACCGTCGTGCTCGGTGGCCTCGAACCCGACCGCGAGTACGGCGCCCACGTGCACACCAAGCCGTGCGGTGCGACCGGCAAGGACGCCGGTCCGCACTTCCAGCAGGACGTCGACCCGGTGCGCCCGTCGGTCGATCCGGCGTACGCGAATCCGGAGAACGAAGTGTGGCTCGACTTCCGCACCAACTCGGCGGGCCACGCCGTCAGCCACGCCACCGGTGACTGGCAGTTCCGCGGGCGGATGGCCAACTCCTTCGTGATCCACGAGGAGCACACCTCGACCGCGCCCGGCGAGGCGGGTTCGGCCGGTTCGCGTCTGGCCTGCCTGAACGCCCAGTTCTGACGGAGGTCGTCTTCTGCCGATCGTTGGGGGCGGCCACGGCGCCGTCCCCAACTCCGGTGGCCGGTCGGGAGATCCACAACAGCCGGTTGCGCCACGGCGCCGCTCGGGACGAGCAGGCGGTTGCACACCGGACGCCGAGATATGGCGACAATGGACGACGTGACTGCCACCTTGACCAGATCAGCCCTGAAGATCGGCCAGTACGAGGTCGATCCGCCGGTGGTGCTCGCGCCGATGGCCGGGATCACCAACGTCGCCTTCCGGCGGCTGTGCAGGGAGTACGGCGCCGGGCTCTACGTGTGCGAGATGATCACCAGCCGTGCGCTCGTCGAGCGGCACCCGCAGACGCTGCAGATGGTGACCTTCGACGACGACGAGACACCGCGCTCGATGCAGCTCTACGGCGTCGACCCGGCCACCATGGGCGATGCCGTGCGCATGATCGTCGACGAGAATCTCGCCGACCACGTCGACATGAACTTCGGCTGCCCGGTGCCGAAGGTCACCCGCAAGGGCGGTGGTTCCGCGTTGCCGTACAAGCGGCGGCTGTTCGGCGAGATCGTCCAGGCCGCGGTCAAGGCTGCCGAGCCCGCGGGCATCCCGGTCACCGTCAAGTTCCGCATCGGCATCGACGACGATCACACGACCTACCTCGATGCCGGGCGCATCGCGGAGGACATGGGCGCCGCGGCGGTGGCGCTGCACGGGCGCACCGCGGCCCAGCGGTATTCGGGACAGGCCGACTGGTCGGCGATCACTCGGCTGAAGGAAACCGTGCGGGGCATTCCGGTGCTGGGCAACGGTGACATCTTCAGCGCCGACGACGCGCTGCGCATGGTCGCCGAAACCGGTTGCGACGGCGTCGTGGTGGGGCGCGGTTGCCTGGGGCGGCCGTGGCTCTTCCGCGACCTGCAGGCGGCTTTCGCGGGCCGGGAGATCCCCGAGGGTCCGAACCTCGGCGAGGTCGCCCGCGTGCTCCGCCGCCACGGCGAGCTGCTCGCCGAGCACATGGGCGAGGAGCGGGGTCTCCGCGATCTGCGCAAGCACATGGCTCAGTACCTGCGTGGTTTTCCGGTGGGATCGGACCTGCGCCACCGGTTCGGCCTCGTCTCCGGGCTGGCCGAACTCGACGACCTGCTGGCGCAACTCGATCCGGACGTACCGTTCCCGGCCGATGCCGAAGGTCCGCGCGGGCGGCAGGGTTCGGCGAGCAAGGTCGTGCTGCCCGAAGGCTGGCTGGACGATCCCGACGACTCCTGCGTCCCGGCGGACGCCGAGATCGACCACAGCGGCGGCTGAGGTGCGTGCCGCACGGCCAGGATCTGTTTCACGGGCGGCGTCAGCCGCCTTCCGGGTGGGACTCAGGGTGGGCCGGTGGCGGGTTCTCGGTGTTCTTTTGCGAGGACGGCTCGGACGTGGCGTACGCCGGTACGTCATGTCGGGGCTCCCGCAGCGACCAGACACCGGGGGTTCCGCTGAGTGCCCACCACCCGAACCACTACCGAAACATTCCCCAGCTCGCTGTGCGCTGATCGCCCTGCTGTGCCCGGCACTGCTGGTCGTCGGCTGCGGTTCGGCGCCGGAGGACACCGAGCCGGATCGATCCGTCCGGCAGTACTTCGCGGACAACAACGCCGCTGCCGCGCGCGGTCCGGAAGCCCAGCAGGAGTTCTTCGACCGCAGCCAGCACCCGGATTTCAGCGGCCACGTGTGCGAGCTGGGCGAGCTGACGGTGGAGCTCGAACCCGCTCTGACGACCCTGCGGCCAGACCCGGATTTCGATCCGGCGGGTACCGGTCCACCGCGCGGTGAACTGTGGGTCGTCGGCGTGGAAGTGACGACCCGGCGGTCCGGTACCGTCCTCGGGCGGCAGATCGGATCCGTGCACCTGGCGTTCCTGCAGGAGCGCGTCTTCGGTTTCGCTCCCTGCCCCCGCTGACCCTGTCCCCTCTCGGCTTTCCGCGTCGAGCCGTCCTCACTGACCCGGCTCAGCCGACCGCGTTCGGTTCCGCGCCGGATCGGTCGTCCCGCACGAATCCCGGCGATTTCGACCGGACTGAACAACGACAGTGACGAATAACACGCGCGGGCGGACTGGTCCGTGCGGGTGGGGCGTGCGATTTCGACTTCCGCAACACCCCGCGGGGCGGGTAAACACCAAACCGCGGCACGACGTGAGGATTTTTCACCTGTTCGGAGCAGTCACTGCTACGCCGGATGAGCGAATTCGAACGCGCATGAGTCCAAGCACTCAAGCGATCCGTCGCACCCGACGACACCACGGACGGGAGGTGAGTCCGATGACCGGACTGCGTGACGATTTCGCGGGCCGCGAGGGCCTGCACGAAGGCGTCGCGCCAGCTACGCATCCCGTGTCGACCCCTCCAGCCGACTTCGGGCCCCGACGCGCCCGGCGGGACATCGCCAACGACACGGGCATGGTGGAGCTGCACGAGTCGATCGCCGCCCTGCTTGCGTCGCGCGGGCAATGGCGACAGGCCTACCACCACCTGCGTTCCGCGCTGGACATCCTCTCCACCGAGGACACCCCGCGCATTCCCGAACAGCTCCGCCACGAGGTCAACCGGCTCCGCAAGGAGCACGCCGAAGCGCGCGAGCAGAGCCTTCGGGACAGCCTGACCGCCAGTTACAACCGCCGGTACCTCGATGAGCGCCTCGCTGACCTGCTCGCCGACACGACGGGCAACGGACTGGCCGTCGGCCTGGTCGACCTGGACTGGTTCAAGCAGGTCAACGACACCTACGGACACCTGCTCGGAGACCGGGTACTGCAGCGGGTCGTCGAGCTGCTGCAGGAAGCCCTGCCCGACGGGGGATTCTGCGCGCGCTACGGCGGCGAGGAGTTCGTGCTCGTGCTTCCGGCCGTCGACCGGCGCGCGGCGGTCGCGGCATGTGAGGCTGCTCGCACCCGGGTCGAGACGTATTCCTGGTCACAGCTGGCTCCGGGGTTGCGGGTGACGGTCAGCATCGGCATGACCCACGGACTGGCCGGCAACGAGCGGGAATCGACGTCTCCCAACGCCGAACAGCAGCTCATCAGTGCTGATGCCCTGCTCTACGCCGCCAAGCAGTCCGGGCGCAACGCGGTGGCGTATCGCACCGGCAACGAGGTGCGGATCGCAGGTTTGGCGACCGATCGTAGGCCGGCGGCCACATCGCGCATTATCGGCTACTGAACGCGACAGCGCGTTCGCACTGAGTTGTGCACAGAGTGTTATCGCCGGTCAAGTGGGCTAACACAAATGGCTAAATCGGCCTAGAATCAGGGAAGCATCGTGCACCGATTGTGAAGAAATTGCCTGCACTATCGTCAGTTCAGGCGATCGGTCGTACTATCTCGGCAGCGTTTGGCGATACAGCTTCGGGGGGTTGAACCGCCAACATCGAACATGACAGATCATCAACTTCGCGAGTGGGAGGGAAAACGGGTGCCGCAGGACCCCCGAACCGGCAATAACGGGCACCAGCGTTCCCCCTCGAACCAGGAACAGCAGGCTGCGGCCCGAGAGGAGTCCTCCTCGCAAGGGCGTCGCCGCCGTTCGCTCGGTGACGATGGAACGGGCGGCACCAGGGTCGTCGACCTGCTCGCCGCGCACGGCAAGTCCCCCGGCGCAGGCTCCTCGCACCGCCGCGAGGCCGAACCCGCGGAGCCGAGTAACTCAGCACCCGCCGGTGAGCCCGCAGCGCCCGCGCGTCCACCACGCAACGCGAGCACCGGTGAACGCCGCGCCGAATGGACCCCACCTCCCGAGGCAGGGTCTCCGCCACCGAACGGTCGCTCCCGGCACGGACCGCCCGGGCCCGAACGCGGCGGTAATGCCCATCCCGCACCGCAGTCGGCACCGCAGTCGGCACCCATGTACGGCAATCCGCCCACCAACGGGGCGACCCCCACCAACCGGGCGACCCCCACCAACCGGGCGACCCCCACCAACGGGGCGGCCCCCACCAACGGGGCGGCCCCCACCAACGGGGCGGCCCCGCCGAACGGGGCGGGACCACCGAACGGGGCGGGACCGGCCCCCGCAGCCCCCATGAACGGGGCAGCACCGGCCAACGCCCCAGCAGGAACGTCCTACTCCGGACGTCCCGCCACCCCGCAGGCCCAAGCACCCAACCCGCCCGCGAATCCGGCGCCTCCGGCGGCGAACCAGCCTCCGCAGGCGCCGCCGCGCTCCGCTCGCCCCGCAGCCGAATCGGCGTGGACCCCGCCGCCCGCCCAGCCGCGCAGGCCCCGCGCGCCCCAGCAGCCGAGCCCGC
>NZ_BAAGYS010000010.1:0-348191 GCF_054779195.1 Parasphingorhabdus pacifica
GCCGGGTGGAGACCGCGCTCAAGGGCAAGGACATGTCCCTGGAGCTGACCGACAACGCCAAGAAGCTGTTGGCCAAGCGTGGTTTCGATCCCGTGCTGGGTGCCCGTCCGCTGCGGCGCACGATCCAGCGGGAGGTCGAGGACAAGCTCTCCGAGAAGATCCTGTTCGGCGAGGTCGAGCCGGGTCAGATCATCATCGTCGATGTCGAGGGCTGGGACGGCGAAGGTCCCGACGACCAGGCCCAGTTCGTCTTCCGAGGCGAAACCAAGCCGTCGTTGGTGCCGGACTCCCCGCCGGTCGACCTCGCGGGCTCCTCCCGCGATTCCGACTCGCACTGACGTTTTCCGCAACCGAGAACCTCCGCCACGTCGACCTCGTCGGCGTGGCGGAGGTGTATTCGGGGCGCCACACAGTGCGAAGCAGCCGACCCGGGTCGCACGTCGCCGTCCCGGTGCCCGCCGTGCGCGAAGGTGTGGCCCGACGTAGCCCAGGTGTCAGAATGCGGCCGTGAGCGCCTTCCTGCACCCCGATCGGCATCGAATCGCCGTCCTCGTTCGCCAGGGTTTGCTGCCGATGGAGCTGGCCATCGTTCACCAGCTGTTCTCGAAGGCGCTGAGCGCGAGCGGCGATCAGCTGTACGAGGTGGTGACGTGTGCGGTGACTCCCGGGCAAGTACGCACGACCGCCGATTTCCCGATCTCGGTCACCCACGGCCCCGAGGCGCTGGCCGAGGCTGACACCGTGTTCATCCCCGCGTCCGACGAGGACTACGAGTCCGACGGGCAGCTTGCCGGCACGCTGGCGGCAGCCCTGGTGCGCGTACCGGACGACGCCCGCATCGCTTCGATCTGCACTGGTGCTTTCGTCTTGGCGAGCGCCGGCCGGCTCGACGGGCGGAAGGCGACCACGCATTGGAACTCGGCCGAACACTTCCGCCGGCTGCATCCCGCTGTGAACCTCGACCCCGATGTCCTCTACGTGGACGACGGTGCTGTGTTGACCTCGGCAGGCGAGGCCGCCGGAATCGACCTGTGCTTGCACATCATCCGCGAGGACCACGGTGCAGCGATCGCCAACGACGTGGCACGCAGTGCGGTCGTCCCTGCCCACCGGGACGGCGGCCAGGCGCAGTTCGTCAGACGGGCGGTACCCGAACCGCAGCGATCGTCCACGGCCGACGCGCGCGCTTGGGCGTTGAGTCACCTTCACCGAGCGGTGACCTTGAGTGAACTGGCCGAACGCGAGTCGATGAGCATCCGCACCTTCACCCGGCGCTTTCGGGACGAGATGGGCCTGTCACCGGTCCAATGGCTCACCCAGCAGCGCGTCGAACGCGCCAGGCAGCTGCTGGAGGAAACGGACCTTCCCGTTGACCAGGTGGCTCAGGATGCCGGGTTCGGCACCGCGGCCGCGATGCGCCAGCACCTGCGCGCCAAACTCGGCACCTCGCCGAGCGCGTACCGCAGAACGTTCCACACTGTGCGCGGAAGCGGACCTGTGAGCGCGGACGAGAAGCGGTAGGACCGGGCACGAGCCAGCCGGATTCGGCAACGTGTCGACCGCGCACCTTCCGCTCGGGCAGGAGCGTCAGCACGTCACACTTCCACTGCCGTGCGCAGGCGCAGATCGTCGAGTGACCGGCCGACCTCGGCGCTGTAGACGCCCGGAACGGACCGCCAATCGTCGGTCTGCTCGTTCCAGATCTCGACAACCCGTCGAGGCAGCGCGATGGTCACCTCGACGGCTTCGCCGGGTGCGGCTTCCACGGAAGCGAAACCGGCCAGGCACCTGGCCGGGCGTTCGACGACGTCGTTCTCGGGAACAGCGAGGTAAACCTGCACCACCTCGCGGCCGGTGAGGTCGCCGATGTTGCGCACGCGCACGATCACCGATCCGAGGTCCGACTCCCCCGCCGCCTCGTACACGACGCTCTCGTAATCCCAATCCGTGTAGCCGAAGCCGTGTCCGAAGCAGTAGGCCGGTGTGGGGTCGACCAGCTGCCATGCCCGGTAGCCGATGAAGACGCCTTCCTCGTAGGCGAGTTCGCCGTTCTCCGGAGCCACCCGGGTGACCGGCGCTTCGTCGAGCAGCGCGGGCCAGCTCGTGGGCAGGCGCCCAGCGGGCTCCGCATCCCCCAGGAGGACGTCGGCGAGCGCCGCACCTGCCTCTTGGCCGGGAAACCAGCTCAACAGGATCGCGGCGACGTCATTTCGCCACGGCATCTCCACCGGAGATCCCGAGTTGACCACGACCACAGTGCGGGGGTTGGCGGCAGCCACCTGCCGGACCAGTTCGTCCTGCCGCCCGGGGAGCTCGAGGGTGCTCCGGTCGAAACCTTCGCTTTCCACCCGTTCGGTGGTGGCGACCACGACGACCGCCGTGTCCGCCTTCCGCGCGGCGGTGACGCCTTCGGCGATGAGTTCATCGGGGTCTCGCTGCGGTTCGCCGTGGGCCAATCCGAAACCGACCGAGTCCAACGGCAGAGGGCCGGCCGTCTTGTCCACGGTGTGAACCAGACTGATGTCGACACGTTCTCCTGCGGCGAGTTCCACGTGACCCCGGACCACGGGCGCATCGAAGACGGCTTCGAAAAGACCACTGCTCTCGGACCGCTGGATTCCGTCGAACAGGACGGTCCCTGCCACGACCAGCCGGAATCCGCCCAGACCCTTGGGGCCGAAGCGGTGCCGACCGGTCTCGCGCGGAGTGAAGGCGCCGACCACCTCGACGGTGTGCAGCTCTTGGTAGTCGACCCCATCGGGGAAGTCGCCGTGCCATTGGACCGAGCCGTTGGGCAGTCCCTCCTCCGCGAGGATGCGGCCATCTGCGCTACGGACGACGGCGCGCAGGTCGAATCCCTTGTCCGCGACGACGAGTTCGCCCCCCGGGTCGGCGCCGACCGCATGCGTCACGGTGCCGCACGGCAATGCTTCGCGTAGCCCTTCCAACGGAGAGACGATGTGGTCGGGGAAGACCTCGGCGGAACCTCCGCCGAGGATGCGGGGGTCCTGAGCGGCGGCACCGACGACGACGAGGCGGTGAGTCGTGGACCGAGTGAGTGGCAGGATCCCGCACTCGTTGCGCACCAGTACCGAGGAACGGCGCGCCACCTCCCGTGCGAGTGTCCGGCCTTCGATGTGCGGCGGACGATCTTCGGGCTCGACGGCGGCAGGAACGCCGGTCAGCACGCCGACCCGGGCGGCGAGCCGAAGCACGTTGCGGACCGCACCATCCACGACGGACTCGTCCACTTCCCCTGCGCGCACCGCCTGTGCGAGCGTCTCGCCGTAGACCGTCCGCGGTCCGGGCATGGCCACGTCCAGCCCTCCGGTGATGGCGCGCACCGTGTCGCGAGCGGCGAACCAGTCGGAGACGACGAACCCGTCGAAGCCCCACTCTCCTCGGAGGACCTCGTTCAACAGGTGGCCATGCTCGGTCATGGTGGAACCGTTGACCGAGTTGTAGGCAGCCATGATTCCCCACGGACGGGCCTGCCGCACGACCGTCTCGAACGGAGCGAGGTACAGCTCCCGCAGCGCGCGGGTGCCGACGGCGTTGTCGACGGTGAATCGTTCGGTTTCGGCGTCGTTGGCGACGAAGTGCTTCACGGTCGTCCCGACACCGCCTTCCTGAACTCCTCGCACGTAGCCGGTGCCGATCCGGCCGGTCAGATGTGGATCTTCGGAGTAGCACTCGAAATGGCGTCCGCCGAGCGGGGAACGGTGCAAGTTGACGGTCGGGGCCAGCACGACGTGCACGCCCTTGCGACGGGCTTCCTGGGCCAGCAGGTGTCCGGCGCGACGCGCCAGATCCACGTCCCAGCTGGCTGCCAGCGCTGTAGGGCTGGGCAGCGCGATCGACGGATCGGTGGCCGTCCAGCGCACTCCGCGCACACCGACAGGACCGTCGGACATGACCAGCGAGTCCAGGCCGATCTTGGGCAGAGCAGGCAGCGACCACATGTCCTGACCGGCCAGCAGCCGCGACTTGTCGTCGAGGTCGAGCTGACCGAGGGCCGCCTCGACGGCGGAATCGTAGGTCCGCACGGGGTCCTTTCCCTTACACGATGTTGCCGAAGACGCGGTACGCGAGCCGTCCTGGGGGACGAACTTCGGTGACCCGGTACTCAGTCGTGCCTGGTACTCGGAAGGAATCCTGGGCGATCACCAGTAATCCAGCAGAGGACTATGCTCATTCGTTATCTGCCGGAGCTCAAGCGGCGTAGCCCGCGATCTTGTGCACCGCCAGTACCACGAACAACACGAGGCACATCGTCAGCACGGTGTTCGACAACAACCGGGACCGGTACGGAGCGGGCATCAGCTTCTTCGAGTTCAACAGGACGAGCAAGGTTCCCGAGAGGAACGGCATGAACAGCGCACCCAGCACTCCGTAGGCGATGGTGACCTGGAACGGCTTGTCCAGGAACAGCAACATCATGGGCGGGAACGTCAACCACAGCAGGTAGATCCGGAAAGGCGTGCTGTGCTCCCCTGCTTTGTGGTCGTAGGAGTCGACGGTCTCCGATGCCGCTTCCCGAGGAAGCCGCCAGGTCCGCCACCAATCAGCGAAGAGCAGGCTCACGCCGTTCCACACACCGATCAGCGAGCTGAACGTGACCGCGAAGAAGCCGACGAGGAACGGGATTCGCGCCCACTGTCCGTAGTCGGCGGCCAACGCGTCGCCGAGGTAGAGCAGCCCCTCATCGCCGTCGATCACCTGCTGGCCGAGCAGCATTTCCGAGCCGATGATCAGCATCGCCACCACGAACAAACCCATCGTGATGTATCCGACCGCGTTGTCGGTACGCATGAACGGGATCCACGCGGGTGAGTTCCACCCCTTGGCAAAGGTCCAGTAGCCGTACGCGGCCATCGTGATCGTGCCGCCGACACCACCCATCAGTCCGAGGACGTAGGTGATGGAACCGTCGGGCAGCGACGGAACCAGACCACCACCCCACGCTGCGAGGTTCGGGCCCACCAGGATCGCCGTGCCGACGACCGTGACGAACATGATGCCGATGAGCACGGTCATGATCTTCTCGAGCACCAAGTAGCGCCCGAACCACACCATCGCCAGACCCACGAGCCCACAGAGCATCCCCCAGGACCGCACGGAGAAGACCGGGAACATCGCGTTCAGCGGCAAGGCCGTTGCCGACATCGCCGTGGCGCCGTAGACGAATCCCCACAGCACGATGTAGATCCCGAAGAAGCCGGTCGCCCACCTGCCGAGGGTGCGCCAACCGGACAGGATCGTGCGGTTCGAACCCAGATGCCACCGGCCGACCGCTTCACCGAGGCCGAGCTTGAACACGGTTCCAAGGATGACCGCCCAGAACAGCGCGTAGCCGTATCGCGAACCCGCGGCCATCGTGGCCACAAGGTCGCCGGCGCCCACACCCGTGGCCGCGACGATGATTCCGGGACCGATCTGCTTCAGTCGAGCCCGCCAACCGGGCCCTGCGGGACTGTGGGAGGTCGCATCGACAGACATGACCCACAACGTATGGGTGAGGACGGTCACACGGAAGACGGATTGGATAAAATCTTAAGAATCCAAAGTCGGAGTGACCCGTTGTCGCGCTCTCCCCAACCACCCGGCGGGAGTGACCATCTGGTCTCCCACGGTGAGCGGCCACCACACCGATCGACGTTTCCCATCGATCAGATGGGTGTGTGCCACTCCCACGGCACCACACCACCCTCGACCACCACCTGCTCGACGCGCTGGAGTTGAGCTGCTGAGCGGCTGCTGCGCGCCTACAGCGACCGGCCGATACCGCGAGCCGCCGCCTGCACCACCGGAGCCAGGGCGCCCGCCCGCGCACCGTCGGCGTGTACGACCAGAGACACCGCCGCGATCACCGAACCGTCGGGACCGGTGATCGGTGCCGCGACCGAGACGCTGTCCGCCGTCATCTGCCCGTTGCTGACCGCGTAACCGTTGCGGCGGACCCCGGCGAGTACCTCCCGGAGGCGTTCCGGCTTCGTGATCGTCGCTTCGGTGTAGGCCCGCAGCGGCGCACCGAGTACCTCGTCCTGCACCTCCCTCGGGGCGTGGGCGAGCAGTGCCATCCCCACCCCGGTGGCGTGCAACGCGAACCGGCCGCCGACCCGAGTCAGCACCGGAACAGCGCTCCGACCGGCAATGCGCTCGACGAACACCACTTCCAGGCCCTCGCGTACCGCGAGCTGCACGTTCTCGTGGGTGACCTCGTAAAGGTCCTCGAGGAACGGCATCGCCGCTTCCCGCAGGCCGAGACCTCGCGGTGCCAGCGACGCCACCTCCCACAGGCGCAAGCCGACGCGGTACCTGCCGTCCGGGCCGCGTTCGAGGGCACCCCACTCGACCAATTCCGCCACTCGCCGATGTGCGGTGGGCAGCGACAGGCCGGCCCGCCGGGCGAGTTCGGACAGGGTCAGTTCCGGCCAGGCCGGTGTGAAGGCCTCCAACAACGCCAGCACCTTGCTGGTGACCGAGCGACGGTGACCGCCGTTGCTCTCGGCCATCGGTTCCGGCTCCGCACGTCCCGCCACCATCAACCCATTATGGGCGCCCGCCCGCACATGGGGTTTCAGCCCGCGGACCGGCCGACCCCACCCGCCGGAACGCACGTGTCCGCACGGCCGATCACACCGCTACACCCGCACAGCGTCATCAAGAGTCTTTCACTCATCGAAAACAGGGGTCGACCGGACATCGATGGCACGGCGAGAGTCCCGACAGCCGCAGCTCCACGCCCACCACGGTGAGCAGCCGCGGTTCGGCGCCGCGAGCGAACGCGTCGTGCACCGACCCCCAGACCCCTTGCGAGGCCATTCCATGCCCAATGCCCGAACGAACCCACCTTTCCGCGCCGACCATGTGGGAAGCCTGCTGCGTCCCGATTACCTGCTCGATGCCCGGAAGCAGTACGGCACAGGGGCGATCAGCGCGGAACGCCTGCACGAGGTCGAGGACGAGGCGATCCGCGAAACGGTGCGGCGGCAGGCCGACATCGGTCTGTCCAGCGCAACGGACGGGGAGTTCCGCCGCAATTCGTGGCACATGGACTTCATCTACCAGCTCGGCGGCATCACCCGTTCCGATGAGCACATGAACGTGGAGTTCAAGAACGCCGAGGGCAAGGTGGACTTCTCCCCCGCGGCGCTCCGGGTCAGCGACAAGATCTCCCTGGACAAAACGATCTTCGCCGAAGATTTCCGCTTTCTCCGGGACAACACCGATTCGGTGGCGAAGCTGACCATTCCATCCCCGAGCATGGTCCACTACCGAGGTGGCCGGGCGCAGATCGACCGGACCGCTTACCCGGACGAGGAAGAGTTCTGGGCTGACCTCAGCTCGGCGTACGCGGAACAGATCCAGCGAATCGCCCAGCAGGGATGCCGCTACCTGCAGCTCGACGACACGAGTCTCGCTTACCTCAACGACCCCGCTCAGCGTGAACTGATCGCGAACCGCGGCGACGACGCCGAGCACCAGCACGAGCGCTACATCCGGCAGATCAACGCGGCGCTGGCGAACCGGCCCGAGGAACTGCACATCACCACGCACATGTGCCGGGGCAACTTCCAGTCCTCGTGGGCAGCCGAAGGCAGCTACGAGTTCGTGGCCGAGGTGCTGTTCAACGAGCTCTCGGTGGACGGCTTCTTCATGGAGTTCGACGACGAACGTTCAGGCGGGTTCGAGCCCCTGCGGTACGTGCCGGAGGGCAAGCAGGTGGTGTTGGGTCTCGTCACCACCAAGCACGGCAAGCTGGAGAGCAAGGACGACCTCAAGCGCCGTGTGGAAGAGGCCAGCAAGTTCGTCTCGCTCGACCAGCTGTGCCTGTCGCCGCAATGCGGTTTCTCCTCCACTGTGGAGGGAAACTCGCTGACGCAGGACGAGCAGTGGGCCAAACTCGAGCTCGTGGTCGAGACCGCGGAGGAGATCTGGGGCTGAGCCCGGCAGGGACCCGGTCTCCGGCGCTCCGGCCCGGCGCTGTGCCGGGATGCGTCCGCGCACTGACTGCGCCGACCCGCAGTGCTCGGTGGTGGACGGCTCCGATACCGCCGTCCACCACCGGTGCCCGCCACATCTCCGGGGCCACCAAATCTCCGGTCGTCAACCACTCGCCAACGTTCCCGTGGCCCGCACCACCGCGGTTCGTTGGCGGCCGAGCCCCTGCACCTCGGCCTCGACCACGTCGCGTGCTCGCAGGAAGGGGCGAGGTTCGGGATGCAGCGCCGCCACACCACCCGGTGTGCCGGTGAGGACCAGATCACCCGGTTCGAGGGTCATCAACCCGCTGAGGTGGGCCAACACCTCGCCGACGCCGAATACCATGTCCGAGCTGCTACCGCGCTGGCGTCGCGTGCCGTTGACCCACAAGTCCAGCTGCAGTACCTGCGGGTCCGCGACCTCGTCTGCGGTGACCAGCCACGGGCCGAGGGGGCAGAACGTGTCGTGGCACTTCCCCCTGGCCCAGGTGGGTCCCTGCTGGAGGTGAGCACGCTCGGTGAGGTCGTTCGCGGTGGCATAGCCGGCGACCGCTCGCGTGGCGAGATCGGGATCACCGCACGCACGGAGCGGGGAACCGATCACCACCCCAAGCTCCACCTCCCAATCGGTGTGCTCGCTGTCCTCGGGAACGACTATCAGGTCGGACGGCCCTATGATGCTGCTGCTCGGCTTGAAGAACACGATCGGTTCGGCCGGCGGATCAACTCCCGCTTCATCGGCGTGATCGTGGTAGTTCAACCCGATGCCGACCACCTTGCCCGGTCGCGCGACGGGCGGCCCGAATCGCCGCACGCCTTCCAGCACCGGTAGCTCGCCGGTCTCCAACGCGGCCCGCACGGCATTCAACCTGTCGGTATCGGCGACCAGCGCCCCGTCGACGTCGGTGGCGAATGCCGACAGATCGCGGATGCGGTCGTCGCCGTCGAGGACACCGGGACGTTCGAACCCGGGCTCGCCGACCCGGACGAGTTTCACGGTGCACTTCCGGTGATTCGTCCGGTCGACGGGCCGGTTGGTGCGTTCGGTCCGCCCGCACGCGCGATCCGTCGGGAATCGGTCGGTTCGATGCGGGCCGTGCCGGAACCACTGCCGGGTCCTGACTGCCCCTGTTCCGCAGAACCGGGTGCGGTGACTTGGTTTCCGATGTCCCTCAAGCGAAGCTCCTTCCGTGCTCGTTGAGATGTTCGCCTGCGATGCGCTCTCCGAGCTCGTCGAGCAGCGTTGCGCCGTTGGTCATGCAGCGGGCCCGATCGGGTTCGATGTCGGTGAGCGCGTACGCCGCGCGAATCCCGGCCGCCCGCAAGTCCTCCGACAGCAACGAGGTCTGGCCGCAGACCGCGACGACCGGGACACCCCACTTCCGGGCGGACTCCGCTACCCCGGCAGGCGCCTTGCCGTGCAGGGTTTGCTCGTCGAGGGAGCCCTCACCGGTTATGACCAGGTCCGCCTCCCCGAGGTGTCGCCGGAGGCCGACCAGTTCGAGCACGAGCTCGATTCCGGGCCGCAGTTCGGCGCCGATCAACGCGAGCGCCGCGAAACCGACGCCGCCTGCAGCACCCGCCCCAGGGACAGCGCGCACATCACGTCCGGTGGTCATGGCGACGACGTCCGCCCAGCGGCTGAGCGCGGCATCCAGGAACGCGACGGCACTGACAGACGCACCCTTCTGCGGCCCGTACACCGCTGCCGCTCCGCGCGGACCGGTGAGTGGATTGTCGACATCGCAAGCCACCGTGATCCGGACACCGCGCAACCGCTCGGCGAGCCGTCCCAGCTCGACGGTGTCGAGCCGGGACAGATCACTCCCGCGGGAACCGAGTTCTTCACCGGCCGCATCCAGCAGCCGTGCCCCAAGGGCCCGGACGAGCCCGGCCCCGCCGTCGGTACTGGCGCTGCCGCCGATGCCGAGCACGATGTCCCGGCAACCGGCCTCGACGGCGGCGTCGATCACCTCCCCCACTCCCCTGCTGGTCGCGGTCAGCGGCGCATGGACGCCATCCGAAAGCCGGGACAGTCCGGATACGCCCGCCAGTTCCACTACCGCGCGCTCGCCGCTGCGGGCGTAGGTGGTGGTCAACGGTTCACCGGTCGGACCGCCGGCCACCACGCGGACTTCGGTGTATCCGGCGGCCACGGCGGCCGCGACGGTTCCGTCCCCGCCGTCGGCGATGGGAACGGACCGTACCTCGAGTCCGGGGTCGTACCGCAGCAGTCCGGTTGATAAGGCTCCGCACACCTCGTCGGCGGTGAGTGAACCCTTGAACTTGTCCGGGGCGATGAGCACTGTGGTCATGACGCTCCGGTCAATCCAGCGTCGTCACGGCAGTGGGCGCGTCCTCGCGCCCCTGGGCCAACTCTTCGAACTCGTTCACCGCGTCGATCTCGGTTCCCATCGACACGTTGGTGACCCGTTCGAGGATGACCTCGACCACGACGGGAACGCGGTGTTCGACGATGAGCTTCTTCGCTTCCTCCAGCGCGTCGAGGATCCCGTCCGGTTCGAACACCCTGAGCGCCTTGCACCCCAGGCCTTCCGCGACCTTGAGGTGGTCGACGCCGTACCCACCGACCTCGGGTGCGTTGATGTTCTCGAAGGACAACTGGACGCAGTAGTCCATGTCGAAACCACGCTGGGCCTGCCGGATCAGACCGAGATAGGCATTGTTCACCAGGACGTGGATGAACGGGATGTTGAACTGTGCACCGACGGCGAGTTCCTCGACCAAGAACTGGAAATCGTAGTCCCCGGACAGGGCGACCACTGTGGAATCCGGGTCAGCTTTCGCAACCCCGAGCGCCGCGGGAACCGTCCAACCCAGTGGTCCGGCCTGACCGGCGTTGATCCAGTGCCGGGGTCGGTAGACGTGCAACATCTGCGCTGCCTGGATCTGTGACAGGCCGATGGTCGACACGTACCTGGTATCGGGCCCGAACGCCCGGTTCATCTCCTGGTAGACCCGTTGGGGCTTGACCGGAACCGTGTCGAAGTGGGTCTTGCGGTGCAGACTCGCCTTGCGCTGCCTGCACGCCCGACCCCACTCGCCGCGGTCGGCGAGTTTGCCCTCGCCCCGCCACTCCCGCGCCACCTCGACGAAAACCTCGAGAGCCGCCTTGGCATCGGAAACGATGCTGTAGTCCGGCGCGAACACCCTGCCGATCTGGGTGGGTTCGATGTCGACGTGGACGAACGTGCGGTCCCGCACGTAGGTGTCGACACCACCCGTGTGCCGGTTGGCCCACCGATTTCCGATGCCGAGCACGAAATCGGACTCCAGCATCGTCGCGTTGCCGTAGCGATGGGCGGTCTGGAGACCCACCATGCCGGCCATCAGCGGGTGGTCGTCCGGAATGGCGCCCCAGCCCATCAGCGTGGGGACCACAGGGACGCCGAGCGTTTCGGCGAGCTCGACGAGCAGGTCCGAACCGTCGGCGTTGATGATTCCACCACCCGCGACGATGAGCGGACGCTCGGCGCCGTTGAGCATCTCCAGGGCGTGCTCCGCCTGCGCACGTGTCGCCGCGGGAGGCGCCACCGGCAACGGCTCGTAGGTGTCGATGTCGAATTCGATCTCGGCTTGCTGCACATCGATCGGCAGGTCGATGAGTACCGGGCCGGGCCGCCCCGAGCGCATCAGCTGGAACGCCTTCTGGAAGGACCCCGGGACTTGTGCCGGTTCGAGGACGGTCACCGCCCATTTGGTGACCGGCTTCGCCACGGACTCGATGTCGACGGCCTGGAAATCTTCCTTGTGCAACTTGGCGACCGGCGCCTGACCGGTGATCGCCAGGATCGGTATCGAGTCGGCGGAAGCCGAGTACAGACCGGTGATCATGTCGGTTCCGGCCGGGCCCGAAGTGCCGACGCAGACACCGATGTTTCCCGCGGCGGCCCGGGTGTAGCCCTCGGCCATGTGCGAGGCCGCCTCGACGTGGCGGGCAAGCACGTGGCCGATTCCGCCGTGTTGTCTGATGGCGCTGTAGAACGGGTTGATCGCGGCGCCGGGCAGACCGAAGGTCTGGCTGACCCCCTCCTTCTCCAGGATGAGGGCCGCGGCGTCGACGGTGCGCATGCGCGTCATGTCGTTCGTCCTCGTTTCAGCTGAACCGTTGGTGGTGGGATCAGGTGGATTCGCGGTCGGAGAGCCGCTCGACCCCGCGCAGCAGAGCCGAGTGGTCGAGTCCGCCATCACCGACCGCGTTCGCGGAAGCCATCAGCTGAGCGACCAGCGATCCCACTGGCACGACCACACCCGCCTCACGTGCGGCGGCGGAGACGATTCCCATGTCCTTGTGGTGCAGTTCGATCCGGAATCCGGGCTCGAACGAGCGGGAAAGCATGTTCTCGCGCTTCTGCTCCAGCACCTTGGATCCGGCGAGACCGCCCCCGAGCACGTCCAACGCGGCACGGGTGGACACGCCGTAGGCTTCGAGGAAGACCATGGCCTCGGACAGCGCCTGGATGTTCGAGGCGACGATCAGCTGGTTGGCGGCCTTGACGGTCTGCCCGGATGCGCTGGGCCCCACGTGGACGACCGTCTTGCCGACGTGGTCGAAGACCTCGGAAGCGGCCTCGAAGTCGAGCGTGTCGCCACCGACCATGATGGACAGGGCAGCGTTGATGGCGCCGGCCTCGCCTCCGGAGACGGGAGCGTCGAGAAGCCGGAATCCCTTCTCCGCAGCTTGGCCGGCGAGTTCGACGGTGACATCGGGCCGGATACTGGAGAAGTCGATGATCAGCGTGTTGGGCTTGCTGTTCTCGAAAACTCCGTCAGGGCCGGCCAGCACGTCACGGACGTCCGGGCTGTCGGGAACCATGACGCAGACGATGTCGGCGCCGTGGACCGCCGACGAGATGGAATCCGCCGAGGTGCCGCCCGCATCCAGCAGCGGGCCGTCCTTGCCGGGCGTGCGGTTGTATCCGGTCACGTCGTGGCCGGCCTTGGCGAGGTGCACCGCCATGGGGCTGCCCATGACTCCCAGGCCGATGAATGCGATCGAGCTCATTCTTTCCTCCTCCAATTTCTGATCCAACGTCGTCCGCCGTTGGCGGTCCGGGGTTCGGCTGGAACCGTTCAGCCACGTCCGCTGGCGGATCCGCGACGCTCACGCGGCAACCAGCCGAAGCTGCTTTCCGTATCGTTGGCGGCCTTGTACTCGAGGCCGACCCAGCCGCGGTAGCCACCGCTTTCGAGTGCGGCGAGCTGCTGCTGCAGCGGAAGGGAACCGGTTCCCGGCTCGCTGCGACCGGGGTGGTCGGCGATCTGCACGTGTGCGGTCCGTCCAATGTGGTCGGCGATCACCTTTTCCACATCGTCACCGTTGACCGCGAGGTGGTAGAGGTCGGCCAGCAGTCCGAGGTTCGTCACACCGGACTCGGCCTGCACCCGGTCGATGACGGCGAGCGCGTCGGCAGCGGTGCGAAGCGGATACGGTTGCGGACCGCTCACCGGCTCGACCAGGACGGTGCCGCCGATGCGGGCGGCGGCCCGTGCGGCGAGCGCGAGGTTCTCCGCGGCCGTGTCGTCCTGTTCCTGGTCGGTGGCGTCGTCGACGCGGTTTCCGTACAGGGCGTTGAACGCCGTACATCCCAGGCGTTCACCGATGGCAACGGTGACGTCGATGTTGTCCCGAAATTCCTGGAGCCGGGCGGGCCACGAGACGAGGCCTCGTTCACCGGCGGGCATGTCACCGGCGAAGAAGTTCAATCCGGTCAGCTGGACTTCCGCATCCTCGACCGCATGCACGAAGGCGTCCACTTCGCTTTGCGCCGGGACCGCGGTCTGGAACGGCCACCAGAATTCGACGGCATCGAAACCGGCTTCCTTGGCCGCTGCTGGGCGTTCCAACAGGGGAAGTTCGGTGAACAGGATCGAGCAGTTGACTTCGTACGGCAGAGAGTGGGTCATCGTCTCTGCTTCCTTTCTCTCCGTTGTGGGAACGGCCTTGTTCATAAGTGCGCGGTGCTGGGCCGATGCGTAGCGCTCGGGTCAGTGCGCGGTGCTTTCGTCACCGGGCACCTCGCGGTGCCGCGGCCGTGTCTGCTGTTCGCTGCGCAGCTCATCGTCGAAGCTGTCGCCGAATTCGTCCAGTTCGTTCTCCGCCGCGGCGAATACCGATGGCCCTGGTTTGTTCCCGGCCTTGAGTTCGTTGAACAGCAGGTTCAGGAGAATCGCGACGACCGCGGTCGCACTGATGCCGGAATCCATGATCACGCCGAACCAGCTCGGGAACTTCTCCCAGAAGTCCGGAGCGGCCACGGGGATGATGCCCACCGCGATGGCCACCGACACGATAACCATGTTGAGGTTGTCGCGGTAGTCGACGCGGGCAAGGGTGCGGATTCCGCTCGCCGCGACGGAGCCGAACAGCACGATCCCCGCCCCACCGAGTACCGGGAGCGGAATCGCCGACACGATGGCTCCCACCACGGGCAGCAAGCCGAGGACGACCAGCACGAGGCCACCGGTCGCCACGGCGAACCGGCTCTTGATTCCGGTCAACGCGACCAGTCCGACGTTCTGCGCGAACGCGCTGCACGGAAAACTGCTGAAGAACGGTGAAAGCGTCGTGGCGGCCATGTCCGCTCGCAGCCCTTCGGCGACCCGCTTGGCATCGACCTCGGTGTCGACGATCTCCCCGATGGCGATGATGTCGGCGGTCGTCTCGATCATGATCACGAAAATCACGATCGTCATCGACACGATCGCTCCTACCTGGAAGGTGGGCGGACCGAAGTGGAGAATCTGCGGCAACGCGACGACATCGGCTTCCCCGACCGCGGAGAAGTCCGCCTTTCCGGCGGGAATCGCGATCAGAGTTCCCACAATCATGCCGACGAGGATGGACAATCGCGAGATCGCGCCCTGGAAGATGCGACTGATCGCCAGAATGATGACCAGCGTCAGCCCCGCGAAACCGATGTTCGACATCGAACCGAGGTCTTCTGCCCCGGTACCGCCCATCGCCCACTCGAAAGCCACAGGCATGAGCGAAAGGCCGATCACGGTGATGACGGAACCCGTGACCACCGACGGAAACAGCCGTACCAGCTGGGCGAAGAACGACGACGCCACGAGACCGATGAGCCCGGCGACTATGATGGCACCGAACACCGGCTGCACACCGCCGTCCTGGGCGATCGCGACCATCGTGGACACACTCGCGAACGAGATTCCTTGTACGATCGGCAATCGGCTTCCGAATGGGCCGATCCCGAGTGTCTGCAAGAGGGTCGCCAACCCGCTGATGAGCAGTCCGGCCGTCACCAGGGTCGCCTGGTCCATCGGGCTGAGGCCTGCCGCGCCACCGACGATGATCGGCGGTGCGATGACACCTCCGTACATCGTGAGGATGTGCTGGGTACCGAAGACGACGAGCTTTCCGGCCCCGTACGACTGGTCTTCGGGGCGGCCGCGGTACTTCGGATTTCTTCTGAACTGCGGGAGTTTCATCGTGCGGCCTCGTTTCAGCAGAACCCTGGGACGGCGTGCCACGCCGATCCGGCATCTTCGGCGTCGTCGCGGAGAACGCTCGCCTCGATGAGTCCGTAGGGCCGATCGGCCGCGTGGAAGACCTCGTTGGGGTTGTCGACCCCGAACGGTGCTAGGTCGACGAGGAAGTGGTGCTTGTTGGGCGCCGAGAACTTGATTTCTGCGATCTCCGGGAATCGCTCGACCACGGCCTCACCCATCTCGTACAGGGACTGCTGCAGTGCTTTGGAATGGACGACCGCGAATTGCTCCAGCAGCAGCGCTTTCACGCCGTCGTAGCACTTGTTCCAGTCGACGTCGGTGCGGGTGAATCGCCAGCGTGCGACAAGCGAGGTGGAGAGGACGCGGTCATCGGTTTCCCGCAACGTCGTGTACCGGTCCTTGACGAATCCGCGGAACTCCGACCCCGTGGACTTGAGCACGACGAGGTCCTTCACGCCGGAAACGACGTGGGCTCGGCGGTCGGCACCGGAGCCGTCGACGTTGACCACGGTTGTGCGAGTACCCCCACCGGTTTGGACGAAGGAGTGGTCATGTCCTTCCCCGTCGACCTGGATCCTGTCCCACGTGGCCTCGTCGACCTCGACGCGCGCACCACTGGCTGCCTCCGTGGCGGAGATGAAGTGGTCCGCGAGTTCGAGCGCGAACTGTTCGGGCGACTCGATCCCCTTCTCCTTGGCGAAGGCGAAGACGGTGTTCTTCTGGGTGTCGGTGGGCAGCACTTCTCCCTGGTCTCCGCCGATGTGGGCATCGGCGAAATCACCGCGCAGCGCCGTGGAGACCGTCAGGTCGGTGATTCTGTGGCGGGCCATGTCGCGTTGGACTCGGACTAGGTGGTTCTCGGCCTTGCCGTATTGGTTGGTTCCGAGCCTGGTGGCCATTGATCTAGCTCCTTCGACAGCTGGCATTCGGGTTGAGCAGGGTGGGCACATGCCGGTGCTGCTCCGGTGCGGGTTTTCGCGGACTGGCGCCGACCTCCGGACAGTGCCTCGGTCGACCGGCAACGGCGAACCACTCGGAGAGCCGAACACCGGTCGGTACGCCGCGCGGCGCGGCCAGTGCCCGATTCCGAGGCCATCCATCTGGGTGGCCGCCGTAGCCATTAGCGGGCCTGCCCACAGACACCCCGCATCGCGGTGGTGCTCATGCGTCGAGCACGTTCTCGGACTCGCCGGGGGCGACGCGGCGCAGCTCATAGGCCGTGACCGCGCACCCGGTCGCTTCGGACAGCTCCGGACCGCGATCGAGGGGATCCACCTGCTCCGGGAGCAACCGGGCCAGTGGCACGCCCCACACCGTATCGCACAACAGAATCTTGTTTTCGTTTGACGGAATAGTGGCACCCGCCACTCCGGCATGTCAACAGTTTGTTGAAGTACCTGGTGGGTCAACTCGCCGGCTTCCGGAGAACGGTGTGTAGTAGCAGGAGGACAGCGATGTCACCGCTGCCCCTGCCCGAAGACCGCGAGGGCGAACCCGCGTTTCGGCCGAGCACGTCGGCTCCTGGCAGTTCAAGGGACCCCACTGCGCAAGAACGCCGGCAGGCACGCCTACCAGCGGTCCGATTACGTGTGTTCGCGCTGCGGCCGGACCGTTCGGGCATCCACGCGGAACCGACGGACGAACTCCACGAGCCCCCCGTGGCCGGCAGCTACCGTCACGCACCACGCTTGGCCAACTTCGCGAGACGGCCGGAATCGATCCCGATCAGCTCAACCACCTCGGTGTCGCCGAGCGCCCCGCACTCAAGGCCTCGCAACACGAAACCAGCCAGCGCGGCGGCGGTCGCCGGCTCGTCCAGAAACCCGGAATCGCCGCCGTGGACGTACGCCCGCAGTCTCGCCGCCGCCGACCCGAACCCCTCGCGATAGAACGCGTAGGTCGCCAAGAACCGAGTCGGCAATTGGGCTGGATGCAGATCCCAGCCCTGGTAAAAACCGCGTTCCAGCGAACGCCGCACGAGCCGGTGATGCAGACGCCACGCCACCCGCACCTGCTCCCGCTCACCGAGCGGCAGCACGTTGGTCGACCCGTCGGAGACGAACACCCCCGTCCCGGCGGCGGCGACCTGCATGACGGCCTTGGCATGATCGGCCGACGGGTGCTCCATGCTCTGATACGCGGCCGAGACACCGCAGGAGGCCGAGTAGTCGTAGGTCCCGTAATGCAGGCCGGCGCAACGGCCATCCGAGGCGTGGATCATGCGAGCCACCAGGGCGGTGCCGTCCGCGCCGAGGATGGACTGCGGCGTCTCCACCTGAATCTCGAAGCGCAGCCGTCCCGCGTCCAACCCGTGCTCCCGCTCCAACCACTCACTCGCGAGCACCATCGCCTCGACCTGCTCGACGGAAGAGACCTTCGGCAGGGTCACCACCAAACCGGATGTCACGCCACTTTGCCGCGCCAACTCCCCGACGAACAGGTCGAGGGTCCGCAGTCCCCGCCGACGCGTCGGCGATTCGAAGGACTTGAACCGGATGCCGTGGAACGGTGGAGCCTGACCAGTCCGCAACGCCTTCCCCAGCTCGGATCCCGCCGACAGCGCCGCGGCGTCCTCCTCGTCATCAGGCCGATCACCGAGGCCATCCTCGAAGTCGATTCGCAGGTCCTCGATCGGTTCGGCGGTCAACTTGCCGACCACCCTCTCGCGGACCTCCGCGAACGCTTCGGGGGCGAGGCCGAACGACTCTCCCGCGTCCTCGTCCGCGCCGCCGTGCTGTTCCAGGACCGCCAGCGCCTGTCGTCCCCACTCCCCTGCCGTGGTCGCCGAGAAGCGGTCGGCGGGGACGTAGACGGTGTGAACGGGCTGACGCGCGCCACGGTCACCCGGATACCCGCGCTCCAGTGCGCCGTCGGCCGCGGCCAATCGCTCGTCCAGTTCGATCGCCAGATCGTCGATGCTGCTCATGCGGACTCCCGTCTCCTTCGGATTCGCCTCACAGCGGGAACCAGGACCTTTCTTGCTGGTCACGAGTTGGGTACGGCACTCCCGGGCACAGCTGCCTCGGATTCCTTCGCTGATTCGCGGACCGCGGCGGCGACCTCCGGGGCGACATCGGGGTCGAACACCGACGGAACGACGTAACTGCTGTTGAGCTCCGAGCTCGCCACGGAATCGGCGATGGCCCGTGCCGCGGCGAGCATCGTGCCGAGCGTGATGTCCCTGGACCCCGCGTCCAGTAATCCGCGGAACAGGCCGGGAAAGGCCAGCACGTTGTTGATCTGGTTCGGGTAGTCGGAACGACCTGTGGCCACCACGGCGGCGTGCTCGCGCGCCGCCAGCGGATCGACTTCCGGGTCCGGGTTGGCGAGCGCGAACACGATGGCGTCCTCGGCCATCCGCGCGATGTCTTCGCCCCCGAGCAGGTCCGGCCCCGAGACGCCGATGAACACGTCGGCTCCCACCAACATCTCGCGCAACGGTCCCGAACGGCGATCCTGGTTGGTGTTGTCGGCGATCCACTGGCGCGACGGATCCAGGCCTTCCTGTTCCCGATGGATCGCACCGACACGCGAGCAGGCGACGATGTCCTGGACCCCTTGGGCCAGCAACAGGGAGACGATCGCGTGACCGGCGGCCCCGGCCCCGCTCACCACCACCCGCACGTCGCCGATCTCCTTGCCGACCACTCGCAGCGCGTTGGTCAGCGCCGCGAGCACGACGATCGCGGTTCCGTGCTGATCATCGTGGAACACCGGAATGTCGAGCTCATCCCGCAATCGCCGCTCGACCTCGAAGCAGCGCGGAGCGGCGATGTCCTCCAGGTTGATGCCGCCGTACGCGGGCGCCATCGCCTTGACGATGCCGATGATCTGCTCGGTGTCCTGGGTGTCGAGGCACACCGGCCATGCGTCGACCCCTGCGAACTGCTTGAACAACACCGCCTTGCCTTCCATGACCGGCAAGGCCGCAGCCGGGCCGGTGTTACCCAGTCCGAGCACGGCGGATCCATCGGTGACCACCGCAACGGTGTTGCGCTTGAGCGTGAGGCGGCGCACGTCCTCGGGGTTCTCGACGATGGCCTTGCAGATCCTCGCGACACCTGGCGTGTAAGCCCGCGAGAGGTCGTCGCGGTGCTTCATCGACACCTTCGGGGCCACCTCGAGCTTGCCGCCGAGGTGCATGAGGAAGGTGCGGTCGCTGACTTCGCGAACCCGCATACCGGAGACCGCGTCCAGCGCCTTCTCGATCTGCTGCGCGTGGCCGCTGTCGATGGCATCGCACGTGACATCGACGACGAGGTGATCGGCGTTCGACTCCACCACGTCGAGCGCGGTCAGCGCGCCTTCCGCAGCGTGCACGGCGGCTACCAGGCCACTCGTGGCATCGGCGGACGCCGGCCCCTCGACTCGGACGGTGATCGCACATCCCGGACTCGGTGACGCCATGAACCTTCCTCCTTCGCCGGATTTCGCAGAGCGGACTTTAGAGTCTGCTGTGCGGAAAATCAACCCGGGGGCGGTGCTGTCAGTCACACCGAACTCGCTAGTAGGATTCCGTTCTCCGAAATGTCGAGCGCAGGAGTCCAGCAGCATGGCCACCAATGAGCCCGCATCCAGCGGCGCGAAACAGCCGCAGGCGGGGAACGTGCGGTCTATCGGTCGCGCATTCGCCCTGCTCGAGACCATGGCGCAAAACGGCGGCGTGATGGGCCTCTCGCAGCTCGCGGCGGAGTCCGGGCTGCCCATGCCCACCATCCATCGCGTGGTTCGGACCCTCGTCGAACTCGGATACCTCCGCCAGGAATCCAACCGCCAGTACGTGCTAGCACCCCGGTTGATCCGCCTCGGGGAGAGCGCCTCCGGCACCCTCAGCATCTGGGCCCGGCCGCATCTGGAATCCCTCGTGGACGCGCTCGGCGAATCGGTCAACCTCGCGATGCTCGACGGCGACCAGATCGTTTACGTCGCCCAGGCCGAG
Source organism: Parasphingorhabdus pacifica (assembly GCF_054779195.1). Classification (NCBI taxonomy): domain Bacteria; kingdom Pseudomonadati; phylum Pseudomonadota; class Alphaproteobacteria; order Sphingomonadales; family Sphingorhabdaceae; genus Parasphingorhabdus; species Parasphingorhabdus pacifica. The sequence goes on from NZ_BAAGYS010000010.1 coordinate 20,419, forward strand.
TCCCGGCAGTCGATGCGGATGTTCACCGAAGTGGGCCGCAGAGTATTGCCGCACTGCACCGCCGTGGGCAAAGCGATCATGGCCGGTATGCCGGAGCACCGGGTAACAGAGATCTTGCAGCGCACCGGGATGCGGCCGTACACCGAATCGACCATCTCCCACCCGGACGACTTCCTCAAAGCGCTGTCCAAGAGCGCCGATCGCGGTCACGCCTTGGACGAAGGTGAACAGGAGGTCGGCGTGCGCTGCGTCGCCGTGGCCGTACCGGAAACCCCCACGCGCCTGGCCATGTCCGTCTCCGGTCCCGCCACCCGGATGACCCAAGAGGTCGTCGAGCGCGCGATTCCCTTGCTCACGCGGGCCTGCGCTGACCTCGCCGACGATCTGAACTGATCGCGCGCATCCCCTGCCGCGCCGGACGTCACTCCACCGCGTCCTCGACGTTCGCGGGCCGCGGTTCGGTTCACAACTCCTCGACCCAGCCCCACTCCGTCGCCCCGTCGCCCCAACCCCTTCGTCACCCTGCACTGTCGTAGCGCGGCACTACAGTTCGGGCAGGCGCCTGCCTGCGGCGGGCGTGGTGGACCGGGTCGCGACCGAGGGGCGCTGAGGACCTTGCAGGACGTCGCAGTCGAAGCCGCGCGTTTCGTCGTGGCCCATGCCGAAGAGCCGATCAAACTCGCCGACGTCGCCGACCACGTCGGCTACAGCCCCTTCCACTTGGCCAGGTCGTTCGAGCAGCGGATCGGCGTGCCGCCGGGACAGTTCCTGGCCGCCCACCGGTTCCAACACGCCAAGGAACTGATCCTCGGGGGGAACGACCGGATCATCGACATCTGCTTCGCGGTCGGGTTCACCTCACTCGGCACGTTCACCCGGCGGTTCGCCGCCGACGTCGGCATCAGCCCCACCGAGTTCCGCAGGCTTCCGGACGCCCTCGCCGACGCACCACCCCGGCCCGTGCACGTACCCGGCAGAGCACGAGGGGGTGGCGTCGTCACCGGAACCGTCCATCTCAGCCCGGGGGCGCAGCTCGCCCTCGGCTGCTCCCCGGCGATCTATGTCGGCTTGTTCCCGCGCCGGTCCGCTCGCGGACTCCCGGCAGCCGGATCGCTGCTCGACGAATCCGGCGAGTTCGCGCTGCACGGCGCCCCACCAGGTGACTACTGGCTTCTGGCATCCGCTCTTCCCGCGGACGCGCGGAGTCAGCTGGTTCCCACCGAAGAGGTGCTCGGCTCCTCCCCGTGGCCGGTGCACGTGTCCGCGCCGACCGTTCAGCACCACCGCGAGGTGTACCTCGACATCGCGGCCGACTGGATGGCGCCGGTACTGGTCGCGCTGCCCCCACTCGCGTCACCGATCGCGCAAGATCGGAGAAGACACGCGTCGGCCCCCGCTCTAGATTGATGGACGACGGCACGTTCAGCGCGGAAATCCCGGGTCCGCACAGCTCCAGGGGGTAGGCATGAGTGGTGTTCGAGTCCTCGTCGGCACCCGCAAGGGCGCGTTCATCTTGACCGCGGACGGCAAGCGGGAGACGTGGGAGATCAGTGGCCCGCATTTCGGGGGCTGGGAGGTCTATCACCTCAAGGGGTCACCCGCCGATCCGAACCGCCTGTACGTCTCGCAGTCGCTCGGTTGGTTCGGCCAGGTGATCCAACGCTCCGACGATGGCGGCAGCACGTGGGAACCGGTGGGCAACCGGTTCTCCTACGAAGGTGTTCCCGGCACGCACCAGTGGTACGACGGCACGCAGCATCCGTGGGAGTTCGAACGGGTGTGGCACCTGGAGCCGTCCCCGGACGATCCGGACATGGTGTACGCGGGCGTCGAGGACGCCGCGCTGTTCCGCACCATCGACGGCGGACAGACGTGGCAGGAGCTACCGAAGTTGCGGCAGCACGAGTCCGCACCCGGCTGGCAACCGGGCGCCGGCGGGATGTGCCTGCACACGGTCCTCCAGGACCCGGCCGATCCGGATCGGATCTACACGGCCATCTCGGCCGCCGGTGCTTTCCGTAGCGACGACGCGGGCAAGAGCTGGCAGCCCATCAACCACGGTCTTCGCTCGGACGGCATCCCCGCGGAGACCGCCGAGGTCGGCCACTGCGTCCACCGCATGACGGTCCATCCCGCACGACCCGAAGTGCTGTTCATGCAAAAGCACTGGGACGTCATGCGCAGCGACAATGGCGGAGATTCCTGGTACGAGATCAGCGGTGACCTGCCCAGCGACTTCGGTTTCCCGATCGACGTGCACGCGCATGAGCCCGACACCGTCTACGTCGTTCCGATCAAGAGCGACTCGGAGCACTACCCACCCGAAGGCAAACTCCGCGTGTACCGCAGTCGCACCGGCGGAAACGAGTGGGAACCGCTGACCAACGGCCTGCCGCAGAGCCATTGCTACGTCAACGTGCTGCGGGATGCGATGTCCGTGGACTCGCTCGACGAGTCCGGCGTCTACTTCGGCACCACCGGCGGACAGGTGTACGCGTCGGCCGATTCCGGAAACAACTGGGAGCCCATCGTCCGTGACCTCCCCGCCGTTCTCTCCGTCGAAGTGCAAACCCTGCCTTGAGTTTCTCCCCCGCCTTGCGGGGTCGCTGATTGGAATTCAAATGGTCCGAGTCGCACTTCCCGCACACCTGCGGACGCTGGCGAAGGTCTCCGAGCGAGAAGTCGAAATTCACGTCGACGGCGACCCGACCCAGGACACCGTCCTGGACGCCCTCGAAGCCAGATTTCCGATGCTGCACGGCACGATCCGGGATCCGGACACGAAGCGACGCCGAGCGTTCGTCCGGTTCTTCGCTTCTCAGCAGGACCTGTCCCATGAATCCCCGGACGCACCACTGCCGCACGAGGTCGCGACGGGCGACGAACCGTTCCTCGTCGTCGGCGCGATGGCGGGCGGTTGAGGCAGGACGGCCCCGCCACCTGTCCCGGACTCGATCCACCGGGAAAACGTGGTTGATCACCGCCGTCGCGAGAGCTAGTCGCGAACTCCGCCGATTCGCCTACCGCAGCATATCGTCGGAAAGTCCGACGCTTGTTCGTTGGAGGTGCTCTCAAATGGCCGAGCAGAGCCGGAAGGAGTCCAGTACGGCGGCGTGGACGCTGCGACTACTGACCGCGTCGCCGACCCGGAACAGCTGAAACCTGCCGTCCTCATTGCGCAGTCGGTCCTGTGGAGAGCGGTTGAGCAACTTCGTGTAGTCGATCTCGCCGTCATTCGTCGAGTGGGGTTTGATCCGATCGTAGAGCTCGACGTTGGGCAAGGTTCCGTGCTCGACGACGACATGATCGACCCGGTTCTTCCAACGCCTCACGATGCGCCTGCGGATGTTCATCGCGGTCCTGCAAATCCGCTACGTCGAGGCGGGAGACCTCATCGCCCGAGAGGACGCGGCGATCTTCGAGGCACTTCACGACGGCGACGGCAACGAGGCCGCGCGCCGCTGGCGTGTGAAGATCGAACGCTCCGTCCGCTACATGGTCACCCAACTTCCCCAGGGTCACTTCGACCCCGGCCTCTGGCTCACCATCGCCGGTAAACCCAGCCCGCGCCCCGGCGACCCCGCAAAGCGTCTCCGCTGACAACGCTGCTCAGGCGCCGCGTATCCCAGAGCCCCGCTCACGATGCACTTGACCCCGGCCGGCCGCGGATGCGTGACCTGCCCAGGCGGGTGCGAAGCAGGAATACATCTAGGGGCCGCGGTGCGGCCTTCAGGTGCCCGGTCCACGTCTCGGTCGGGATAACCACGGCTCGGGACGATGCGGTCTCGCCGTTTTCGAGTCGTTAATTCAGCAACGGCTGGTGGAGGCCACTGGCCCACCGGATCGGGATTCTTGATCCACGAGAAACAAGCCGTTCTGAGGGCTCGGGTTCGCACGCGAACCGGAGCGACACCGCGCAGGGCCTGCTTCTGCGGGCAGGCGCGACTGAGGTGCACCGCAGCAGCGTGGTAGGGCCGCCATCAGTGACGATGTGCCGATTACGTCGTTTCAGATTCGACCACCACCAATGCGTAAGCGAACTTTTGATTCAGAAGGACTCCAGCCTCGAGTGAGGCGGTCCAGGCATTGTTCGTAGCACGAGCTGTTCGCATACTTCGACGCTAGCCGGAGGCCATACCGCCGGCCCTCGCAAGGCAAATCGCGAACCTGCTCCGACCGCCCCAACCTCGCAACTCGATGACACGAGCACACATCACACAGTCAACAGGGCGCACGGCTGCCTGACATCGCGCACAAACGTAGTCGCCGATCTCCGCGGTCGGGCCCCGGCCGCGCCGCTCCGTAGCGCCATCAACAAGGGAAAGAAGGGGACTCATGATCGTGCGTGACCTCGTCGTCGTCGGTGGTGGCCCTGCTGGCGTGGGCACCGCTTACCAGCTGCGCGATTCCGGACTGGACGTGAAGGTCGTCGAGGAACAACCTGATCCGGGCGGGCGGACCAAGAGCCTCCGACTCCCCGGTGGCATGGCCAACACAGGCGCGCTCTTCGCCTATCGCGGCACGCCGAGCGAAGAACTCGTCGCCGAACTTGGACTCGACGCCGTGCCTTTCGAACCGACCACGTACGGCATTTCGGTTGACGGCCGCACATCGATCGGCGCGAGCAACGCCGATGTCGTCAACGGCTTGCCGCTCCCCGCTGACGATCGTGAAGCGTTGCTGGCGACCCTCGATCGAGCGGTCGCGGAGTACCGCGACACCACGCGGGGCGGTCGTTTCACCCCGCAGGCCGACCACCTCGATGGGGAAACGGTGGCACAGCGATTCCGCTCGTTGCCCGCAGGAGCGCGGAAGGTGCTCGAGACAGCCGTGCGCGGCGGATCCGTGGGCGACACGGAAAACCTGAGCGCGCGCTATGCCCTCCGGTACTTTGCCAGCTACCCGGCCCACGAGCAGGAAAACCGACTGTTTGTTCTGAACGGCATGCAGGCGCTCACGACCGGTATGGCCGCACGTCTCGCACCGGGGACGCTCGACCTTTCCACCCGGGTCACGAAGGTGACGTTCGACAACACCACGGGTGTTTATGCCATCGCTGCTACGGGCCCCGCGGGGGACGTCGAGTACCGCGCTCGCCAGGTGTTGCTCGCAGTGCCCGCTCCACTCGTCGCCCCTCTGGTCGGCGACCTTCCGACGTGGAAGCGCGAGGCTCTGGCACGCGCGAAAACGCCGGGCAGCACGACCATGGTCGTGGCCGCGGACGTCCGCGGCCTCGAACACCACCGCGATTGGGCTTTCGTCACCACCGTCGGAAGCCGGTTCGACTGCATCATCAACCCGACCCCAGGCCGGATCAAATCCCGCGACGAGCCGGACATCGTCCACTTCGTCTGCTTCGGCAACTCGGCGGGGTACCAACCCGACTTGCCGGGAAACCGAGAACGAGAGGCGGAATGGCTGGCGGACTTCGTCGCTGTGGCCCCCGATCTACGTGATCGGATCGTCGGAACACACGTCCAGACCTGGGAGCACTGCTTCGCTCTGTTGAGCCCCGAGCGCGCAGCCGTGGTCGACGAGCTCCAGCAGCCGGTCGGTGCCATGCACTTCGCCGGTGACTGGACTTCGCCATCTGCCGGGACGCACGGTGCTCTAGGCGAAGCCAAACGGATCGCTGACGCAGTGAGCGCCATGGCAGTTGTCGCCGAACGGTGAGGCGTCAGCGCCCACGCCCGGTCACGCGGTCCAACCGCAGATCCGACGAAGCACCGTTTCCATCGTCCGCGCTTCGCTGGACAGCGTTCCTCGAATCCTCGAGAGCGGCTTCTGGACCAGCCATGCAGGCACCCGCCACCACCCCGTCCCCGACGCCACCGCACCCGATGACGGCAACGGAAGCTCGGGGGCCGACCTCGCCGGTGTTGACCGCAGCGCCTACCCCGGCCATCACGCCGCAGCCGAGCAATCCAACCACGGACGGCCGAGCAGCCGGATCCGAACAGGTTCGGTTCTCGAACGTCAGGAGGATGACGCAGGAGATCATCGACGCAGCAATCGCTGCAGCAGGGCTGACCGGTAGGTGGCTCGCGGCGGACTTCCGCGTGACGTAGTCGTGGCTCGGGTATCGACGGGTCCGAGCCACGACTGTTGAGCTTCGTTCAAAAAGGCAACCGAGGGCATCCCCGTTGCGATACCTTCGAAGATCAGACAGAGCGCATCGTCGGCAGCGAAGCCGCGGAGTCCTAGTATGAGTGTTCCACCCGAGCCGGAAAGCGAGCAGCATCCCGAAACGCTGCACAACGAGTTCCACGGCACGGGCGCCAGCGTGCAAGCACACCAGGTCAGCGGCGGGGTGCACTTCCACGGGCCACAGCGTCGTTTTCGCCGGCCGGGCGTCTGGGGTGCTGTCGCGGTTGCCGTCGTCCTGGTCGCCGCAGCCGGTATCTGGGTGCGGACGAGCACGCCGGATCGGAGTCCGTTGAGCATCCAGGTTCGGGACGGGCCAGGGTGCGCGGGGTCGGGCCGGTGGGTCTTTCCCGACAACTTCGAGCTCGCCGATCTGCCGCCCCGTGAGGGACTGAACAACGCTTCCGCGTATCAACTCGGCGCGTCCACAGCATCCGGGTTCCGAGCCGAGTTCACCGTGCACGGCAACTCGCAGGATGGGGCTGTGGTGCTGCAGGACCTCAGGGTCAAGGTTCTCTCCCGGGAACCCGCCCCCACCCGTGGAACCGTGGTTTCCACCTGCCCGGGCGCCGGTGATCTGATGCGGCGATCCTTCCTGATCGACCTGGACCGTCCGCAACCGCAAGCCGTTCCCCGGAGGGGGGACAAGTACGAACCGGGGGACGATTTGGACCCCACCCCGGAGTTTCCGTACCGGGTCTCATCCACCGACCCAGAGGTCTTCGAGATCGTGGCGACCACCAAGGAATGCGCCTGTCGCTGGCATCTCGAACTCGACTGGGCCTCACCCGAGGGATCAGGCACGGAAATCATCAAAGTCGGTGACGAACCATTCCGGAGCAGCGCCGTAACGGGCGGACTCGCGAGCTACGACCACTCCCTGTGGGGCGACGACTAACGCTTGCGGCAACCGAGGGAGTTGGGAGATGACGCACCGGCATGTGTCCCCTACGTTGCTGGCAGGTGTGTTGCTGGCAAGCCTGCTGGTGACAATCGGCTGCGGATTCACCGGCGACCCGCCGGGAACGCGGTGCGAGGAACGAGTTCGAACAGCCGCGGGAATTCAGGAGAGCGTCTACATCGTTTCAGAGAACGTCGAGTGTGAGAACGCGGTGCGGGTGATGGACGATTACTACCGTACTCTGGAACGCGGCGAAGGACCGGGGGCGGGTGGTCGTGGCCCCGTCTCGGTCGGCGCTTGGACTTGCTCACATGGTCCCGTCACGAATCCAGGAACGACTTGTTCCACTGAGGACGGTCGTGTGATCGAGGGCGAAACGCAGAAATAGGTGGGGAATTCGCTCGTGCAGCTGCTATGTCGATCGCAGCGAAACCTGTGCACCACGGAAGGCCGCGCACAGCGAGCGACCCACGAAGCGGACGGCTTCTCAAGGGTCATCCTGGCCTCGGCGGGGATGTCTTTCGTCGGGGCTTGCGTTGTTGAGGCTGTGGAGCAAGTACATGCCACGCCCCGCATTGCTGATGAGATCGCGCCATGACCAGGATGTCAGGGGCAACCGTTCTCGTGTCGGGATGCTAGCGCGTCCGATGCCGGCAAGTACGGCGCCGAGTAGCAAGAAGAAGATCAACGTTGCCAAGGTGCTTTCCTTCCAGGAGTCTGACGGGAATAGGTCAGCGGGTGATGGCCACAGGATTCAGCGCCGCCATCGCGTAACCAGTAGAGCTGCTCCCGGAGAGACAGGGAGGAGGCGTCGAGTCGGCGTGCGGCAAGGCGTTTCACCCTTGCGGCCGTGCGGCATCGGGCTCAATCGTCTCTGCCGATTGGTAGTGCTCGACGGTGGGGAACGGATCATAGAAGTCGTGGAGGAGTCGCTTCCATTCCTGGTAGTCGGATGATCGACGAAATCCTTCGGTGTGGTCTGCGAGGTCGCGCCATCGGACGAGCAGCAAGTAGCGGTTCGGTGTCTCAAAGCAGCGTTGGAGTCCGAGCCCCGAGAACCCTGGCATATCGGCGATGATGTGCTTCGCTTCGCTGAAGGTGGCTTCGAACTCGGTTTCCTGACCGGGACGAACGTTGAGCACAGCGGATTCGAGAACCATGACTCTTCTGCAGGTATTCGAAAGTCGGTCCGGCAGTGCCGACTGATCCGGTGCTATGACTCTGGCCCCAGGCCTGACAGTGCATGATCAATCAGCTCGTCGATGTAGGCGAGTGCGCGAGTAAGGCGTTCGTTGCGATGGCCGAGTCCATCGTGGACGGCAGCTCCTTCCAGACCAGGAAGATGAGTTCCGCGAATCAGCGTCGATCGCGCGGACGTGGTGGTGGTCTCCTCCTCGCGCATCTCGTGATCCTGGTAGGTAGACCAGTCTACCTACCAGGATCACGGCAACGGGAGGCTCAACAAGCGGCAAGGCAGGGGAAATTCTCTCGCACCAGCTGCGGGCGTGCCCGGCCGGTTGCTCGCTGCGCTTTTCCCAGTGGAAGTCCGGGCGGCGCGCTGGAGCCCGCCGAATGCCGACCTCTTCACTGGGGCGGCGGACCCCTTCGTGTTTGGCACCCGGCCGCCGTCGTGGTCGGAGAAAGCGAGGGCAGCTCTGCCTCGTACCACCATCCCCGTCAGTGCAGGGCAGATTTTCGCCTCTGCCTGCTCCGCCTCGGCGCGGTGGCAGCGGAGCAGCACCACCCCAGCGTCGTGACCGCGCTCAGGCCAACTCGGGATGACCGAACAAGGGTGCATAACCGCTCGGAAGATCGCTGATTAGCTGGTTGAGCTCCCCGCCGGAGATGCCCTCGGCAAGCGTGCTCAGCACCGCACTGGTATCCCACCGAGCGGTTTCGATGCTGGCCGTGCCCAGCCGGGTGGCGACCTCCCGCAGGAACTCCTCGACACCGACCTGCTTACCTGCGCTGTCGGCCTGCACCTGCAGGGCTGCTCGCCGCTGAGATATTCGCGGTACTTTACTGCCGCCCCCAGACATCCAGCTGCGGTGGCGGTGGTTCCGGTCCGACCCCGGTCTTCATCCAGCGCACCCGGTCCAGGTGCGTATGCAAAAGCTCAGCGGTCGCTCGCAGCTCACCTCGCTCCAAAAGCCCCAGCAACTGCTTACTGGCCTTGCCTCACGAGCGCGCTGCGGACGAGGGCTTCAAGCTTGTCGCGATCGGGTTCCTCTTCCCTGAGAACCACTTGCATTTGCAGTCCGCATGTCAGGGTGCCGAGCATGCAGCCGGTTACCCCATCGGTGCGGGCGATCAGCGGTTCGGCGAATGCGTCGTCCCACCCGGCTGCGGTGGAACGGAGATTGGGGCGATTCAGCGCGACCGTGTAAAGGTTGTGCTCGGCGATAGTGTAATCACGTTGCTCGGTTGTAGAGGTCACGACGAAGTCTGCTAGTGCGGTGGGCAGGTCGGCATCCGGGAGAAGCTTCTGCTCCCATTCCCGTAACTGGGCCACACTATGGTGCACGGCCTCATCCATAGCTGCCTCGACGAGCTGGTCGAGACCTGTGAAGTAATAGGTCGTGGAGCCCAGGGGAACATTGGCGGCTTCGGCCACCCTGCGATGGGTGAGCGCTTCGATGCCGTGTTCGGCGATCACCGTGATGGCGGCGCGTACGATCCGGGCGGGTCGACCGGGGTCCTTCTGCCCAGGTCCTCGCTTGCGTGTAACCGCGCTGTCCGTCGACATGCCTGGTCTCCTCTTTGCGCCTAGATCAACTAGATTTCCAACTTCTGGACGCTCGTGTCAAGTTCCGATGCCGGCACAGCGGCTCTCCTGCTGCGCCGCCCGAACTGGCCATCATCCCAGAAACGCGGTTGATCGTGACCGCCGAAACGCGAGCGCATATCGTCCGCACTGGACGAGCAAACATGCGCTCGGGCCGCTTCATGGGCCGCGCCCAGCAGCTCGTCGCTGAGCTGCCCTGGACCGTTTTCGATGGTGGTCCCCGTTCCGTCGCGGTGCTCCTGCGTTGTGCTCGCGCGCCACATCGTTGACCGACGACGGCCGGGGTGATTCACGAGTGCGGACCATCGTGTGGAAGGCTCGCCAGCGGCCGCGAAGGTCGCTGGTCGCGCTCGGGAACGAGGAGGTCGTAGCACCGTTGGACTCCGTGCCCGAAGGTGGCGCTGCGCGGAAGTGGCTGCTGACAGCTGCCGAACGCGGCAACCCGGCAACGGAACTCGATCGTCGAGAGGCGGACGACGCCGCTTGGTCCGTCGAGAATCAGGTGCAGCTCCTGGTGGACGGACAAGAGTATTTTCACCTCTTGCGAGCGGAACTCGCCGATACCACCGCTGGGGACCAAGTCTACGTCTCCGCGTTCATCGGCGATCCGGCTCAACGGCTCGAGGCGTCCCAACCATCGATCGGCGCCGAGTGCGCGCGGGCCCTCGATGCCGGCGTCATCGTCCGTGGGCTCTTCTGGTGCCCGTACCTGGACGTGCGCAAAGACTTCGTCCCGCAGAACAGGAGCTTCGTCGACCTGCTGGACCGCCTCGGCGGCTTCGCGGTGCTGGACCAGCGGATACGGGCTTTCGGGTCCCACCACCAGAAGTTCGTCGTGATTCGTCGGCCCGGACGCCCCGATTCCGATGTCGCGCTGATCGGAGGTATCGATCCGTGCCCGAGCCGGCGCGACGACTCTCGCCATCAAGGCGATCCTCAGGTGCTGCCCTCGATAGCCGGAATCTACGGTTCGCGACCGGCGTGGCACGATGCGCACCTCGTAGTGCGCGGGCCGGCCGTGGCCGCGGTCGAACACTGTTTCCGAGAGCGGTGGCACGACACGACGTCCTCACGGCGCCAGCCGTTCCACCGGATCCGCCAGAAGCTTCGTACCAACAAGCGTGGACGGGTTGCACTTCCGAACCAGCTCCCGGCGCCACATCCCTGCGGTTCGCACGCGGTACAACTGTTGCGCACCTATCCGAGCAAGATCCCGCGATATCCGTTCGCGCCACGCGGGGAGATGAGCGTCGCCCGTGGCTACGTCAAAGCACTCCGCAACGCCCGCAGGTTCATCTACGTCGAGGATCAGTTTCTGTGGTCGCCGATGGTTGCGGAGATCTTCGCCGACGCCTTGCGCCGGGAGCCGGCACTGCGCATGGTCGCCGTGCTGCCCAGCAGGCCCGACAAGGCGGGCAAGGTGCATGTCGCGACAAGCGACGTGGCACACCGGAAAGCCCTGGATCTGCTGTACGCGGCTGGGGGCGATCGCGTGGACGTCTACGAACTGGAGAACACCGAAGGACTACCGATCTACGTGCATTCGAAGGTGTGCGTCGTCGACGACGTCTGGGCCACGGTGGGTTCGGCCAATCTCAACCGCAGATCGTGGACGTATGATTCCGAGCTCACAGCCGCGGTCGTCGAGGAGTCGTGCCCTGACGGCTCGCGTTCGCACGGATTCGCCAAAGACATGCGGTTGCGCCTTTTGCGGGAGCACCTGGGTCGGGAGGCGGACGAAGACGAAGACCTCGTCGATCCGGAACAGGCAACTGAGGTCTTGCGCGGGTCGGCGACCGCTCTGGAAAAGTGGCACACCAGCGGACGGGCGTCCACCCGGCCGCCAGGACAACTACGCTTCCACACCCGGCCACGGGTCTCGAGACTGACCCGAGCGTGGGCCGGTCCACTCGGGCGGGTGGTGATGGACCCGGACGGGCAACCACCATGGCGACGCGGCCGCGAACGGTGGTAGGGGCGGATCGCGCGCCCACCCGAACGGCCCTTGGCTGCCAAGTTTTCAGCCGCCCGAGCAGGACCCAGGAACCGGTGGCTCGGCACCATGCATTCCCGGGGTCCTGGTTCCCTGCTTGCGGTGAGCTCTACACGAAGTCAGGGCCGCACAAGGATCTTCACGTGCTGGTCCTTGTTGTTGACGAGCTCCTCGAATCCTCCCTGGACCACGTCTTCCAGATCGATTCGAGCGGTGATCAGCTGGCTCGCGTCGATCCTGCCGTCCTGCACCGCGGCCAGCACGGCGGGAAAGTCGTGCGCATAGGCCAAACTTGAGGTCAACACGACCTCGGTGAACACCAAGTCGTTCATCTGCAGCTCGGTGGGCTGTTCCCAGATGGCGACGTTGCACACCACGCCGTGCCGACGGGTGGAGTGCACTGCTGTCTCCAGTGTCGGCTTCTTGCCGGTGCATTCGAACGCCGCGTCCACACCTCCGCCGGTGATTTCGTCGATCTTGACAGCGACGTCGTCCTCCTGCGGATCGAGCACGAGATCCGCACCGAACTGCTCTGCCTTCTTCTTGCGGGCATCAGCCATCTCGCTGACCGCCACCCACCGGGCACCTGCCGCCTTGAGCGCGAGCACGGTGACCAGACCGATCGGTCCGGCCCCGACCACGAGCGCGGTCTGGCCAGCCCGGAAGTTCGCCTGCTGAACCGCGTGCCAACCCACTGCGATCGGCTCGATCAGCGCGCCGGTCTCGGTACTCATTCCGTCCGGAAGGCGGTGCACCATGAACTCGGGGACGACCGTGTGCTCGGAGAGGCCGCCCCCACCACCGCTGAGACCGTGGAACCCGACGTTGTCACACACGTTGTAGAGACCGCGTTGACAAGCGTTGCACGTGTTGTCTCGGACCAGTGGTTCCACGGCGACGTTGTCGTCGCGGGAAACCCGCGTGACTTCCTCACCGCATTCGACAACTTGTCCGGAAAACTCGTGTCCCAGCACCACCGGGGCGCTCTCACCCGTGACGGCATGCGGTGCGTCCTGAGTGGGCACGAAGATCGGTCCGGCGGTGTACTCGTGGAGGTCGGTGCCGCACAAACCGCACCACTCGACCTTCAGCTTCACCTCGCCAGGACCGACGGTCGGCTCGTCGAGATCCTCAACTCGCAGATCACCTTGCGCGTGGAAACGCACAGCCTTCATCAACAGATCCTCTCGCGGGGATGAGTCCTGGTCGGACGTGATTCAGCCTTCGGTACTCGACTGCTCGGTTCCTTGGTTCGAGCGCAGGTCCGGCACCTCGGGCGACGCGGTATCCAGCGGCACGGTTCCGGAACGGACCATGCCGAGTTGCACCAGCTGACGGCGGCTCGTGGCGTCCAGAATCCAATCGGTGGCGACGCGTATCCGGTTGGAACGCATGGACATGAGGTGATAGCCGCGCGTGATGGCTTTCGCCGGCAACCCGGACATGGGGACGTGCAGCGGGTTCGCCGCGGCTTTTCGGGCTCCTAGATCCACCACGAAACCGAGATCCCGGTGGCGGTAGCGGGTCAACGCTTGCTGCTTGAGGGACGCGGCAACGTTGCGGGCCGCGAGCTTGCCCTGCCGCACGGCGTGCTGGGCCGTCATCGGTGTCAGTTCACCCGGATTCTGCGAGTCCGGTACCGCGGCCGCGTCTCCGCATGCGAACACATGCGGGTGTCCGGGCACCGACAACCGTTCGGTCACGGCAAGCCTGCCCTGCTGGGTTTCCAAACCGAGCGCCTCCACAAGGGGATCCGGTCGGACACCCACGCACCAGATAAGCGAGCGCGTGGGTACGAACTGACCGTCCTTGAGCGTGACGCCCGAATCGGACGCCTCCCCGATCGACGTCTCGGTCAGCACTTCGACACCACGTTTGCGCAGGACACTGTCAGCCGTCTGGGAAAGTCGTCGGTCGAGTCCCGGCAACACGCGTGGTGCGACGTCCAAGAGGAGCCAGCGCATCGGCTGATCGCTGAGTTCCGGGTGCCGCTTCGCGAGCATGTCGGTGAACGACGGGCCTTGGGCAGCGACTTCCGTCCCCGTATACCCGGCGCCGACCACGACGAACGTGCAGCGGGCGTCGCGCTCCTGCTGGTCGTCGGTGGCAGCCGCCAGCTCGACCTGTCGAGTCACGTGATCGCGGAAGTACAGGGCCTCCGGAACACCCCGAAAGCCGTGTCCGTGCGTGGCAACCCCCGGGATCGGCAACAGTTTGTTGACACTTCCCGCAGCCAGCACCACGCGGTCGAATGACAGCGAGCCCGTGTTGTCCTCGGGGTCGATATAGGTCAGCTCCTGGTGATCCGGGTCCACCGCGGTGACCTCACCGAGGACAAACCGCACACCGGGGAACGCCCCGGGCAGTGGGATCGAGATCGACCGAGGATCCAAGATTCCGGACGCGACCTCGGGCAACAGCGGAAGGTACAGAAAGTAGTCCGTGGGGTTGATCAGAACGATCTCGGTCTCGTTCGGGTCTACGCTTTTCGCGAGGTTTTCCGCCGCGTGATAGCCGGCGAACCCACCTCCCACGATCACCACTCTATTGCGCTCCATGGCATACCCTCCTCAAAAGATCCAGTTCACGACTACCCACCCGCCCGGTCGATCAAAACCAAGGACGTACAGAGCACCGGGCTCCTCACGACGAACACGCCCACGCGCCACTGGCCGTTCGACGCCAACCAGAACGGCCGCACACGAGGGCGGCCGCCACCAAGCTCATGCTGCGTCCTGCCCGCGAAGGCATGGGGCACTCGCGCGCGAAAGGTCCTACCGCACAGCAGCCTGGCAACCCTTGTCCCCGATGCAATGCACGCGAAGCAGCCCGAAGGTACACACGGCCGTTCTTCGTCAACCGTCCGATGAGGTTAGATCGATCTACACGATTTTCCCGCGATTAATCGGTTTTCGCAGAGAACTGCCCGATTAGGACTCCTGCGACAAGGTCGGGCGTGCTGCGGACGCCGATCGCCGCGCATCGATCATCAGAAGGACTCGCCGCACGTGGATTGTCTCTGGCTATTTCTTCGTGCGCTCGGCGCTCGCATCACCGCTGCATCGCTGTCGCCAGAGAAACTCTGGGACGACTCAGGACCCGATTACAACGACTTCCCCGTCGCACAGTGCTCGGAAGGGTACGCCGCGTTCCGTGTAGTCCGCCGCGACCAGCGTGATCGCCGCGCTTTCCGGGTGGTCGGACCGGTAGTGCGGTAGGAAGGCGTATGACAGCAGACCCAGGCCGTCCCAGCGCGGCCTATCGACGACCCTCGGATCGTCCACCATCTCGAGCCCATGCAAACTCGGGGACAATACACAACAGCCCGCGCTGTATCCGGCGTAAACAATGGTGTCCGACGCGATGAGATCGGCAAGTACCGCGTCCGCGCCGCTGACTGCCATGGCGGCCCGCAGTGCGAAGACGTTTCCGCCGCGAACCCAAACCAAGTCATGGTCGGCAAGCAGATGTGCTGCACCAGGTATACGAAGATCAACCTCGACGGCGTTGTAGCCGAGACTGTTCAACGCTGAGATCTCGAAGGCTACCCCGTCCCGACGAGTCTGCGCGTCGGTGCAGTCAAGCGCGTTGCCGATGACGGCCGCCGAACCGGCCCCCCTGGTCAAGGCCAGCAGCTGGCCGGTGGCCGTACCTAGACGCCACGAGGACAAATACATCCGTACCTGGAAGATGGTGTCACGTGCGCTGTTCCATGAGGTTGGGGAGGCGGTGGGCGGGTGCGGTGCCTGCGATTCCGGTGTGGGGTCGGTGTTGTACCAGTCGAGCCAATCAGGAAGTGCGATTGCGACTTCTGGCCGACCACCGCCGAGAACCGCAGCGAGCTCGGACACCTCGAAGGCGAACGCTGCCTGGGCTGGCTGCACTGGCCCCGGCGACTGCACGTCCGCTGGGAACGTCGTGCCAACCTCCCCGACAGCGTCCGCCCGCTGGTCGCCTCGTCCAGCATTGACCGTAGAACAGTTCTGGAGCGCTTGGTGCTAGTAAGCGGTGGTGCGCTCCTCTGTCGCGGAACGCGCCTGCGTGTCTGCGGTGGCAGGGCGCAGGAAGACGAGCGGGAGTGCGGTGACCACGAAGATCCCCCCGACGGCCAGGTAGAGGCTCTGCGGGGACCAACCGGCGTCGAGCAGCGCCCCAGCCACCGCAGGGGCGGCGATAGCACCGATCCGGCCGATCCCGATCGCGGTACCGACGCCGGTGGTACGCAGCCCGGCATCGTAGACGGTCGGTGTAAGAGCGTAGAGGCCTGCAACGCAGCCGTTGACGAACAGTCCGATCACCGCACCGAGAACGAACGCGGCGGCCAGCGAGGACGTCGCGGCGATGAACGCGGCCAGCAGCACACCGGTCGCGATCAAGTACGTGATCAGCACCGAACGCAGGGCGAAGTAGGCGGCAAGAGCGCCGAGCAGGGCAGCGCCGAAGATCCCGCCGAGATTGAGCAGCATCCCGCCGGTAACTCCCTGCGTGTTCGACAGACCAGCCTCGACCAGTAGTGTCGGTGTCCAGCTGGTGACGAAGTAGAAGCCCGCCATGACGAGAAAGAAGGCGCTGCACAACATCAACGTCGGACGCCGGAGTTCAGGTGCGAACACTCTGCGGATCGCGCTACCGCCTGCGGACGAGGCGGTGCTCGGTTCGGGCAGACGGTCCACCGGCGCGTGCCCGAGGCGGCCGGCGAGGGCGTTGACCCTTTCAAGCGCGCGGGGCGGTCGGCGGGTCACCAGGAAGTCCAGCGACTCGGGCAAGCGCACCCATACCAGCAGGATCGTCAGGGATGTCGCGGCGCCACCGAAAGCGAACACCGAGCGCCAACCGAACTCGGCGAGCAGGATGACAGCGACCAGACCACCGACGGTCGCACCCAGCGCGTAACCGGTGGAGTTCAGGCTGACCGCGAGGCCACGCCAGCGCCGGGACGCGTACTCGCTGGCGATGACGTTGCTACTGGCCAGGATGGCACCGATTCCGATCCCGGTCAGCACACGCAGCAGCCCGAGTTGCAGGACTGACTGGCTCACCGATGACAGCAGCATCCCGACGCTGGCCACCACCAGCGAGCCGAGGATTATCGGGCGGCGACCGGCACGGTCGGCCCACGGGGCGACGAGCATCGACCCGACCACCATTCCCACCAGTCCCGCGCTCAGCAGGATCCCGAGCTGGGTTCCGGTCAACCCCCATTCATCGGCCACGGCATTGGCGGTGAACGCCATGACGAGAACGTCGAAACCGTCGAGCACGTTCAAAAGCACGCACACACCCACCGCGCTCCATTGGAAGCGGCTCATCGGCCCCTCATCGAGGGCGGCGCGCAACGAGAGGGTCACCGGAGACTCTCCGGCCGTGTGAAATGGGCTGACGGACACATGGCAGTACTCCCTGAGGTGAAGGATTGGTGGTTACTCGGGCAGATGATTGCGGCGGCTGCGGCTGCGCACGAAGACCGCAGTGTCAGTGACTTGGGTCTCACTCAGCGTGGTGCGCACCATCGTGTTGCGGCGCAGGGCGCGGGCGAACAGTCTTTCCGAATATCGGGAAACAATTTATATTCGCGAGCGATTCTTGCTGTTTGAGCGTTTCGCGGCCCAACGTCCTCGTGACGCTGCACGGTCATACCCGAGAGGTGGAGCTGATGACATCTGGGCGCCGCTCCGAGCAGGCCACGGGTCCCGTGCTGGCCCGCGCGCTGCAGATTCTCAGCGCGTTCAGCGCGCAACGTGCGGCGATGACGCTGAGTGACCTGTCACGGCAGGCCGGCCTGCCGGTCTCGACGGTGCACCGGATGCTCACCGAACTCCTCGCGTGGGGCGCGCTCGAACGGGGCGCCGACGGGCGATACCGCATCGGGCTGCGGCTGTGGGAGCTCGGCTCGCTCGCGCCGCGCGGACAGGGCCTGCGGGAACGCGCTCTGCCGTTCCTCGAAGATCTTTCGCAGATCACCAAGGAGAACGTTCAGCTTGCCGTCCGCGAGGACGCCGAGCTCGTGTTCATCGAACGGATTGCCGGCTCCGACGCCGTACCTGTGCTCACCCGGGTCGGTGGGCGGTTCACGTTGACCACGACCGGAGTCGGCCTGGCCCTGCTCGCACATGCCCCCGCCGAGGTACAGGACGAGGTTCTCAGCAAGCCGATCGACCGCTACACCAGTCGCACAGTCGTCGATCCCGCCCAGTTACGTCGCATGCTCGCCGATGTCCGCACCAGCGGGTTCTCCATCAGTGACCGGCAGATCACGCTCGACACGATGTCGGTCGGGGCACCGATCTACAACGCGCAAAACCAGGTGATCGCCGCGGTGTCCCTGGTCATCCAGCACGGCAGCAGCTCACCCCATGCCCTGGCCCCGCTGGTTCGCACCAGTGCACGGGCGATCTCGCGTGCCTTGAAGGCGCCGCTGTAGCCACATAGTCCAGTAGTCCCTCCCCAAAAAGAGTTTTCCATTTTCTGGAAACCCTGTTCGGTGTGCGAGGGGACACCGGCAGTCTGTGAGTCCTAGGTCACTGAGCTCTAGGTCACTTTGATCGCCGCCAACGGATGCCCGTTTCGGGTTCACGTGTCCTGCCCGTTGGCCGTTTACGGAGCCGAAGACCAGAACCCGATCATCCGTCGCCCTGGCTTGGACACATCCGACCTCTACCTCGAGAGGGACAATGATCATGACGAGTATACCGCGCGACCAGTGGTACGTCGCCGCGTACAGCTCCGAGATCAGCCACGAGCTGTTCTCCCGCACCATTTGCGACGAGCCGATCCTGTTCTGGCGCACCCAAAGTGGGCAGGTCACGGCTATGCCCGACCGGTGCGTGCACCGTCGTTTCCCGCTGTCGCAGGCGCCTTCCCGGCTGGTGGACGACCAGGTGGTCTGCGGCTACCACGGGTTCACCTACGGCATCGACGGCAAGTGCGTCTCAGCTCCGGGGCAAAACCGCATCCCACGCACCGCCCGTCTCGTGCCGTATCCACTGGTCGAGCAGGACTCGTTCCTGTGGGTGTTCATCGGCGATCCAGCGAAGGCGGAGTCGACGCGCATCCCGCGGGCTCCCTACCTCGACTCGGCGGACTACACGACCGTGGCAGGGATGGAGCCGTTGCAGGCTCGTTTCTCGCTGCTGGTCGACAACCTGCTCGACCTCTCGCACGAGACCTACCTGCACGGCGGCTACATCGGCACGCCGGAGGTCGCCGCGACCCCGATCACGACCGAGGTCGACGACGAGGTCGGCATTGTCTACGTCTCGCGGCACATGAACGACACCGAATGCCCGCCGTTCTACGCGAAGTCGACCGGCTTGCAAGGCCGCATCGCGCGCTGGCAGGACATCGAGTACACCCCGCCATGCCTGTACAAGCTACACAGTCGCATCGCCCCGGTGGGTTCAGTACCCAATTCCGACGGCAGCGACCCGGACGCCTTCCACGTCGAGGTGGTCTATGCGATCACGCCGGAAACCGAGCACTCCACGCACGACTTCTGGTCGGTGGCCCGCGACTTCGCCCTCCACGACCAAGCGGTGTCGGACTTTCTCGCCGAGAAAAACAAGATCGTCGTCTTGCAGGATGTCGAGGCCCTCGACGTCCTGGAGCAGGTCATCCATTCCGAGCCCGAGGGCTACCAGGAGCTGTCGATCAACATCGACACCGGCGGACTCGCCGCGCGACGTCTTCTTCAACGGCAGCGCACCCCGCAGCACATCACGACGGACGCATGATGAGCCAGGTGCCCGCCAACCAAGCCATGCTTTCCGGTGGTCGGGTGTACCGCATCCACTGGGTACTGGGCACCGACCGGCTTCGCGCCGTGTGCCACTGCTCGGCCGAGTGCGAGTTCGACGATCCCGTCCAACTCTGGGAATGGCTGCTCGCCCATCCCGTCGGCCACGACACAACCGGAGCCGAACGAGCGCCGTCACCGGTCGCTGAGCCGATTCTGGCGTCGACTGGAGGCTAGAAAGGAATTCGCCATGACCACCGCACCACACACCGAGCAAGAGCTCAACCTTGTGCTCGAGCGCAAGGACATCGTCGCCGACGGTGTCGTCCGCCTGACCCTGCGGCGCCCTGACTCGCAGCCGTTGCCTGCCTGGGAGCCGGGTGCGCACGTCGACCTGGTGCTCCCCGAGGACCTCGTTCGGCAGTACTCGCTGTGCGGAGACCCACAGGATTCGTCGGCCTGGCAGGTCGCCGTCTTGCGGGAGGAAATCGGCCGCGGGGGCTCACAGCAGGTTCACGACACCCTCGTCGAAGGGCAGTCGGTGCGCGTGCGCGGTCCTCGCAACCACTTTCCGCTCGTGGACGCCAAGCGCTACCTGTTCATCGCCGGTGGCATCGGCATCACCCCGATCCTGCCGATGGTTGCGCAGATCGCGACTTGGGGACGGGAATGGCAGCTCGTCTACGGTGGACGGACCCGATCCTCAATGGCATTCCGCGACGAGCTCGAAGTCTGCTATCCCGGCCACGTCGACATTCATCCCCAGGACGAGCGTGGGCTGCTCGACCTGCCCACGTTGTTGGCTGAGCCCGGGCAGAACGACACCGACACCGCGATCTACTGCTGTGGCCCCGAGCCGTTGCTGCTCGCCGTCGAGCAGCAACGCACGGATTGGCCCGCTGGTGCACTGCACCTCGAGCGATTCGCCCCGAAGGCCGGTGCGACTGACGGGCCTCAAGGAACCTTCGAAGTCGAGCTGGCCCAAAGCGGCACCGTCCTGGAAGTCCCGGCCGACCGTTCCATTCTCGAAATCATCGAGGACTCCGGTGTGCCGGTGTTGTCCTCCTGCCAAGAAGGCACCTGCGGTACCTGTGAAACCACGGTGGTTTCCGGTCAACCGGATCACCGCGATTCCGTCCTCACCGACGAGGAAAGGGACACCGCGGACACGCTGATGATCTGCGTGTCGCGGTCGTGCACCCCGCGCCTGGTCCTCGACCTTTAACCGACGGAGACACCGATGTCCACTACCACCCCGGGCGGTACTGCCGCAGTTCTCGACGTCGATCCTTTCGCAGAGAGCAACCTTGTCGCCCCATACACGATGCACGAACGGCTGCGTGATGCCGGCCCCGTGGTCTATCTCGACCGCTACCAGGTGTGGGCCATGGCCCGCCACCACGAGGTTCACGCCTCGTTGACTGACCACGAGACGTTCTGCTCGAGTCGCGGAGCAGGCCTCAGCGACTTTCACAAGGAAGAGCCGTGGCGCCCACCCAGCCTGCTACTCGAAGCCGATCCACCGGAACACACCGTCGCACGTAGCGCCATGGGAAAGGTGATCTCGGCGAGCACTGTACGCGGCTTCCGCAGCACCTTCCGCTCCGAAGCCGAAGCACTCGTCGACGAATTGGTAGCCCGAGGCCGGTTCGATGCGGTCACGGACCTCGCGGAACGTTATCCGCTCAAGGTCTTCCCCGATGCGGTTGGGCTGCCGGTTGAGGGCAGGGAAAACCTGCTGCCCTACGGGGCGCTCGCGTTCAACGCCTTCGGTCCCCGCAATCATCTCCTCGAACAGGCTCTGGCCGAGGCCGCACCCGTGCAGGAGTGGATCTGGGCCAGCTGTCAACGTGACGCGCTTTCGCCCGATGGGCTCGGAGCGCGTCTCTGGGATGCTGCCGACAACGGCGAGATCACTCACGACCAGGCACCGATGCTCGTGCGGTCGCTGCTCTCCGCCGGTGTCGACACCACCGTCTACGGCATCGGCAACGCCGTGCAGGCGCTTGCCGCCAACCCTGACCAATGGGCACGTCTACGGGAGAAGCCAGCACTGGCGCGCTTCGCCTTCGACGAAGCACTGCGCTACACATCCCCGGTACAGACCTTCTTCCGAACCACCACACGCGAAGTCGAAGTATCGGGCACACGCATCCCCCAAGGAGAAAAGGTCCTGCTGTTCCTCGGTGCCGCCAACCGCGACCCGCGCAAGTGGGGACCGGACGCCGACCAGATGGACATCACCCGCAAAGCAGCCGGACACGTTGCCTTCGGAATGGGTACCCACCAGTGCGTCGGCCAGCCCATCGCCCGCCTGGAGGTCGAACTGGTGCTCACCGCACTCGCACAACGCATCGAACGTCTCGAACCAGCAGGCGAACCGGTTTCCAAGCTGAACAACACACTCAAAGGTTGGAGCAGTGTGCCCGTCCAGGCCCGCACAGCCTGACCCTCCGCCAGCCCGATAGTCAGCATCGTCATCGCATACTTGCTCACGGTTGGCGGCGTCGATCGCATTGTCCATGAACTCTCTTCGCACGGGGTACTGGTCACTGACCTGGTCTGCTGCATGGTGATCTCGGCGACCTTCGGTGGATAGCCCATCGCCTCCAGCTGCTCGACCTGGTTCGTCGTCGGCCGCTTCACCCCGTTGATGGCCTCAGCCCCCGGGGCGAACGCCCACAGCGCGGATGCCCAGCTACCCCGCGCAGTCCAAGAACGACCATCCGTCATGGGTTTGAACTTGACGATCGTCGTGGGTCTGGTGTGGTTCTGGATCAGGTCAGCTCGTGTCGATCTTCCCTACCGGGCTCTTGGACAGGGAGTCCACAATCCGGATCTCGGCGGGAAGTTTGAACTTGGACACCTCCCCACCAGGTGGCCGTGTACGTCGTCCTCGCGAAGGAGCGCGCCCGACCGGGGAAACGGTGGGTAAAGGTTCTAAACCGCTGGCTGATCTCCGGTGGCGATGGCGTCAGAGTGCTCACGGACAAGAGGTGTGCTTCGGTCGCAGCTCCTCGGAGGAGATGCGCGCTGCGTTGACCGAGATGTTCAGCGCGGCGATCGCTCAACTGCACGAACTCAGCCGCCTACGGATCCGCTGGGAAACCCGCAACACGGGAGCCGTGACCTACCGAAAACTATCCACTTGACAAGTTTGTCGGTTCGGCGGAGGCTTGACGGCAACATCGCGGCCTCATGGGCCGTCTTCCACTATCGGCGGCGCTTCCTGCGCTCCGTGGTGTGCATGGCACGGCCGCCTGCGGACTTGAAATTGGCCAACCAAGGAGGGAAACAATGTCTCTCATCGCTCCCGGAACGCCCGCTGTGGCCCCTGACTACGCGCGTGCCACCAAGCGGTTTTGGCACCCCATGGGGCCATCGGCGCCCGACCCGGACCAGGAGACGCTGATCATCGTCGCCGGCGACGGCAACTACGTGACCGATAACGAGGGCAACCGGCTACTCGACGGCGTCGGGGGCCTCTGGAACGTCAACGTCGGCCACAACCGCCCCGAGGTCAAAGCCGCCATCCACGCCCAGCTCGACCAACTGGCCTACTACCAGATGTTCGACGGCGTCGCGCACCCGCGAGTTTACGACCTCGCCGACCGACTCACTGGCATGTTCAGTCAGGAAGACATGCAGCGCGTGCTGTTTGGCTGCAACGGGTCCGACGCGGTCGAGACCGCACTCAAGCTCGCCCGACAGTACTGGGTCGCCGCAGACCAGCCGACCCGGACCCGTTTCCTGTCGCTACGCAACGGTTACCACGGCCTGCACATCGGAGGCACCTCGATCGGCGGCAACGCCGTCTATCACTACAACCACGGCCCACTGCTGCCCGGCGTACACCTACTCGACGCGCCGTGGCTGTACCGCAACCCGTGGGATAGCCGCGACCCGGACGAGCTCACCGATCACCTGATCCGCCAGCTCGAGAACCAGATCGAGTTCCTCGGGCCGCAAACCATCGCGGCGTTCGTGGCCGAGCCCGTCCTGGGAGCCGGTGGGGTCATCGTCCCTCCGGACGGCTACTGGCGTCGCGTCCGCGACGTGCTCGACCGCCACGACATCCTTCTCATCGCCGACGAGGTCGTGACCGGTTTCGGGCGCACCGGCAACATCCTCGGAAGCCGCGGCTGGGGGGTGGCCCCCGACATTCTCTGCTTCGCCAAGGGCATTACCGCCGGCTACATCCCGCTCGCAGCGACCGTGTTCAACGGCCGCGTTTCCGGCACGATCGAGAACGGCCCCGGCTTCTCGCATGTCATCATGCACGGCTACACATACGGCGGGCACCCCACCGCGTGCGCCGCCGCCCTGGCCGTGCTCGATATCGTCGAAGCAGAGGGCCTCCCCGGCAACGCCGCTCGCGTCGGGAACGTGCTCCTGGACGCGATGAAGGACCTCGAACGGCACAGCCTGGTGGGCGAAACCCGAGGCAAGGGCCTCATGGCCGCAGTCGACCTCGTCGCCGACAAGCGAACCCACGAGCCCATCGATCCCACCACCGGTCTCGCCCAGCGCATCGCCGCGCAGGCACGCCGGGAAGGCGTCGTGGTGCGGCCGGCCGGGACGAAGATCATCGTCTCGCCGCCGCTGACCCTCTCCGCCGAAGAGGCCCGCACCATCGTACGTGCCCTCGACTCTGCCCTCGACTCTGCCCTCGCCTCGGTCGCCTGAGGCCGCAGCACCGGACCGAGCACGGGTCCGGATCACCCGCCGAGAACATCAATATCTCCGCACCTGGTGTCGTTGCGTCACATTCAGCATCATGTCCACTCGCTCCGGCTTGCATTACGCACGTCCTACAACCAACGCAAGCCGGAGCGAAGTGATCGGCTGTAGGTTGGGCAGCACCGACATGCGGCGGCCGAAGTCCCGCCAGGAAACTCGGCAGCTCGGGACTGACGAACAGCATTCGTCCTCATTGGACTTTCAAGGGCACGAGCTATCTCCACCGGGAAGTCGCCTGGGGAGCCCAGCACCGAATAATGGCACCGGTGCGGGCTCGACCCCGCCAGCCGAAGAGACGCCCGTACAGTGGTTCGCCCCGACGCTGGCCGACCGCTCTCGCGGTGTCCGAGACAGCGGGCTCGCGGCTTCACCGGCCTCCGCTGTACTGCCTAGCTCGTACCGATGTCCGCGTTGACGAGCGCCCCGCGGAGTCTGAGCACCCCTTATCGGTCTGCGTGCGCGCAGCGGATCTCGATCGGGACGTGCTGCCGGCCAGCGCTGTCACCAGTTTCGCCGCGTGCATGCTGGCGGGTGGGACGCGGCTGGTCAGCCGCCCCGCTGCCCAGCGTAGGCTTTGAGCAGCGACCGCAGCGCCGCCGTCGCACGTTCGGTGCGCACGGTGTCGCCGAAGGCAGTCTGGTGGAACACCAGACCGTCGAGCGTGACGAAGACCAGTTCGGCGAGGTCCGGATCGTCCAGCCCGTTGCGCGCGAGTTCGCGGTAGACCGCAGCTCGGTAAATATCGTTGACCCGTTCCACCGCGGGTCGCAGCTCAGGGCGACGCCGGGCCTCGATGGTCAACTCGTACTGGAACACCTGCGCGTTCGGGTTGTCGGCGACCAGGGACACCAGGCCGGTGGCGAACCCATCGAACCCGGTCCCGTCTGAGGTCAGCTGCGCACCCTCGACACTGTTCTCGGCGGCGAACGCGAGTGCTTCCTCGACCAGGGTGGACCAATCCCCGAAGTGGTACCGAACCGAACCGTGGGTCACCCCGGCTTCGGCAGCCACCGACCGGTAGGTCAGCCCCCGCAGCCCCTGTGCGGCAACGACTCGTACCGCCGCTTCCAACAGTGCGGGTCGACCGGTGCCGTATGCCACCCTTGCCATCGCGTCCTTCCCGCCGTCTCCTTCATGAATACTAGACGAGTAAATCTTAGGTGTGTGATCC
Source organism: Parasphingorhabdus pacifica (assembly GCF_054779195.1). NCBI lineage: Bacteria > Pseudomonadati > Pseudomonadota > Alphaproteobacteria > Sphingomonadales > Sphingorhabdaceae > Parasphingorhabdus > Parasphingorhabdus pacifica. Next base: position 45,885 of record NZ_BAAGYS010000010.1, read on the forward strand.
GGAGAGGTTGGTGCGGTCGGCTGGGGTGGTGCCTGCGATGCCGGTGTTGGGGTCGGTGGAAGTTGTACCAGTCCAGCCAGTCATCGAAGGTGGCCTGCCGAGCGTTTCGGAGGTGTAGGGCTGGTGGTAGGCCATTCGTCGAGCAGGGTGCGGTGGAACCGTTCCACTTTGCCGTTGGTGTGAGGTCGCCAGGGCCGGGTGAACCGGCGGCCGATAAGTTCGTGGCAGGTGTCGCGCCAGGTGTGTTTGCTAGGCCCAGGCGTTGTCAGTCGGCACGTGTTCGATGACCACACCGTGCTGGGCGAACCAGGCCTGCGCGACGCAAGAAACCTCCGCAGGTGGCGGCCTTCTCATCAGTATGGATCTCGGTGTAGGCCAGCCTGCTGTGATCGTCGAGAGGTGTGCAGGAGCAGATACCCACCACCGTGGCCCCGGGCTTGGTTGCCCCGGCCGGCGGCGCGTCCGAGGACTGTGTAACCGCCCCCGTCGGGAATCCGACCGAGATTTCTTCACGTCCACGTGCACCGGCTCACCGGGGTAGTGACGTTCGTAGCGACGCACAGGCTCGCCCGTGGCTCGATCACAGCAGGCCAGAGGTGGCATGTTGGTAGCGGACCAGCACCCGGTAGGCGGTCGAGGGCGCCACCCCGCACTGGGCGGCCAGGCGCACCGGTCCAGGTAGGCCCGGATCGCCCGGGACGAATAGGCCCTGTTGGCGATCACGTGCTCGGGCCTCGTTCTGGGAGGCAAGGCGGGGAACGTGCGGCCTGTCCAGCAGTGGGATACACGGCGGTGCATCACCTGTCTGGCCAGTCGTGACCAGAAGGCTCAACGGTCGCTTATGCCCGTCGACAGCCAAGTGAATCTTGCTGCTTAATCCGCCTCGCGATCAGCCAAAGCCTGGCAGAGCCCTTTGGCTCCGGCGGCGTGCTGGTGTGCACGCACCACGGTGGAATCCACGCTCACCGTCCAGCCCAACTCGCCAGCGGCATCCACATCCCCTTGCAATGTGGTCAGAATCCGGTGCCATGTACACCCAACTGGCAGTTCTCCACCCGTCCGGTGCGGCAGCGAGGTCGGTGGCGTGATCATCGGCAGGTAGTTGAGGGCATGGTTTTCAAAGACCGCACCGGGCGTCCCTGGCTGGACCTGTCGGAGCGCTTCGGGCCGTGGCAAACGGTGCAGGGCCGATTCTACCGGTGGGCCAACGACGGTTCACAGCAGGGAAAGACCGGGGTTTGATCGACTGGGAGTTGTATGTGCCGAGGTCCTGGATCGCCGTCCGGGATCGCTGCCGCGAAGCCGGCATTGGCGACGACATCGAGTTCGCCACCAAAGCTGTGTTGGCCCGAAGCAAGGTGTCCCGGCAAGCTGGGTCACCGCCGACGAGCCCTCCGGGCAAGACTCGAAGTTCCGTACCTGGCTGGAAACACGGCGCATGGCTATGTCGTGGCCGTACTCCGCAACCAGACCATCCCCGCCGTCGCCGACCCGCGCCGATCACCTCGTCTCCCGGGCACCCGAACAGGCCTGGAAACGCCGTTCGGCCGGAGCAGGCATCAGAGGCCGACGGCTCTACCACTGGGCCGTAGCCGAGCTATCCTTCTACGGGACACCACCCCACCCAGATCGCAACGATGGCTGCTCGTGCGCGGCCAAATCACCAGCCACGACACCGAACCCGAATGGCTTACTACCTGTGCTTCGCCCCAACCGCCACCACCGACAACCAACTCGTCGGCGTAGCCGCCGCACGCTGGGCGATCGAGGAATTTTTCCAGACCGCCAAAAACGAAGTCAGACTCGACCACTACCCAGCGATGACACTACCTACACAACAAGAGCTGCTGGAGCACGAACCCAATCGGACTTACCCACCTCGTATGCCGGGCGGAGGCACGACCGTCAGTACAGCTCGATCTTCAACCGCTCGCTCAGCGCACGGGACACGCACAGGGCCATTTGATCCCCGGCCGCCTTGTCCGCGGCGGACAGGCAGCTGTCACGGTGGTCGGGCACGCCTTCGAGCACACCCGACACACACGAACCGCAGATGCCCTCTTCACAGGACTTGAACACGTCGATACCGTTCTCGCTCAGTACAGTGAGGACGGACTTGTCCACCGGGACTTCGAAGGCCTCTCCCGTGTCGAGCTCGACGACGAACGACTTGTCCCCGCTGGTGTCGATCTCGGTCGCGACGAAATGCTCCACGTGTAGGTGCTCGGCTCCGACCACCGGGGCGCATACCGCCGTGACCTGATCCATGAACCCGTCCGGTCCACAGGTGTAGACGTGGCTGGCCGGTGTGAGCGTGGAGGTCACCTCGCTCAGCAACGCGGGCTGGTCGGTTCGGGGCACTCCGAAGTGCAAGCGCACCCGCTCACGGAACTCAACCCGGTTCTCCAGCAAGTCCGCGAAGGCGGCCTCGTCCCAGGAGCGAGCGAAGTAGTGCATCTCGAACTCGGCGCAGCGCCGGTGCAGCTCATAGGCCACGCTCAGCAGCGGCGTCACCCCGATCCCGCCGGCGACGAGGACGTGCTTGTCCGCGTCGCCGGCGAGGGCGAGCAGGTTGCGCGGTTCACCGATCTGCAGGCTGTCGCCCACCTCCACGGTGTGCAGCGCCTCGGAACCGCCGCGGGACCGCGTCTCCCGCTTGACCGCGATGAGCAGCGACGAAGGATCGTCGGGTGGGCTGCACAGCGAGTACTGCCGCAGCACGCCGGTCGGGCCGACGACGTCGATGTGCGCGCCGGCTTCGTACGGACCGAGCGGCGTGCCATCCTCCCGGACCAAGCGCAGGCTCCGGATTCCGGAAGCCTCCTCGGTGATTTCCGCGACGTGGACCAGGGTGTTCGTCATCGTCCCTCCCTCTTTCTCAGCGCAGGTACAGGCCGCCGTTGGCGTCCCAGCAGGCGCCGGTTACCGAGGCAGCGTCGGGGGAAGCGAGCAGGGCGACGATCTTCGCGATGAAGGCCGGGTCGCCGAGCTGGCCCACCGGGATACTCTTGAGATAGCTCTCGAGGTTCTCCTCTCCGACGATCGAGCGGACCATCGGGCTGTCCTGGGGACCGGGCGAAACCGCGTTCACGGTGACGCCCCGAGGCGCGAGTTCGCGGGCGAACACCTTCGTGGCGGACATAATCGCGCCCTTGGACGACGCGTAGTGCCCGCCGGTCGCGGTACCACCGTTCTGCCCGGCCAGCGACGCCATGTTCACGATCCGCCCATACCCCTGGGTGGCCAGATGCGCACCGAAGATCTGGCAGGCGTTGAAGGTGCCGCTGAAGTTGACCTTCATGACCGCTTCGAGCTCGTCGGGCGTGATCTCCAGCAGCGCCTTCGCCTGCGTCCGGGCTGCGTTGTTGACCAGGACGTGTACCTCGCCGAAGTCGTTCAGCATGCCCTCGAGCAGGCCTTCCAGGGCGGCGCGGTCGCTCACGTCGACCGCGTACCCCTTCGCCGTGTCGCCCGAGCCGTCGAGTTCCTGGGCGAGCGCGTCGGCGGCGGAGCCGTGGAGATCGGCGATGGCGACGCGGTAGCCGTCCGCATGCAGGCGGCGCACGATTGCCGCGCCGAGCCCTGTGCCCCCGCCGGTGATCACAGCGGTTTGCGCGGCGCTCACAGCAGGAATCCCGCGGCCGGTATGGCGTCCTCGCTGTCGACCAGCCGGATCACCTTCCGCACGATCCGGTCCCCCGCCGGTCCGTTGGGCGACAGCCGGACGCGGTGATCGAGGTCACCGGCCCAGATGTCGTGTCGGCCGCGCTTGAACGCGATGAGCACCTGCGCCGAGCGGACCACGATCTCGGTGTCCGAAGTGGACTCTGGCACGAACCGCGAGACGGTGCGGACGGTACGCGCGGCGTCCACCGCTGCGATGGCGTAGCCCTCGATCATCCGGGTCACGCGCATCTGCCGCATGCGCGCGTCGTCGTAGATCATGTTGAGCGTTCCGTCGAAGTCCTCGGTGTCCGGGTCGATCGGGACGACGTAGAACCCGTCCTCGGTGTAGAGCTCGTTCCAGGCGAGGTACTGCTTGCGGTCGAGCAGCTCGGCTTCGCGCCAGATCAGCTCGATCGCCCGCAGCACCCGCGGGTCGGTCGTCGGGATGGGTTCGACGGCCGGGGTGGCCGCGACGGTCGCCTCAGTCATCGGTCATCATCTGCTTCCACTTGTCGTAGGCCGCGCGCATACCGGTCTCGTCGGTGACGTGGGAGGTGGTCCAGCCTTCCGGACTCGACTTCTCCCGTGCGAGACCGCGGTTGACCATGATCGGCATATCTGGGGCCGCCTGCGCACCGCGTTGCACCCGGTCCCAGCCCTCTGCGTCGTCCGGGGTGCCGAAGCCGAACGGGCCCTGGAAATGTTCGTGGATGCGCAGCCGCTCACGGTTGACGAGGTCGACCTCGGGTGGTCCGTCCGGACCGATCGCGATGTGCTCGATCCATGTCTCGTCCACTGCAACCGGGCGCAGCACCCGGAAGAACGCCGCGGACATCGATACGTTCGGGAACAGGTTGAGGTTGAACCCGGTGCCGTGCATGGCGCGGATCAGCTTGCGCACCTGAGCCTCGTCCAGGGTCGTCGACAGCTCCTCGACGAGGTGGGCGAACCGGCCTTGCAGCGGCTCGCTGCCGTCGTCGTCGTCCAGTTCGGAGTGCTCGGGCACCATCTGCATCACGCTGTGGCCGTTACGCAGCGAGTGCGTGATCGCCGAAGGGTCGGTCATGAACGACATCATGTTCGCGGTCTCGGAGTCCACCGAGGCCATCCACGACCGGTGCACGATCGGGAAATGGTAGCCGTCGGTGGTGTTCTCCAGTTGGATCTTCCAGTTGCCCTTAAACTTGAACTGATGCTTGCCCAGGACCTTGATCGGATAGCCGCCGCCCTGCTTCATGAACCGGTCGATCCACAGCTTGACGTCGCCGAGGAACTCGTCCAGCGGCTCGATGTCCTCGTCGAAGGTCGCGAAGACCATGCCGTTGTAAGCCTCGGTCCGCAGCTTCCGCAGCGATAGGTCCCGCTTGTCCATCACGCCCTCGTACCCTTCGGGGTAGGGGATTCCGCGCAGTGTGCCGTCGAGGCCGTAGGACCACGCGTGGTACGGGCAGGTGAAGCCGTTCGCCTGGCCCTGTGGTTTCTCGCAGATGCTCGCGCCGCGATGGCGGCAGCGGTTGAGCAACGTGTGGATGTTCCCCTTACGGTCGCGGGTGACCACGACCGGCTGGCGGCCGACGAAGGTGGACTTGAAGCTGCCCGCCTTGGGCACTTCGCTCTCGTGCGCGACCCACACCCAGGTGCGCTCGAAGATCTTCGTCATCTCCTGATCGAAGATCCCGGGATCGGTGTAGAGGCGGCCGGCGACCCGGTCCTCCAAGACGAGGTCCGCGGAGGCATCGGCAAAGACGTTCTCGGTCATCAGTGGTCTCCGTCCAGGGGTCACTCGGGCAGCTCGACGTCGTCGCGCACGGTGAGAGCGCGGCCGATACGGGCCTCGATCTTGGCGAACCGCCAGAGCTTGGCCTCGCCGTTGCCGACCGACGTGGTGCGGAACAGGTTGCAGGCCGCCTTGACCGTTTCCTGGGTGTCGACGTCGGCCAGGATGTAACAGGTCCACGGCCAGCCGTCGGACGGGCCGACCATGTGGGAGTCGTCGTCGATGTCGCCGATGAAGTCCACACCCGGCAACGCCTTGATCCCGTCCATCATGGACACAAATCCCTGCCAGACATGGCCATGGGTGATTCCGTCAGCGGGCAGGTCGAAGAAGTTCTGGTTGATGCCGATGCAGAAGAGCACGCGCAGTGGCGATGTGCTCATCGTGATCTCCTTGAGCTGGGGGGCAGGCTTGTCGTGTAGTCAGCGGAAACCGCGGATCGTCGGCGGCAGGCCCATGAGGACGCCACCGGCCGAGTCGTAGATGGACGGCCCGAGGAACGCGTGCTGCTTGGGCACCAGCGCATCGCCAGCCAGGTCCTGCAGCGGGTGGTCGGTGTAGATCGGTGCGGTTCCGGAGATCTCGACCAGGCCGCTCACGACATCGGACGAGATCTTGGCCAGATGCGCCGAAGCGAGCCGGAGTGCTGCGTTCTGCTCGTCACTGGCGGTATTCCCAGCGAGGACGGTCTGCCACACTTCGTCGCTCAGGTCGTAGAACCAGGCCCGCGCGGACCGCAACGCCGCCTCAGCACGGGCGACCTCGGTGCGGTAGTAGGGGCGCTCAGCGAGCTTCGGGGCGCCGGTGATGCCGACGTAGCCGCCGCCGACCTGCTTGGCGTAGTCCAGCGCGGCGCGAGCCACTCCGGCGCCGACGACAGCCAGCACCTGGGAAGCATAGGCGATCGCCGGATAGTGGTAGAGAGGTTCGTCCACGGTGGGCTCGCCGCCGCGGATGAAGGTCCATTCGCGGGGTACCTCCACCCCGCGGACCACGATGTCGAAGGAGCCGGTGGCGCGCATGCCGACCACGTCCCAGTCCTGGACGATCTCGCACTGCTCGGGCCGCAGCACCGCGGTGCGCGGTTTGCCGCCGGAGGCTTCGTCCCCCGGAAGACCGACCCCGAGCACGTCGGCGCCCATGCAGCCGCTGGCGAACTTCCAGTGACCGTCGACAAGGAATCCGCGCTCGGTGGGGTCGGCGGTCTGCATCGGAAACAGTCCGCCGGCGAACGCCACGTCCGGTCCGTCGCGATAGAGCTCCGCCTGGGTGTCCAGCGGCAACGCGGCCAGGTAGATCAGTGCGGAGCCGAAGCTTGCCACCCAGCCAGTAGAGCCGTCCACGACGGAGATTCGCTCGATTGTTTCCAGGAACTCGGCAGGGGGAAGCGGTTTACCGCCGAACTTGCTGGGCGCTGCGGCGCGGTAGATTCCGACCTGTTTGAGACGAGCGATGAAGTCCTTGGGGACGTAGCGCTGCTCGCGGAACTCGAGCCTTCGCTCGGCGAGCTCGGCGAGCACGTCGTCCAAATCGGCGGCATGGCTCACGGAGTCCTGTGCGTTCACGGCGGCCGAAGGATGAGCCTCCTGTGTGTGCACCATCGCACCTCCTCGTCATTGCAGGTTGTGTATCGACGGTAGGCAGCCGAGCGGGGCGGGCGTAATTGGTAGTGCCCATGCCCGGGTTGGGGGTTTCCTCTTCAGAAGTAGGGGAATTCTTTACGCGCCGAATGCGTGCGGCTGACCTACGCTGTTGGAATGTGGGTGGATCCGCGTGCGCCCGAGCTGGTCACGAAGGACTTCGTGGCGATGATGAACGCCACCCGGATGTGCGTGCTCGTGCACGACGCCGAGACCAAGAGGATCTTGTGGGCCAACCCTGCCGCGTGCGAGATGCTCGGCTGGAGCGTCAGCGAACTGCGGCCGCTCAAGGCGAACGACATGAGCAGTTCCGCGCAGCAGTACGACCGCGTGCTCGGGCGGGCCTGGTTGCAGCAAGCCGTGGAGAAAGGCACGAACCGGATCGAGTGGCACTATCGGACGAGGACCGGCCGAGTGATCCCCACCGACGCGATCGGCATGCGGGTGGAGCTGGCGCAGGGGCCGGCTGTGATGGTGCAGTTCCGGGACATCGAACGCGAGCAGGAGATCGAGCAGAAACTCAGGCTGACCACGTCCTACATCGACGCGTTGGCTCACCACACTTCCACGATCGCGCTGATGCTGGACGCCACCGGCGCACTGCGCTTCGCCACCGACACGGCGTTGGCGCTGCTCGGGGCGGATTCCACGGCAACACTCGGCCATCTGGAGCGCTACGGCACACTCCGGTTGGACGGCCGTCCGAGCAGCTGGGACGAGGTGCTCGGACGTGCCGACCCGGTGACCGCAGTGCAGCTGGCGATCCCCGGCGACGAGGACGCGCCGGTGTGGCTGGAAGGCAGTCTGGAGCGGCTGCAGGAGGCCGGAGAAGACGCGCTCCTGCTGATCCTGCACGACGTGTCCGGCCGGGTGCACGAGGAAGTGCGCAGGGAGCGCGAGCTGCAGCAGGAGAACTACCTGGCGCGCTACAACGCCATGGGCGACATGGCGATGGCGATCGCGCACGAGCTCGGCCAGCCGCTCGCAGCAGCCGGGAACTTCCTCGCCGGGGCCACTCGGCGCACCGAGGCGTTGGAGGCGGCGGGCGAGCTTTCCAGCTCCTCGGCAGCCCATCTGACCTTCGGTATCGGCAGCGCCGTTCGGCAGGTCGACCGCGCCAGCACCATCGTTGGCGCGGTGCGCGCTTTCGTAGGGCACATCGAGCACGTCCGGCAGGTTGTGGACCTTTGCGAGGTGGTCGCCGAGTGCCTGTATTTCGTGCGGCTTCGCGCGGACGCGGCTGCGGTCGAGATTATCGTCCGCCAGCATTCCGAGCCGGTACCGGTCCGGTGCGAGCGGGTGCTCACCGGGCAGGTGCTGCTCAACTTCTGCTTCAACGCAATCGACGAGATGGCCGCGTGCCCGCCCGATCGGCGCCGGATCGTGATCAACACCGGCGTGGACGGCGATCAGGGCGTGATCACCGTGGATGATCAGGGCAGGGGCCTGCCGCACGACCCGTTCGCGGAGTCGTTCACCTCTAAAGAGCACGGCAGTGGAATCGGGCTGGCGCTATCCTACCGCATCATCACTCGGCAGCACGGCCGGATCTGGGCCGAGCAGGGCCCGGAGGGCGGCTCACGCTTCGGCTTGACACTCCCGCTAGCGGAGACGGAGGGAAGCGGCGCCGCGTAAGGGAATTTCTTAGCTATGCCGGGCTAACTCTCAATACCCCCGCCCTCGCCGCCATGCGTACGTTCGACGCCTATCCGATAGTACATCGCTGTGGGCTCCGTGTTTGCCCGCCCGATTGTCCCAGGAGGAATCGTGCCCGAACTGACCCGGACGCAGCGGGAGTTCCGCGCCGCGATGGCGAATCTGTCGGCAGCGGTCAACGTCATCACGACCGACGGCCCCCGAGGCAGAGCGGGCATAACGGTGAGCGCGACATGCTCGGTGACCGACTCCCCACCGACGGTCCTGGTCTGCGTCAACCGGTCCAGCCGCTCACACGAAATCCTGGTCGGCAACGGCCGCATCGCGGTCAACGTGCTCGGCTCTGGGCACGGAGACCTGGCGATGCACTTCGCCGGTGCTACCAAGGTGCCCACGGCGGATCGCTTCGACGACGGTCCCTGGGACCTGGTTACCCACGGTGTCCCGGTGCTGCAGGGCGCGGCCGCCTCCGTGGTCGGCAATGTCGTAGCGGAGCGGACGCTGGGTTCGCATTCGGTGCTATTCGTCGAAGTGGAGGCGGTGGTCACCAGCGACGACATCGGCGCCCTGGTGTACTTCCAGCGCCAGTTCCACAGCCTGACCACCTCGGCCGCCTGACCGCTCCGGACTCGAAGAGGAGATCCCGAGTGAACGCACCAACCAGCCTATTCAGCCATCGTATGACGCTGACCTGCTACAACGACACCCACGGCTACGGATGGCGGCATGTAGATCTGTTCGTCCACGACGCCGAGGGCCGCGAGCTGAACTGGGTGCACTGGCACGTGCCCCACGACGGCCCCGACGCCGCAGATGCCGTCACCGCGAAGGTCGAGCCGCAACTACGGCGCACCTCCGAGTGGCGGCACGGGGTGAGCGAGAGCGGGATGGACTACTGGGTTGCCGACGCCGCATGGGACGAAGCATGACCGTGACCGCCACCGCGCTGGACAAGCACCGACCGTGGCCATTGCGCGACCTCGTCATCGCGCTGACCGCTGGCGCCACAACTCCCCTCGAAGTTTGGGCGCGCGCGCAGCAACGGATCGCCGAGACGGAACCCTGGTTGCGTGCCTGGGTCGAGCGGGACGCGGATCCCGCCGTGACCGGTTCGGGCAAGCTCGGCGGCATTCCCCTTGGTGTCAAGGACATCATCGACGTGGCCGGGTTCCCCACTCGGTGCGGTTCGCGGCTGCGGGCCCACGCTGCGCCGGCCGACGCCGACGCAGCGATCGTGACCGCGTGGCGCCGGGCCGGGGCGATCCCGGTCGGCAAGACGGTCACCACCGAATTCGCGTTCTTCTCCCCCGGACCCACGCAGAACCCGGCCGCACTCGGACACACACCGGGCGGCTCCTCAAGCGGCTCGGCAACCGCGGTCGCCTCCGGACAGGTACCACTTGCCCTCGGCTCACAGACCGCGGGCTCGGTGACCCGACCCGCGTCGTACTGCGGCGTCGCTTCGCTGGTGGTGAGCCAGGGACGCTTCCCCGTCGACGGGGTCACCGGGCTCAGCTCCAGCCTGGACAGCCACGGCGTCTTCGCCGCCCGCGTCTCCGATCTCGCGGTGGCTTTCTCTGCGCTCACAGGTGAACCGGATGCCGGGGGCACCCTGGTGCGGCCGCCCCGGCTGCTCCTGTGGCGCGCGGCACCGCTCGAAGTCGTCGAGCCGGAGATGCGCGCCGCCCTCGGCACAGCCCGCGAACGCCTGTCGACCGCGGGCGCGGTCATCGATGAATTCCCGGCCGAGCGTCTGGCCGCCGAAGTGGCGGCGGCGCATCCGGTAGTGATGGGCTATGAAGCGGCGCGGGAACGGGCCACGGAGCTGGCGCAGGCGTCGCGGCTGAGCGCTCCCCTGGCGAATCTGCTCCGGACCGGGGCCGATACGCCGGATGAGGATTACTCGGCGGCACAACGCATCATGCGAGAGGCGGGCGAGCGGGTCACCGCGTTGCTGGACTCCTACGACGCGATCCTCGGCCCAGCTGCGCCAGGACCGGCGCCCGTCGGGCTGCATGCGACCGGCGACCCGGTGCTCAGCCGCCCATGGCAGGCGCTCGGCGTCCCGGCGGTCGCCGTGCCAGGGTTGTCCACACCGAACGGTCTTCCGCTGGGTTTGCAGCTTATCGGGCGCCGCCGCGGAGAAACCGCGCTGCTCGGCACCGGCTGCTGGACAGAAGCGGCGCTGGCGGGACGAGACCGCGACTGAACACGCCACATCGGAACCGCTTCCCGGCCGGTGCCCCGTCGAGCAGGGGTCACCAGGACCCACGCCACCAGCGGTGACCTGCCGGACCAAAACTTCCTCGCGTATCGCGTCAGACTTCGACGCGATACGCGAGGATGTCACGCACCAGCGTGCCGAGACTTTCCGCCCCGGTCTTGGCCTTGATCCGCGCGCGGTGCACGTCGATGGTCTTCACACTGGTGCCCAGCCAGTGGGCGACCATCTGGCTGGGCAAACCTTCGATGACGAGCCGGAGCACCTCGCGCTCCCGCTGGGTGAGCCCGTCGAGCCGCCGCACGACCTCCTGCCGTGCGGTGTGCTCGGCGAACCGCCTGCGCGCCTCGTGCTGTTGCTGTTGCACCACCTCGATAATCCGCTGCGGCTCGTACGGCTTTTCCAGGAAGTTCACCGCCCCCTGACTGAGCGCCCGCACCGACATCGGGATGTCTCCATGTGCCGAACAGAAGATGACCGGCGCGGGATACCCGCGCTCGGTCAACGCCTCCTGCAACCCGAACCCGCTCATACCGGGCATGCGCACGTCGACGATGACGACCGCCGGCTCGTCCGGGTCGAACTCCGCCAGGAAGGCGGGGGCATCCGGGTAGGTCAGCGCCTGGATGCCCACGCTTCCCAACAGAAAGGCGAGGGAGTTCCGGAGGTCGTCATCGTCGTCGACGATATGGACGACGGCGTCCTCGGTCATGGCTTCATAAGTACCGAGGCCATGGGGTAGTCGCTGGCGAAGTTGCTCGACAAGGGGGCGACAAACACGTTCTCAGTGCGGGTCCGGGTGACCTTCCATCCCTGGTCGGTCTTGCGGAAGGCGTTGTTCAGACGGCTGGACCGCAACAGGGACTTACCATCGGAGAACAACCACGGCTGCATGTGAATCCACTGCCCCGTCGCCTCGTCGCCCTCCACATGAATTTGCTCCGAGGTCAGGTAGTGCGCGTTGAGTAACAGAGCCGGATCCTGCTTCTCCCCCCAGAACTTCTGGAAATGCTTGCGGATGGCCTCTGCGCCCTCCGCGCGCCCGAACTGCCCGGTGTAGTACTCGCCCACGCCTTCCCACACCGCATCCTCGGTGTACAACTCCATGATCAGATCGATCCTGTGCGCGTCATCGCGCACCCCGAACTCCGGCTGCGGTGTATCGCACAGGAACATGTATCGCGCCTGCACCCGGCGGATCTCAGCCTCCGCCTCCAGCACTTCCACCCGACGGGCCAGCGTTTGCAGGGTTGGCTCGGTCATCATTATCTCCTTCACAGCACGATGGTGACGGTCTTGGACTCGGTGTTGGCGAGGATTCCTTCGTAGCCGAGCTCACGGCCCACACCACTGGCCTTGAGCCCGCCCCACGGCAGCTGGGGCGCCAGCGGCGACCAGCCGTTCACCCCGACCGCGCCGACCTCCAGTTCCGCCGAGACGGTGTGCGCCCGGCTGGCATCGGAGGTCCACACGGTGGCGGCGAGGCCGTAGTCGTTGTCGTTCGCCAGTGCGATCGCCTCTGCGTCGTCGTCGAACGGAATCACTGTGCCGACGGGGCCGAAGATCTCCTCACGAGCGATGGTGAGCTCGTTGGTACCGGCGAAAACGGTGGGCGTGACGAAGAAGCCGGGTCCGTCGGTAGTCCGTCCGCCGGCGACCAACTCAGCTCCCTCTTCTTGTCCTTTGTGGACGTATCCCAGAACCTTTTCGCGCTGCTTCGCGTTGATCAACGGGCCCATTGTGGTCGCGGAGTCGAACGGGTCGCCCAGGACCTGGGCCTCAGCGGCCTGCTTCAATCCGTCGAGCACGGCGTCCAGCACCTTGCGGTGCGCGAAGATCCGGGTGCCTGCAGCGCAGACCTGACCCTGGTTGGTGAAGATCCCCGTCGCCAGGCCGCGGATCGCGGACCGCAGGTCGGCGTCGTCGAAGACGAGCTGCGGCGACTTCCCGCCCAGCTCGAGCGTGGTGCGCTTGAAGTTGCCCGCGGAGTCGCGCAGGATCCGGCGGCCCACCTCGGTAGAGCCGGTGAAACTCACCTTGTTCACACCCGGGTGGACCGCCAACGCCTCGCCGGTGACCCTGCCGAGGCCGGGAAGCACTTGCACCGTGTCGACCGGAAAACCTGCTTCCTCCACGAGCTTCGCCAAGTGCAGGCTCGACAGCGAGGCGTCCTCGGCCGGCTTGACGATCACCGTGTTACCGGTAACCAGCGCGGGCGCGAGCTTCCAGCCCAGAATCATCAACGGCGCGTTCCAGGGCACGATCGCGGCGATCACGCCGACCGGCTCGCGCCGGGTGTAGGAGTGCGTCGGCGCACCGAAGTAGCCGTCGGTGGTGAGCACCTCGCCGTTGACCTTGTCGGCCCAGCCCGCGTAGTAGCGCAGGGAGGCGATCAGGTTGGGCACGAACAGACCCTCGGCGACCGCAACCGGGGCGCCCATGTCGAGCGCCTCGAGCCGCGCCAGCTCCTGCGCGTCACGCTCGGCCAGATCCGCCAACCTTGTGAGCAGGACGCCCTTCTGGGACGGCGAGGTTGCCGCCCATCCACCGCGCAGCGCACGCGTGGCCGCCGTGACGGCCCGGTCGACATCAGCTTCGTCAGCCGAGGCGATCTCGGCCAGAGGCTCGCCAGTGGCGGGATTAAGGGTGGTGAACGCGTCTGCGCCACCCTTCCGCCAAGCGCCGTCGAGATACAGATCGGTGGTCAAGGTGGCTACGTCGGCCATGGATTCTCCTTTGATCCTGATTCGAGGTGAAACGCGGTTCTGTTGGCACGCCGTGTACCCGCACAGGAGGCCACGCCGCATTCGACGACCGCCAGCACAGCAAGAGACGCGTGAGGGGTGTCGGCCGCGGCGCTGTGCCCCACTGTGGCTCCCAGTGGATGCGGCACGGCATTCCCCCGCCCTCGGTGGACTCGACGGGCAGCGCTTGAATCGACATGGCCCTTCCTTCGTCGGTTCTTTTCGAAATGCGCGGAAAACTCAGACCCGTTCGGCGACGGTGACCGGTGTCTCGCGCGGGGCCAGGCTGCGGGAGCGCAGCACACCGGCGGCGAACACGATCGGGACCACTGCCAACAGCACCGCCACGGTGGCCGCGCTACCCCCGGTGAGCACGCCGAAGTTGAGCACGACCTGCATCAGGACCCCGATCATGAGTACGGCAGAAAGGGCAGGCGCGAGGAGCGTCGTCCAGATGTTGCGCTCCACCCTGTTGCGGCGGAAGTAACCGATCACGGCCGCTGATGTGAGCGTGTAGAGCACAATCAGCGCGGCGACGGCAAGCCCGCTGAACCAGCTGAACAGCTGGTTGACCGGGTCCATCCCGGTGATCGCGAAAAAGGCGATCACCAACGCGGCGAGGATCGACTGGGCCAGCGACGCGACCGCGGGCGCCTGGTGTCGGTTTGTGCGCTCGAAGATCGGCGGGAACAGGCTGTTGCCCGCCATCGCGTGGAAATACCGGATGATCATGTTGTGGAAGGCCAGGATCCCGGCGAACAACGACGTGGACAGCAACACGTCGGCAGCCGTTCCGGCCCACGAGCCCAGCACAGCGCTGACCGGGTTCACCGCGAACGTGGCGGGATCACCGGACAGCGCCGCCAACGCCGCGTCCTGAGCCCGCGTCGCGCCGTAGAAGCAGATCAACATCCAGCTCACGAACGCGAGAAACACCGCGATCAGCACGACCGCGATATAGGTCGCCCGCGGCACGGTGCGGTGCGGGTCCTTGGCCTCGGCTGAGTAGATCGCGGTCGACTCGAATCCGAACATCGAGGCGATCGCGAACATGATCGCCACTCCAGGCGCGCCTGCCAGCACGGTATCCGGACCAAAACTGGCCGACACGTCGAGCGCGGACCAGCCCTTAGTCACGATCACGCCAACCGCGAACGCGATCAACAGCAGCAGTTCGAATGCCACCAGGACGGCGAGAACGCGGGCCCCCAGCTCAATCTTGCGGGATCCGAGGAACCACACAAGCACGATAGCCACCGCGACCCACACCCACCAGGGCGTGTGGATACCGAAATGGCGGGACAGCAGCCCGGCGAAACTGGAACCGAACAGTCCGTACATCGCCACCTGGACCGCGTTGTAGGACAGCATGGCCAGTGCGGAGCCTCCAGCCCCTGTGCGGAAACCCAGGCCAGCACGGATGACCGCGAAGAAGCCGCCGCGTGTGTCGAGATGGCGAGTGATCGTGGTGAACCCGACTGCGAATAACACGATCACGGCACCGACGATCAGGTACGCGCCAGGAGCCCCGGTGCCATTGCCAAGAGCTACGGCGAGCGCGGCCGCACCGACGATGCTGGTAAGCGGCGCCTGGGCCGAAAGCACGAAGAACAATATCCCCGGAACGCCGAAGGCATCCCGCTTCAGGCTGGTGTGGTGGGGGATTTCCGCGTTCGTCATTGAGCGCCTCCGCCGGGAACTGGCATGGCGGCGCCGATAGCGACCGCCGACAACGCAGACAACAATCCGCCTCACAAACCAAACTTGTCAAGTGGATAGTTCTGGTTATAGGTTCACTTCGCCAACACTCACCTAGCGAGGAGCAGCGATGCGCTTCGTGCACGACACGCTGCCGCAACGAATCCGGTTCGCCTCCGGGGACGCGGCGGCGCAACTGGCCGAAGAAATCTCCAGGCACGGCTACTCCCGGGCCATGGTGATCGCGGCAGACCCCGAGAAGGAGCTCGCCCAGCGGGTGGCGGCCGACATCTCGGTCGCGGTTTGGCACGACGAGGTCGCCATGCACGTCCCCCTCGAAGTTACCCAGCAAGCGCGTGACGTGGCGGCCATCCACGATGTCGACGTTCTCGTGCCCGTGGGCGGTGGTTCGACCACCGGCCTGGCGAAGGCCGTCGCCCTCACCACCGGCCTGCCGATCGTCGCCGTCCCCACCACCTACGCGGGCTCTGAGGCGACCAACGTGTGGGGTCTGACCGAGGACAACCGCAAGACCACCGGAGCGGATGATCGCGTGCTTCCCCGGACGGTCGTGTACGACGCTTCGCTGATGCTCTCCCTGCCGGTACCGATGTCGGTGGCCTCTGGATTGAACGCGCTCGCGCACTGCATCGACTCGCTGTGGGCGCCACGAGCGAACCCGATCAACGCGGCGCTCGCCGGTGAGGCGATCCGCGCGCTCAACCTCGGCCTACCAAAGGTCGTAGCCGACCCCGCCGCACTCCCCGGTCGCGAACAGGCGCTCTACGGCGCGTATCTGTCCGCGGTCGCGTTCGCCTCGGCCGGCTCCGGTCTGCACCACAAGATCTGCCATGTCCTAGGTGGGATGTTCGACCTACCGCATGCGCAGACGCACGCCGTGGTGCTCCCCCATGTACTGGCCTTCAACGGCCCCTTCGCGCCCGATGCGGAACGCCGCATCGCCGCGGCCTTCTACACGCCGTCAGCGGAAGAGGGACTCGTCGCCCTGCGTGGTGCGCTCGAAGCTCCGGTCGCACTGCGGGATTACGGCATGCCCGAGAGCGGGATCGGCCCTGCCGCAGACGCCGTGCTGGCCGCCGTCCCCGCCGGAAACCCCTCCCCCATCACCACGGAGAACCTCACGGCGCTGGTACGCGCCGCCTGGGAAGGAGACTTTTCCCGATGACCGACTCGCTCCACGCCACGCAGAGCGCCCGCGAGGCCGAACTCGTCGAACGCGTCCTACGCTCCCTCGACGGCTGCACGGACCCGCGACTGCGCGAACTCATGCACAGCCTGGTGCGTCATCTGCACGCATTCATCCGCGAGGTACGGCTGACCGAAGAAGAATGGGACACAGCCATCGAGTTCCTCACCCAATGCGGGCACATCACCGACGACCGGCGCCAAGAGTTCATCCTGCTGTCCGACGTCCTCGGCGCGTCGATGCAGACAATCACCGTGAACAACCAGGCCTACGGCGACGCCACCGAGGCAACCGTCTTCGGCCCGTTCTTCCTCGAAGGCTCACCCGAAGTCCCCCTCGGCGGCGACATCTCCGCCGGCGCAGTGGGCGAACCATGCTGGGTGGAGGGCACGATCACCGACACCGACGGCATTCCCCTTTCCGGAGCCGTGATCGAGATCTGGGAAGCCGACGAAGACGGCCTCTACGACGTGCAGTACACCGACAACCGCACTGCCGCGCGCGCCCACCTGCACACCGACGAACAGGGGCGCTACTACTTCTGGGGAATCACCCCGACCCCCTACCCCATCCCGCACGACGGCCCCGTCGGACAGCTGCTGGAAGCGGTCGGCCGCTCCCCCATGCGCGCCGCGCACCTGCACTTCCTGGTGCGCCACCCCGGCCACCGCACCCTCGTCACCCACATATTCGTCCGCGGAGACGAACTCCTTGGCCACGACAGCGTCTTCGGTGTTAAGGACTCCCTCGTCAAGGATTTCAACCGGCAGGCGGCCGGAACATCCGCTCCGGACGGTCGGGAGATCGGGGGAACCTGGTCGAGGGCACGGTTCGACATCGTGCTCGCGCCCACCAGACGGTAGGCTCCCCACAGCGGCGGTCGTGGTGAACCGTGCGGCGGTCGCCACGGCCGCCCTTTCACGCCGTCGGCGCGCCGTCGCGCCACGTGCTTGGTATTGCCGAGGATCCGCACGCGCGCCTGCCCGTACCGGTAACTCCGGCCACCGTTGAACACGATGCCGACCTTTCCGTCCGGCTGGCGCTCATACCGGGATATATCGGACGTTCGGTCCTCAAACCTCCCGGTATTCTGGTCGAGAATCAGGACTGCTTCACGGCGCGGATCGATCCCACGGTCCCCTCAGTGCCGAAGATGAGCGGCGCCGCGAGGTCTTCCGGACGACTGCCCCAGGGTGCGGCGCTGCTCGGCCACCTGGAACTACAGCAGAAGATCGGCGGCTTCTTCAACAAGATCGACGGTGTCAGGCGTCCCTGTTCCTCCGACCGCACCAACTCGCTCGCGTCCGCGACCCGGAAACAAACGGCTTGCGGCCAGCCGAGCCATCCTTCTGACACCCGCGCCGGCTCCTTGGAATTCCTGCTCATCGGCCGGTCACCGTCATGGCACCCCCTGCCCCATGTCGCCGTGACCGCGTTCCTCGTGAACTTGACATCACCTGTGTTGAAACCACCAAGAACGGCCCGCCAGCCGACACCGACGCCCCGGGTTCAGTGGCCTCCGCGAGAGTCGCCGCTGCGGAGGGGCGGCTTGCCTGCGAGCGTGACCCAGAGTTGAGGGTCGAAGTGGTCCTGGGGTAGTTGGGCGACCATGTAGCGCACGCTGCGTTCGACCTTCACCCGCCACCGGCGGGCTGCTTCGTCGCCATCGGCGTTGCGGATCGCCTCGAAGAGGCCCGCGTCCTCGCGGGCGATGAGGTCGACGGCTTCGGCCCAGTCCAGCTGCAGCACGGAGTTGAACATGCGCAGGCGCATCGACAGGCGTTCGAAGATCACTCCTGCTTGCGGCAGCTGCGCTGTTCGGGCGATCTCGTTCTGGAAGCGGAGGTCGGCTTCCCCGATCTGAGCGTGGTCCCTGTTGCGGGCAACGGACCGGACCTCGGCCAAAGCGGTGGCCACCGGGCCCAGCACGACGCGGGATCGCATGGCGATGCGGCGCATCAGCAGGCCGCCCACCGAGGCGCGCAACGCGTAGAGGTCGATGATGTTCTCGGCGTTCACGTGCGGAACGGCGACCCCGCGGTTGGGGAGCAACTCAAGCATCCCCTCTTCGGCAAGGACCCGTAGGGCCTCGCGGACCGGGCCGCGGGAGACGCCGAGCCTGACTGCCAAGGGTGCTTCCTTGACGCGCTCGCCGGGTTTGAACCGCCCACCCGTGAGTTCCTCGCGGACGAGTTCCGCCACGCGGTCCGCGATCCGCGGGGCGATGGCGCCCGAGCTCTGGGAGGTGTCGTCCTCGGCTGCGCCAGCGGCACCGGTTTGGACATCATTCCGCTGTTTCGAGTCATTAATAAGCCCGTGGTAATCCCGATCGCCGCGCCACAGGGCGCGAGGACTCTTGGTCCACGTGAACGGCTGTGCCGGTGGGTTCGACGCCCTGCACCAAGTGCGGAGCTCCTCTCGCAGGCCCGTCAACGACGCCGCGAAGCCGAGCACGTTCTCGTGGCTGGGCAGCGGCTGGCGGGTCAAGAGGACGTCGATCTCATCGAGCCATGCTCCTCGCGAAGCGACGGCATGCTGCCGAAACCGGAGGTGCGTCTCGATCCAGTTCGCCAGCACGTGCTCGTCCGGCACGGTGAGGCCGTCGACCAGCAGGTGAACGGTCATGCTCGCGGGCACGCTGCGCTCGAGACGCTCCAGAAAGTTTCGCAGCGAGCCGCCGTCGATGTAAGGGCCGGCTGGTGTGCTTTCGCTGACCTGTGCGAATGCGTCCGCCACCGCGAAGATTTCGCGGGCTTGCGCGGTGCGGCGCCGCACCGCTGGCGTCGCTGCAGTCGGAGTTCCACCGTCCAGCGAGGAGGCCGACTCCGCGACGGCGGCAACCGCCAGCACCCGTACCGGCGGGTCGATGAACAGTCCGACCACCTCGCGCGCCCCATGCGGCAGCAGGGCACGGTCGGTCTCGGGCCCTTCCTGACTCGGTACGAGGCGGTAAGTGCGCCAGATGCGGCTTACCGTTGCCTGGCTGGCACCGACCGCCGTCGCCATGGAACGGGTGGACCACCGGCGGCCGGAAGGCGCTGGGCCGAGCAGGCGGATCAGTACCTCGGTGACCACGGTGTCGCCGACGCGCGGGGGACGCCCAGGGCGGCTCCGCTCGGCGAGTCCTGCCAGTCCTTCAGTGGCGAACCTGGAACGCCACTTGCGCACCATGTCCAGGGATACGCCGAGCTGCTCGGCGGCGGCCTTGTTGGTCCCCTCTCCGTCGCATGCGAGCAGGATCCGTGCGCGCAACGCCAGTGCTTGCGAGCAATTGCGGCTTCGTGCCCAGCTCAGGAGCGTGGCTCGTTCCTCTTCGGTGAGGGCTACCGGGACGGGTTGACGTCCGGTCATGCTGGGAACCTAGGTGAATTTCCGACTCAATACAAGAGGCCGGTCGGGATGGGCTGCACGGACATTGTTGCCCTTCGAGCTTCTTCCCATACTTCGTCGCAAGTCGGCGGACACCCCGCCGCCACCCACAGGACCCCCACGAGCTCGCACCGACCACCACCCCCGGCCCTCCCGTTTGACGGCTCGACGCACGCACCGGATTCGAGGCCGCCCGGCCCTCCAGCCCGGTGTTCGATGCCTCGGTCGAGCGCAGGTGGGAACGGTGGGTACAGCAGAACCAAGTTCGAGGAAGGCCATTTCGATGAAAGACGTCGTCATCGTAGGAGGCGGTATCGCCGGACTGGCGGCCGCGTGGCGGCTGCGCCACTGGGACTCGGTGCTGCTCGAATCCGCAGGGCGCGTCGGTGGGCGCATTCGATCGGAACGCCGCGGCCCCTACTGGCTCAACTGGGGAGGCCATGTCTTCGCCGCTGGGAACTCGGCGACCGCCCGGTTGCTCGGCGAGACCGGTACCGACTCGATGGAAGTGCCGGGATCGCTGGCCGGATTGTCGATGAACGGCAAGCTCCTGCTGAACGGTCGGGTGGAGAGCTACCCGTTCCGGATCCCGATGAGCTGGTCCGCGCGTCTCGGAGTGCTCAAGGCGGGCGCCAAGGTCGGTCTGTCCGTCGCCCGGTACTCGCGAATCGTCCGGCGACGGCCGGGCGAAGACGAGGCGTCGCGACAGCAGCGGATCTACAACTTCCTCAACGATCGCAGCTTCGCCGACTTCATCGGCGACGTGCCCGACGACACGCGAGCGCTGTTCGAACCGACCGTGACCCGTTCTGCTGCGGACATCGACGAGCTCTCCGCCGGGGCAGGCGTCGGGTACTTCAGCCTGGTGTGGAACATCGGCAGTGGCCTCACGCACAACATCCTCGGCGGGCCTGCCACGCTCACCGAAGGCATTGCCGCCGCCCTGTCCGACCGTGTCGAGTTGGATACGACCGTCAACGAGATCGTGCACAAGAAGGATTCGGTCGTCGTCCGCTACCGGCAGGACGGAGTCGACAAGGAAATCGAAGCCCGGTGCGCGGTGCTGGCAACGCCCGCTACCGTCACCCATCAGATCGCGGGCGACCTCGACCCCGTCGTGCGGGAAGCCCTGTCGAAGGTGGTCTACGGACCGTACGTGAGCGCCGCGTTCCTCACCAATGAGACCGAACCCCAGCCCTGGGACGGCGCGTACGGCATCGCAACGCCGAAGCGCTCGTTCAACATCGCCTTGAACATGTCCAGCACCGCTCGGGCGGTCGAGACGCAACGCCGCCCCGGCAGCAGCATCATGACCTTCTCCCCCGGCAGCCTGGCGCGCGATCTTCTCGAGCGCGACGACGACGAGATCCGCAAGATCTACCTCGCCGACCTGGACGAGGTACTACCCGGCTCGGCCGACAAGGTCGTCGAGGCGCAGGTGCAGCGGTGGCCAACGGGTGCGCCCTACTGCTTCCCCGGTCGCGGAAAGCTGCAACCGGCGCTGACCAAGCGCAGCGGGCGGGTGTTCCTGGCCGGGGACTACCTCGGCACGCTCTACTCGGAGACGGCGGTCCAAACAGGACTTTCCGCCGCCCAGGAAGCGCGGAGCCTGCTGGCCACCGAGCGCCAGTCCACTCACACCGAATCGCACATCAAATAGCCACACCGGATTCGAAACCGCACCGACCGGCCGCCCGACGGCGATCGGGCGGTACACGCCCACATCACCATTCGAGGAGATTTCTTCACCATGCAGTCCCAACTGAGCGGTGTTCTCACCGCCCTGGCCA
The DNA here is from genome assembly GCF_054779195.1 of Parasphingorhabdus pacifica. Classification (NCBI taxonomy): domain Bacteria; kingdom Pseudomonadati; phylum Pseudomonadota; class Alphaproteobacteria; order Sphingomonadales; family Sphingorhabdaceae; genus Parasphingorhabdus; species Parasphingorhabdus pacifica. The sequence continues at coordinate 67,653 of NZ_BAAGYS010000010.1, forward strand.
CTCCGTTCACCGCCGACGAGCAGATCGACGTGGACAACCTGCGGCGCTTGGTCGATCGCACCATCGACGGCGGTGTCGGCGGAGTCGTCGCCTGCGGCTCCACCGGCGAGTCCGCGGCGATGAGCAACCAGGAGCGCCGGCTGATCGTCGAGACCGTGATCGAGCAAACGGCCGGGCGCGTACCGGTCGTGGCTCAGACTGGTGCCGTGAGCACCGCGGATGCCATCGAGCTCTCCCAGCACGCGCAGGACGCCGGTGCTTCGGTTCTGATGGTCGTCGCCCCGTACTACGAGCCGCTCACCCTCGACGAGACCCTGCACTATCTACGAACGGTGGCCAGCAAGGTCGACATCCCGGTGATGCTCTACAACCTGCCGGGTGCCACCGGGGTCAACCTCTCGCCGTCGATCGTCGGCCAGCTCGCCCGCGAGGTCGACAACATCCAGTACATCAAGGACACCAGTGCCGACATGTCGCAGGTCGGCCAGCTGATCCACCACCACGGCGACGTCATCTCCACCTTCGTCGGGTGGGACAGCCTGCTGCTGCAGGCGCTGACCGAAGGCGCTGCAGGTGTCATGGCGGGGACCGCCAATGTGATCCCGGCCGAGCTGGTCTCCGTCCAGCAGGCCCTGCAGGCCGGCGAGCTCGAGCGCGCACGTTCGGAGTGGGCTCGGATCTACCCGCTCATGGACGCGATGATGTCCGCTCCCTTCATCCCCGCCATCAAGACAGCGCTCAACGCCAGCGGGTTCCCAGCCGGAAAGCCGCGCAGCCCGCTGCTGGAGACGGATCCCGCCACGGCCGAGACGATCTCGAAGCTGCTCGCGGAACTGGACTGACCCGGCACGACACCCCGCGCCGCGGCCGAGCCGCGGCGCGATCCCGGGCGGGATTCGCGAACCTGTCCTCCGGTCCTCCCGCACACGGACAGCAGGATACCGGCCCCGCGAACGCACAGTGCCGGTGGTCCTGCACCGCGACCGCAGGAGATTGCCGGCCGAATCCCGCCCGGGTTTCCACGATCGACGCACCGATGGAGGAAGCGACCCCATGACGACCTCAGCCCAGTCCACCACGGCCGCGGTTCGCCGAGCGACTGATGCAGCTCAGCTGTTCGCCACCGCCGACCTCCCACCCTCGCGCCACTTCGTCGATGGTGGCTACGTCGATTCCAGCTCCACGCAAGTCCTCGACGTGGGGGATCCGTGTTCCGATAACGTGCTGTGCCACACACCCGACGGGACGCTCGAGGACGTCGACCAAGCCGTAGCCGCGGCCGTGGCGGCCAAGGAATCCTGGGCGAAACGCGTGCCCAAGGAGCGGTCCGACCTGCTGCACGCCATCGCCGACCGCGTCACCGGCCACAGCGACCTGCTCGCCCGCCTAGAATCCGCCAACACCGGCAAGCCCCTTGCCGTCTCCCAGGACGACGTCGCCGGCACCATCGACACCTTCCGCTTCATGGCCGGCGCAGTCCGCGCCACTACCTCCATGGCCGCCGACGACTACGTCGATGACCACCTCTCGATCATCCGGCGCGAACCCGTCGGCGTCGTCGGCGTGGTCACGCCCTGGAACTACCCGCTGATGATGGCCGCCTGGAAGATCGCTCCGATCCTCGCCGCGGGCAACACCTGCGTGCTCAAGCCCTCCGAGCAAACCCCGGTCACCACGCTGAAGTTCGCCGAACTCGTCGCCGACCTGATCCCCGCCGGTGTGCTCAACATCGTCACCGGTCGCGGCGACGTGGTCGGCGCCCGACTGTCGTCGCATCCGGACATCGCACTGATCGCGCTCACCGGGTCCGTCCCGAGCGGCCGAGCGGTCGCGCGCGCCGCCGCAGATGACCTCAAGCGCGTGCACCTCGAGCTCGGCGGCAAGGCGCCCGTGGTGATCTTCGAGGACGCCGATCTGGCCGCCGCTGCCGCCACCCTGCGAACCGCCGGGTACTGGAACTCCGGTCAGGAATGCGGTGCCGGGTGCCGCGTACTGGTGCACGAGTCGGTCGCTGACCAGTTCGTGGAGCACCTGGTGCAGGAAGTCGGCACCTTGGTCACCGGCGAACCAGCCGTCGACGATGCCGAACTCGGCCCCGTGGTCTCCAAACCCCACTACGACCGCGTGCTCGGCTACCTCGACCGCGCCCAACGCGACGGTTGCCGGGCCGTGCTCGGCGGCAGCGCGCTCGACGGCCCCGGCTACTTCGTCGCGCCCACCGTGCTCGTCGACATCCCCGAAGACGCCGAGATCACCCGTGAAGAAGTATTCGGCCCGGTCGTCACCGTCGAAACCTTCCGGGACGAAGACGAGGCGGTCCGTCGCGCCAACAACGTGGCCTACGGACTGTCCGCGTCGGTCTGGACCGAAAACGCCCGCCGTTCCCACACGGTCGCCGACCGCTTGGACGCCGGAACGGTCTGGGTCAACTCACACCTCGTCCTCGCCAACGACGTCCCATGGGGCGGGTTCAAGGGATCCGGCTACGGCCGCGATCTGTCGATCTACGCTCTCGATGACTACTCCCGCACCAAGCACGTCATGCACAACCACGAACGTTGACCTTCGACCCGCCGAGCCGCGGAACCGACGGCTGCCGAATTGGTTTCGCGGCTCGGTGGACGGCGAGTGTCGACATCGGACGCTGCGTTGGCGGAAGCGAAAAGCCGGCTCGGCGACCGGGTTGCCGAGCAGTCGCGACGAAGCCACCGTGCGCCGCGAACTGCCGCACATCTGGCACGTCATGCAGGAATGCGTGCGTAACGGACGCCACAACACCGGGGAACTACGACCTCAGGGAACTGCGGATAACATCCGAACAACCCGGCATCGGAATGTTCGCCCTCGCCGTGGCGCACAGTGCACTCACGGCCGATCATCCCGCTCGCGTCCAGGAACGCCTCGGCCGCCTGGCCGCCTCGGGCGTACGGCTTCCTGACAGTCGCTCCGGTGAGCAGCAGGCCGTGCCCGTCGACTCACTCGCCCGGCAAGCGGACCTGCTCGTCGAGCTCTGCAGCCGGACGGGACGCCACGCGCCTCACCTGCCCTGAAGAACACCGGCACTCCCGGCCGTGCGCGTTCGCGCGGCCGGGAGTGCCGGTATCCACCGCCTCAGCAGCGTTGTTGGCCGGCCAAGCAGGGCCCTCCCACGTCCTGGCCACCGCCCGACTAGTCTTCGGCAGAAGTGGCCGGGAGCGCTTCACGGATTCGGCTGGTGGCCACATCCAACGACTCCCGCGTCATGTCGGCGGCTGTCTGCGGATCACCGGCGGTCAAGGCTTTGAGCAGGCTCTTCTGGTACATGAGCAGCCTCTCGGATTCGCCGGAGTCGAGGGCGGTCTGCGCTCCGACGATCTTGTAGGAACGGCAGCGGTGCCAGAGGGTGCGGATCGTTTCCAGCAGAACCGGATTGCCCGATGCCTCGTAGATGAAGCTGAGGAACTCCTCATCGTGGTCGAGGTATTCAACCACCCTTCCTTCAGCGACGGCCCGCTCCATACTGCGGTACTCCCCCTCCAGCCTCGCCAGTCCGTTCGCGGAGACCTCCGTCGCGCCGCGCTTCGCGGCGTCCACCTCGAGGAGCCGCCGCACGGCATAGACGTGCAGCAGCTCCTCAGAGGTGAAGCTCTTGACCACGGCGCCCTTGTACGGGGCCGAGTCGGCCAGACCAATGTCCTGGAGGCGTCGGATCGCTTCCCGGACCGGCATGACGCTGGTGCCGAGCTCATCGGCGAGGTCCCGGATGCGCAGCCGGTAGCCGGCGGGCAGCTCACCATTGAGGATCGCCGCGTGAATCGCCTCGAAGACCTGATCTCCCATCCGGGCACTTGGCTCCAGCCTGCGCAACACCATGGACGTCATCTTAGGCCCCGTACCAGCAGGCACGACTCCCTGTGAAGCGGCGGCTCACCTGCCTGCCTTGTCGGCGCCGGAACTGCCTGCCCGCTGCGCTGCGACCTCGCGCTCCCAGTATTCCGCGCCCTGGATGCCCACTCGGTGCGGGTCGAAGACCGGGTCGAGGCCGCTCCGCCGCTGGTCGTCGTAGTCCCTGATGACCTTGCGCACGACGGGGGCCAACAGCAGAACGCTGATCATATTCATCCAGCCGATGAGCCCGTAGCCGATGTCTCCGGCGGCCCACATGGCGTCCGCGTTGGCCACCGCCCCGAAGAACGAGATCGCCAGCGCGCCGACCTTCAGCACCGCCTCCAGCATCCGGTTGCGCCGTTCGCCGAGCAGGAACACCAGGTTGGTGGAAGCGACGTAGAAGAAGAACACCTGCGATGTGAAGGCGAACAGCAGCACGGCCAGTGCGACGAAGGTCGATCCCCATCCCGGCAGACTGGTGTCGATCGCCGATTGCACGAAGTTCGGCCCCGCCACGACTCCCGGCACATTGTTGACGATGAAACCACCAGCGGGGTTCTTCACGTGGTATGCACCCGTGATCACGATCATCAGGCCGGTCGCCATGCAGATCAGCAGAATGTCGATGTAGATGCTGAAGGCCTGGATGATGCCCTGCTTGCCTGGGTGGGTGGTGCGGGCCGCCGCCGCGGCGAAGGTTCCCTCGCCCAACCCGGTCGCGGAGGCGAACACCGCCCGGCGCACACCCCAGGCCACGGCGTACCCGAGCACGCCCGCGAAGACCTGGTCGACCCCCACGGCGCTGTACAGGATGACCAGCAGCGCATGCGGCACCTCATCCAAGTTCAGACCGATAACCACGAACGCGGTGAGGATGTACCCCAATGACATGAAGGGCACGACCGCCTGGGCCACATGCACGACTCGTCGAGTGCCGCCCACGATCACGAACGCGAGCACCGCGGTGATGAACAGGCCCGTCATCCACGCGTCGAGGCCGAACGCGAGCTGGGCGCTGGAGGCGATGTTGTTCGCCTGGATACCGGGGAAGACGAAGCCGTAGCCAATCATCGTCACGACCGCCACGATCACGGCCAACCAGGGCGCGCGCAGCCCGTACTTGATGTAGTACGGCATGCCGCCCCGATCCTCACCACGGACCCGGCGCTTGTAGACCTGCGCCAGCACGGCCTCGGCGTACGCGCAAGTGGAGCCCACCAGGGCCGTGATCGCCATCCACATGATGGCGCCGGGACCGCCTGCGGCCACCGCAGTCGCGACACCGGCGATGCTGCCGACCCCGACCCGGCTCGACATGGTCAACGCCAAGGTCTGGAACGAGGACAGCCCACCGTCCCCGGATTTGCTCGTCCGGAGCTGCTTCAACATATCCGGAAGCCGACGGAACTGAACCCCTTTGGTTAGCAGTGTGAAGAACACACCGATCCCCAAAGCGAAGTAGGCCATCGGGTCCCAGATCCACCCGCTGATGGTGGACAACATTTCCATATCGGGACTCTCCAGCGGTTCGGTGACACCCACCCCGGAGATTGGCGGAACTATACGCGGAATCTTCGCTGAGTCAAACAGACCTTCAAATCCCCATCCGCTCGGGCCGCGCACCACGTGTGAGCCACGCCGCCGGTAGGCGCTCGAAGCGACCCGCAGGACCTCTGAGTTTTTGATCCAGATCACATACAAGGTTGTGTGATCTGTGATCACATCTTACAGTGCTGCATGTAGCGGCGACCGCAGAGCCGTGCAGATCCATACCACCTGACACCCGCCCCGAAGGATCCGCACACCCGACTTTTGGCAGCACACAGGACATGAGAGGAGGCCAGTCACCACGGCGCCATCGCCGGCAAGGCGGACGCATGCGGCCTCCAGTCCACGCGCCAAGCTAGCCGGCTCCGACAACTTGGCGTCTTGGCCGACCCCCTGCGGCCTGTCCCCCTTGAGCTGCAGGGCACCTCGCTCCGCCTGCAGCAGGCTTTGTCGTCATTTCGTGAGCGATGAAGCGACGACGGCGCAGCAACCACTCGATCGGCCATGACCGCAAAAAAGAAACGATTCAGGTCTGCGCCGGAACTCTGCGCCAGAACCCTGCGCCAGAACCGCAAACATCTGCTTGCGTCAATGGTTCCTGCCACCAGAAAGCACCGACATGGTGGCCAACCACACAACGAAGTTACGATCTTGTATCCAATCAAGCCTCGTTCGATGTACGAAATTTACATCTCCTAATCCTTTCCCGCCGGAAGACCACGGAATTCTTGCTCGTTCCGCCACGAATTCGAATTGAGATGCCGCAGCGGAGCGATGTCACCCGACGCCCCGAACGGGTTCCCAACCACGACCGCGCGACTGCCGTGGCGCGGTCGCGCGGACGTGGGGGCTGCGCCGCCGTACTCACGAGGCACAGCGGACGACGGCGCGCCCGGCGACATTGAGCAGCGCTACACGCCCGGTCGGGGTGTCGAAGGACCTCGCAGACCATCGACCATGGTTCAGGGCGGCAGTGTGCTCACGCTCGACCTCCAGCCCGCCCATGGAGAGCGTCGATCTTCCCCTGGGCTTCGCGGGCGGACTGCGCCGCGCGGTCCCGTTCCGCATCGAGGTCGACGCGGAGCCCGGTGAGCTGTTCGCTCAGCACGTCCCGCTCGGAGGTGAGCGTGGCGAGGCGGTTCTCGGCGCCGGCCGCGCGGTCGGCGGCCTCGTGGGCACGGCGCTCGGCGCGTTTCTCGCGGTCCCGCGCGTCCTTCAGCAGAGCCTCGGCTCGCTCCTGTGCGGTGACGGCCTGACCCCGGTCGGCAACTGCCTGGCCCCGGTCGGACTCCGCCTCGGCGGCCCTCTGGTGCGCGGCGTCGGCCGCGGTGTCGGCGTCAACGACGGTCCGCTCGCCCGAAGCGGGAACGGTCCCCCTCTGCCGCTGTAGTAAACGACCACACTGCGAACGTTCTGCTTGATCGAATACGCAGACCGTGGACAGCACCTCATGGGTTGGGACACGCGCCTGCAGCGTTGTGCCAGGCCTCGTGGCGTGGCATACGAACAAATGATCAAGGTGCGGCCCATATCTTGGGTTTCGCTCCTGACACCAACGGGTACGCGTCAAACATTCAGGTCGGCGACCAGTACGACAGCGACCAGTATGACGCAGAGGGCGACTACTACGACGAGCGAACGCCGCGAGCCTGCCCGTACCGGAAGGAGGAGGTAACCGTGACGGTTGCAAACACTCAGGGTGGGGGGTCTCCGGTCCAGCGGGGTTCGTCGGGCAGTTTGGCGGATGTGGTCGAGATGATCCTCGACAAGGGGCTTGTCATCGACGTTTTCGTCCGGGTCTCACTGGTGGGGATCGAGTTGATCACGATTGACGCGCGAATCGTCGTGGCCAGTGTGGACACGTACCTGCGCTTCGCCGAGGCCACCAACAGGTTGGACCTACACCAAAAGGGCGGCAAGGACCTCCCGCAAATGATGGAAGGCATGACGCAGAGCGGAGCCCAGGGTAAGACAAAGGGCGTGCTCGACGCCGCGAAGAACAAGGTCGACGAGTTCCGGGGCGGCGATGACGAAGAGGAACGAGAAAAGCAACCGGCACGACCTCGCCGCCCGCGCAACCGGGAGCGTGAATCATGAGCACCCGGGCAGAACAAGAGACTTCGGAAGAGCCCGGTGTAGTCCAGGGCGTGTACGTGTACGGGCTGCTACCCGAACCGGCGTCGTTGCCGGAAGGTCTGCCCTCGGTCGGAGACGCAGACGAGGAGGTCCGCACTGCCACATACGGGCAGTTGTCCGCCCTGGTCAGCGACGTGCACCTGAGTCGACCGCTCGGCACGCGAGACGATCTGCTCGCCCACGAGCGCGTACTGGACACCCTGGCCGCGGACAGTACCGTGCTGCCGATGCGTTTCGGGGCGGTCGTCGAGGATGCAGACGCTGTCGTCGACGAACTGCTCAAGCCGCACCACGAGCATTTCGAGTCAGTGTTGTCGGAACTCGCCGGACTGGTGCAGTTCACGGTGCGCGGCCGTTATGTGGAGGACGAACACCTACACGAGATCGTCGCTGAACAGCAGGAAATCCGGGAGCTTCGCGAGGCACTACAAGGGATTCCCGACGACGCCGGCCATGCCGAGCGATTGAGACTCGGAGAACTCGTCAACAACGCCGTGGCGCACAAACGCCAGGCCGATGCCGATGTCTTGAACGCCACTGTCAGCCCGCATGCGGTCGCGACTGTCACGCACGAGGTCGGCGGTGAACGGGACGCGGTCAGCATGGCGTTCCTCGTCGACCGTGGCCACCAGGCGGAGTTCGAACGCGCTCTCGACGAGTTGGGGCAGAAGTGGACTCACCGGATCCAGCTTCGCTTGCTCGGCCCGCTGGCGCCGTACGACTTCCTTCCGGATGGCTGAGATGGGTCTACTCACAGGAATCCTCACGTTGCCGCTGGCACCCGTACGCGGTGCCGTGTGGGTCGCTGAACAGGTGCGACATCAGGCCGAGCGACAGCACTTCGATCCGCTGGTGATCCAACGTGAACTCGCCGAAGTGGACGAAGCCTACGAGGCAGGAGAGCTCACCGAGACCCAACGTGACGATCTTCAGGAACAACTGCTCGGCCGGCTTTTCGAAGCGCAACGGCGTCGCCGGGCCGGAGAGGTGTGACGCGGGTGGATACCGCACGCGACGGCGAAGCCAAGGACCGGGGCGATGGAACCGGCAGGGGTGAACGCCCCCGGCGCAGTACGAGCGATACAAGTGCACAGCGTCCCGCACGCTCCCGTGAGGACGCCGACTCCGGACACACCCGCCAATCTCGACCTCGGCTACGAGCCTCCCAAGCCGCACAAGCGGCCATTCTGGAGATCCACGAGCTGACCGGTCGAGACGTGGAAGGAGCCACCTCCGTGCAGCGAAACGAGGACGGGTGGCAGGTCGGTGTCGAAGTGGTCGAAAGCCACCGCATCCCCGACACCACCGACATCCTCGCCGTATACGAAGCCACCCTGGACCCCTCCGGCGAACTCCTCGGGTATCGACGTGTGGAGCGATACCCACGAGGAAGGGGGAACGAACGATGACGCAGGACGGCGGCACCGAAAGCGGAGCACGCCCGCCGGCGTGGTACGGACAGCAGAACGCCCAGCCGGCGCGCCAGGAATCCGCCAACCTCGCCGATATCCTGGAACGCGTCTTGGACAAGGGAATCGTCATCGCCGGTGACATCCAGGTCAACCTTCTGGACATCGAACTACTGACGATCAAGCTCCGGCTCGTGGTGGCCTCGGTCGACCGAGCCCGCGAGATGGGCATCGACTGGTGGGAGCATGATCCCACGCTCTCGTCCGGACATCGCGAGCTGGTGGAGGAGAACAAGCGTCTTCGCGAGCAGGTCGGGGAACTTGAATCCGGCGCCGACCGGCAAGACCGGGGAGAAGAGGACGGCCATGACTGACTCGGTGGTGTACGTCTACGCGATCACCCGCGATCTCCCGCCGGGCGCGCTGGGCGACCTCGAAGGGATCGAAGGTTCGGCCGTGCGAATGGTCACCTCCGGCGACATCGCGGCGGTGGTCAGCACTGTCGACGCCGAGGAGTTCGGCGAACAGGGGCTGCGCAAGAACCTCGAGGACATGCGGTGGCTGGAAAAGACCGTGCGCGAGCACAACCGGATAGTCGACCAGGTCGGGTCACGCTCTGCCGTTGCCCCGATGGGCCTGGCGACCGTTTACTACCAGGACTCCCGGGTGCGGGACGCTCTCACCGACCGCGCCGCAGCCTTCACAGAGGTACTTGACGAGATCACCGGACGAACCGAATGGGGGGTCAAAGGGTATGCGGACCTAGGCGCATTCAACAGCGGACAGGCGGGCGAGTCCGAATCTGAGCAGCGGCCCGGTGCGGCCTACCTGAACAAGCTGCGCGAAAAGCGCAAGAGTCGTGCGGAAGCTGAAGAGCAGTCGTGGCGGCTCGCTCAAGAGGCGCACGCCGCGCTGGTCGGTCTTGCCCAGGCGAGCCGTCTACATCCAGCCCAGAACCGTGAGCTCGCGGGCTACGAGGGCGTCATGGTGCTCAACGGGGCCTACCTGGTGGACAACTCCCGCAACGACGAGTTCATCTCCCATGTGCACGACCTCGGTCAGCGCAGCGCCGCGTTGCGCTTGGAACTCACCGGCCCCTGGCCCGCGTACTCGTTCGCCACCTTCCAGAAGGGACACGGATGACGCTGGCGTCCGATGGCGACCGCGATGTCGTCCGCGACTCCCGCGAAGTCGCGCTCGTCGACCTGCTCGACCGCCTGCTGGCCGGCGGAGTCGTGCTGACCGGCGACGTCACCATTTCGCTGGCGGGCGTGGACCTCGTTCGCGTCTCATTGCGGGCGATCATCACGTCGATCCGGGAGAACAACACGGCCCCGGAAGACTGGGAGCGCGATACTGATGACTGAACCGACCGGCGACGAAGTCCCGCACGCTCACAAGGCCAGCGGGCTGTCGCGGCGCATCGAGAGCGACTCCGAATCTGTCCAACAGGACCTCATGAGGTTGGTTCTGACGATCATCGAACTGGTGCGCCAGCTCATGGAACGCCAAGCCCTTCGGCGGATCGATCAGGAAGACCTCACCGAGGATCAGGTCGAAGACCTCGGCGTCTCACTGATGAAACTGGAAGAGGCCATGACCGAACTCCAGGACCGGTTCGAACTCTCCCCCAGCGACCTCAACCTCGACCTGGGCCCGCTGGGGCCACTCCTGCCCAGGGAAGACGAAAAGTAGCCGAACACTCAGCAACCACCGGAGGTCCGACCCCGGGCTGCCACCCGCGGCCAGCCGGTATGGATCAGCGGAACTGATGGCGGAGAAGGCGCGAAACACAGGTGTTAGGTCCTTCGGCTTCTACCGGAGCATCGGCTCGCGCACCCGATCCCTGTGACTGCTCGGGTAGCGGGTCACGCAGACCGGTCCATTAAAGAGCCGCGCCGTCCTCGTGCTCATCGAGTCGATCACAGACCACACTGTGGTCTTCTGACCAGCAGTCACATTGCTGCATCCCCACCTGGTCATGTTGCTGCCTTGGGACGACGACATGCTCGTCGAATGAGTCTTGGTTCGGTTGGTGCCTGTTCGGGTAGACGTTGAGATGAGGTCCGCGTCTCGCCCCGACCCCGAGCCGGTCACCGTGGAGCCCCCGTCGCAGGCGTGGCTCGCGCCGATCAGGATGGCGTTCACCGACGTGACATTCATGCACTGGTCTGCCGATAGGGAGCAAATCGCTTCGCTGCTTCCCCCAGGCACCGAGCCCGACACGTACGCCGGGCGCACCTACGTCGGGTTGGTCGCCTTCCGGATGCGCTCGTACGGTCCTTTCCTCGAGACCAACGTCCGAGTCTTCTCGGTCGACCACAAAGGCCGTCGTGGAATCGTCTTCCTGGGCATCGAGTCGGACCGGCTGCCTTGGATCCTGGCCGCCCGTGCGGGGTGGTTGCCCTGCGCCTGGTCGCGGATGAGCCTGGTTCGCGACGCCTACGTCCTTACCTACGACAGTGCCCGGCGCTGGCCGGGCCGGCCCACTCCCAGAAGCCGGATCCAAGTTCGGGTCGGGCCACCCACCGATGGCAGCCCACTCGAGCACTTCCTGACTGCCCGCTGGCGGCTTCACCTGCGCGTGCCCGGCCGTACCCTCACCACCCAGCTGTCCCACGACCGCTGGCCATTGCACAACGCCGAGCTGCTCGAACTGGACGACCAACTCATCACCGCAGCCGGTCTTCCTGCCCCCACCACCGCACCGTCCAGCGTGCTCTACGCCCCGGTAGCGTACGGACGGCTCGGACTCCCACAGTGCCTATGACCGCTACCGGAATGAACACGCACCAGCTTCGCGAGCAACCGTCCACGGAGCCCCCATTACCTTGTTGGTGACTTCGATCCTGGAGCTCCTGGTCGCCTCCGGAATGGCATGACTATGTCCCCCCTGGTCGCTCGCATGATCCGGGGGTGCCACCGAATTGCGAGACGCCTGTGGGCCGCTGGATGGGGCCGTGCCGTGCCTTGACGCGTTCGCTTCCGGCGACATCCTGGACTTTCTGACCCTGCTGACCGAACGGGCCGCCGAACTCCTCGACGTGACCGCGGGCGGGGTGATCCTCTCCGACCAAGGCGGTGGCTGGCGCCCCACCGCGGTCCCGCTGCGGTCCCGCCGCGAGGTCATTGGCGCGCCAACCCTGCTCAACACCGAACCCGTCGCCGTCGACGAGGCCAGCACCCAGCTGGGCCTGGCCCTGGCCTACGTGGCCACCGTCGGCATCCTGCACCAGCGCCGCGCGCACCGCGGCGACCTGCTCGCCGGACAGCTCCAGGCCTGCACCACCGGGGGGACCTGACCAGTGGCCTTGCTGCTGACGACACGGTGCTGCGTTATGGTGGAAGTCGGCGGAGTGAGCAGAGCCTCCTCCCCCGTTCGGGTTGAGTAGCGAGCCCTTCCCCGCCAGCGCCTGCTGCGCCCGCGTGACTTGTAGCGGCCGGCAGCAGAGACTCGTCGCCAAGCGAGGGCCCATGAACTTCGAAGAGCTATTCGACGACAGCACCACCGAACCCGCCCCGGCCACCAGCCGCGGCACACCCCCCGGCGAAGGACCGTTCCGCCTGCGGGTGCACCGGCCGCACCGAGAGAAGGCCGTGATCACGGTCGCCGGCCCCCTCGACCTGGCCACCACTGCCCGGTTCACCGAGATACTGCACGCACGCCTACGCGCCACCACGCGCGCGCTCGTGCTCGACCTCAGTGGTGTGACCTTCCTCGGCGCCGCGGCGATCGAAGAGCTGCTCCACGCCGACCGCCACGCCCGCACCACCGGTCAACATCTCACTCTGATCACCGATACCCACGCCGTCGACCGGCCGCTGCAAGCCCTGGACCTCACGACCCGGTTCACCTACGCCGACCAGCCCGTGTCCGAGCGCGCCCAGACCGCAGCCCCCGCACGCCCAAGGACCCCGCATCCCCCGCCCGCGACCCTCGAGACAGTTCCGGCGGAAGTGTCGTCACGTACCGCCCCCACCGGTTGAGGTCCCGGCCGCGGATACCTTCCCGTCAGTAGCAGAGCTCGGCCGCGCGCTCTCGTAGCGCGCGGCGGCTGCCTGCTCACTGATACTGGCGTGCTCGGCGAGCTGGCGCACGCTCGCACCCTGTTCACGAGTCAACCCCCTGGCGGTCCGGTAGAATCAGCGGGAAGTAACGGGCATTTCGGGGGTGTGGTCAGGTTGACGGCGCCACCGTTGGGCTGTCATGCCCCCGGCCACGGCCGCGCATGCTCCGCCGATGCTGTTGCTGGCCACGTCCTGCCCGACACAAGAACCTGTAGCGAACAATCCTTGTGCGGCTTCAAACACCATCGAGGCGGCGAGGCAGAACAGAGCGGGCGCGACGATACGCCCGGTGGCCAAGGAAGCGAACAGCCCCAATGGCATCAGCATGCCGACGTTCAAGGCCAGTTCAGCCACTCCGGAGGCGGAGAACAGCACGCACTCGGAGAAATTCAGCCCACCGAACTGGAACGGTTGGCGTCCCTGCGTCACCGACACGGCCAGTGCCAAGCTTATTCCAGCGAGCATGGCAGGCATCCGAAACCAGCCTCGCCGGGCAGACATCAGCCAGCCCAGCGAGCCCAGCACCACCGCGCTCACTACGAAGACAATCAGCACGCTTTGCTGACCGAGCACGCCTTCTGTCACTGAACTCAGCACTTCGTGTCCCTCCGTACCTCGGATGTCGAGCCCGAAAAGGACGCGGCCCGCTGGCAAACATGTGCGTATCCCGGGTGGCTGGTTCGGACACTGCCGGTCCCAGCACCGGTAGGTAGCGAAGTGCCCGGTCAACTCGGAGGCACGCAGGGCCCGCTCCACGCAGGGCGGGAAGAACACGGTGCTACCGGTGTCCAGGCAGGTCGCGTCGAGATCGAGCGGCCGGCGACCTGGCCTCGCTGACGCAGCACATCGCGCAGCAACAAGGCTGCCTCCTGTACCCGGTAAACGCCCGGCGGGCTCATCAGTATCACGGTAAGAGGAATACCCAGCCTCCGAACGATCAATCCCGACCGGGGTGCCCACTCCGGTGTTCGCCACGACCACCTCTCTCCGTCCGAGATTTCCGTGCCAGGAAGACGCGTTTGACCCGACTCTGGTCCGGGTAAAGACCTCCCGAGAGATCGCTCGCACGCCCGACGAGAGCGCTAGCTTTCAAATCAGCGGCGGCGCTACGCGCCGACGCCTCGAACCCCCGAACCGATCCGGGGTACGGAGCCACTTCGGTGGGTACAAGAGTGCAGTGTTTGTCCATTGTGATCACCGGAGTGAACCCGGTGTGCGTGAGAGGGAAGACGGACCATGGCCTGTACAGCGCATTTGTTGACCATGACCACCCAGCCGGAGCCCGCCGTCGTGGTGCGTGACGTGCACGGTGGCGCGAGGTCCGAAGTGGCGCTTGCCCCCATCGCGACCCCGGACGAGGCCGACACCGAACTGCACAGTGCAGGTTGGACACGTCAAGCTGAGTGGGCAGGGACAAAGGCGGGTAGCTGACGCCCGCCGCCCGCGGTAGAGGAACGGATGGCCGTAGAAAGGATGTTGCATGCCAGCCAACGTTTTCGTGCTTGGCCTGGACGAGTTGAATCTCGAGTCCCTGCAGGAAATGCCTTATCTGTCGCAGTACCGGTTTCACCCGCTGTTGAGCGTCGCCGAGCTCACCGAGTCCAACGAGATCAACCTGGAAGCGCTGCTGTCCAAGGCCCAACGACAGCTGGAGTCCTTCGACGGACCCGTTGATGCGATCATCGGCTACTGGGACTTCCCGGTCAGTTCGATGGTGCCGATCCTGTGCGAGCGCCTCGGGCTGCCCACGACCTCCCTGCAGGCGGTAGCCAAGTGTGAGCACAAGTACTGGAGCCGCCTGGAACAGCAGAAGGTCACCGACGCCCACCCCGCGTTCGGGATCGTCGACCTTGCAGGCACGCCCGAGCCACCGGAGCACATGCGCTTTCCGATGTGGCTCAAGCCGGTCAAGTCGTTTTCCTCCGATTTGGCGTTCAAGGTCAGCGACCGCACCGAGTTCGCCGAGGCGGTCGCGGCCATCCGCGACGGCATCGGCAAGGTGGGCGAGCCGTTCGACTACCTACTGGAATTTCTGGGCTTGCCGGATGAGATCGCCGAGGTCGGCGGCCAGGCCTGTCTCGCCGAGGAGGCTGTCGGCGGCCAACAGGTCACCGTGGAGGGCTACATTCGCCACGGGCAGGTGTGTGCCCAAGGGGTGATCGACTCAATCAACTACGAGGGAACCTCCAGCTTCCTGCGCTACCAGTACCCCTCCCAGCTGCCCGGCGAGGTCTGCGAACGGCTCGTCGACATCTCCCACCGGGTGCTCACCCAGGTCGGGCTGGACAACAGCACCTTCAACATCGAGTATTTCTGGAACCCCGAAACCGGCGCGATCAACCTGCTGGAGGTCAACCCCCGCCTGTCACAGTCGCACGCCCGACTATTCGAGGCTGTCGACGGCGCCCCCAACCACCAGTGCATGGTGCGCTTGGCCTTGGGCCAGGACCCGGAATTGCCCTACCGCCAGGGCGACTACGCGATCGCAGGCAAGTGCTTCCTACGCCGGTTTGCCGACGGGCTGGTGCGCCGAGTCCCCAGCACCGAGGAGCTCGAGCGCCTGTCCCAGGAGATTCCCGACGTCACCGTGGACGTGGTGCCCAAACCCGGCGACCGGCTGGCCGACCTGCCCGGCCAGGACAGCTACAGCTACGAACTCGCCGATATCTTCATCGGCGCCAACCACCATGCCGAACTGATCGACACCTACGAGCGAACCGTGCAAGCGCTGCACTTCGAGTTCGACGAGTAACCGTCCGGGGCCGCTGCTTATAAGGCCCCCCGTATTCCAGGTCTCCACCGGCCGGGGTAATCAGACTCGTGGTGACTGCACTGCTCGTGTGCTGGTCGATCCGACCTCCGCGCCCGAAGGTCTGCGTCGCCCCGGCCACCTGCTGCCGTTGCGCGCCCGGACCGGTGGTGTCCTCGAACGGCGCGGGCACACCGAAGCGGCGGTGGATCTGTGCCGCATCGCGGGGTTGCCCCCGGTCGGTCTGATCGCCGAGTTCATCACTAACCGCGAGCCGGGTGTGGGACGAGCCGCCCGCCGGTCCGAGGTAGCCGAACTCGCCCGCTCCAGGTGATGGTGGCCTAGCACGTCCACCACCAGCCCAATCCCGACATGCTGACCGGACCGACGCTCTCGCGCCGAGTAGCCAGTGCCGTTCCCCGGTCGGCCGGCGTGCCGTCGGTGGCCATGGTTCCGGTCGCGCCCATCACCGTGTGGAGCACAGCGAGCACGAGCAGTCGGACCAAGACCTGCGAGGCGATGTAGCCGGTGCGCCAGACGCGATTCGGGGACGTTGACGGCTCCTCTTGGGAAACGTGCTGACGACCCCATCGCGTCCGAGGTCTGGATCTTTGACGATGCCAACTTGCCGGTGTTCACCCACAGATCGCACGTCATGTCAGCGATCATGTCCGGTCGGACGCTGGGATTCATCCGAATCAGCACTCGGAAGTGGCGGGCCCGTCAGCGGAACCCAGGCGATCGATGGTGGCCAGAAGTTCCTCGGTGGTGCCGAACCGATCGGTGACGCGGGCGCGGTCCTACCGATGAGTTTTCCATGCAGCGGTCGTCTGTTTCGGTAAGGACCAAGCGCTCGCGAGGAGGTGTCTGTCTGATGGGCGAGATTCACGTGAACATGTACGCCACCCTGGACGGCGTCATCGAAGAAAACGGCGGTCCAACCCCGGAGCACGAAACCGACTTCGAGTACGCCGGCTGGCAGGGACCGCACTTCGACAAGGAAAGCGAAGCCCAGGTCATTGCCGACGTGCGGGCGAGCGACGCGCTCTTGCTGGGCCGCAGAACCTACGACATCTTCCGTCGCGCCTGGCCGGGCGCGACGGACGAGATCGGGCACGTGTTCAACCGGGTGCCGAAGTACGTCGCTTCACGGGGCCATCCGGACTTGTCGTGGTCCGGAACCACCCAGATCACCGACGTAGCAGCAGAGGTCCCGGCGCTGCGTGAGGAGCACAAGCAGATGCACCTGTGGGGCAGCGTCGACCTCCTCCAAACGCTGCTCCGCGAGGGTCTGGTCGACCGGCTGAACCTGTGGGTGTATCCGATCGTGCTCGGTCAGGGACAGAAGCTTTTCCCTGACGGAACCGTGCCGTCGCGCTTCGAACTGGTTGAGCCAGCCACGGCCTTCCCGGCGGGTGCGGTGTTGCTGCGCTACAGCCGTGTCGAGGGTCGTCCAGCCACCAGGGCCATGCCCGAAGTGCTCGACCAGCTCGCCGAGCGCGGAACCGACGAAGCCGAGAATCTCCCATCGGAATAGCCGCCCGCGGCCGTTGAGCGCATGCAATCCTGAACACTCGATCTTTTCGACACTTTGTTGGACAGTGACTCCGCCCTTCGTGGCGTGGCCGGTCCAGGGGCGAGTCCGGCGGGTGTTCAACAAACGACCGATTTCAACGTGCCGTTCGTGGAGTGCGATGGGCGGAGAACAAAGCGGCGCACCGCGGGCGTGATCGCAGTGCGTCGTTTGCTTCGTGGAGTTCCCGTGCTGGTTCGCTCAGGCGGGCTCGGGTACTTGTCGACGAGTGGCGGCGTCGAGATCGCATCGAGCCCGACCTCGGAATTGATCCGTAGCATCGGCCGTGGCCCACTCGCTCGCGCGCTGAGAGCCACCCTTCGATAAAAGCCACCTGTTGCCGAGCGTGATCCACACACCGCTGACGATCTGTTCGCGATGGCGACGCCGGCGTGTCTCCTGCAGCCATACCCCGATCGCTGCGAGCACCGGTGCCGTGTACGTGTCCCGTCCCAGCTTCAGGGGGTCTCACCGTGCCCCACACCGGGCCGCGGGACAGCTGGGAAACACCGCCAAATCCCCGTCTACCCAGCGCATATGGGCCGCTTTTGCAGCTCATCATCCTTCGAGCACGCGTATGACCTGTTCGCTGAGGTCATGGCCGAGCACGGTGCCGGGCGTCCCACGCTGGGAACGATATTCCGCTCATTGTTGCTGTGGCGACGGATGCCTTCGATGCGCACCCGGGTTGCCAGAGGGCTTTACTTTTGCTCACTGTTGTGGCTGATGCTGTGGTCCACAGCAGGGACGGAGCAAACCATCCGCTTCGATTTCACCATCCGGGGCATCTTGATCGCGATCGTTTCAATCGCAGTGCGAGCACAAAAGGTGCGCCGCCCGGTGAGTCGACCCGCCCGTGCCGATCAAGCGACTGCTCATGAACTGTTGGAACCGTGTGCCGCTCGAAAAATCATCGTCGCTGGTGGCAGCGGTGTGGTCTTGTCCGGCTGGAAGCATGTGCAGGTGATCGTGTCCCTGCTGTCCAAGGTGACCCGAGAGTTGCTGTCCGTCCCGTCGGCGCTGCTGCGCCGCGGCACCACCAAACACGCGGCACTGCTCGTGCTACTGCATGAGAACCGGTCCTGCGCCGTCAGCTTGCCGACCCGATCCGCTATGACCTGCCTGCCGGGAATCACCACGATTCGGAGCTCTCGTCGAATCGTGGGTACCGCCGGATGAGCTCCTCACGGCCCGCGGAGCGAAGCTTGAGGGCGAGGAGGGGAAAGGTGAGGACCGAAACCATGGCTGCGCCGACCAGTGCTGCCGCCTCGCCCGCGCCAATCACCTTGCCGTCGAGGCCGATGGTCGTGATGGCGACGACGAGGGGCAGACAGGTCGATCCGTAGCAGGCCAGGGCCGTGCGGTCGCGGCGGAGCAGGTCAGACGGGGCCAACAGGTACAGGGGCAGGCCGCGGACGAGGATGAAGAGGAGCAGGAAGGCCGGGAGCAGAGCGAGAGCGCGGCCGTCACCGAGCAGGGCGTCGAGGTCGAATTCGATACCGGTGACGACGAAGAAGATCGGGACCAGGAAACCGAACCCCATCGCCTCGATCCTGCTGAGCACCTCGCCGCTGTCGTCGGGGGCGGCACCGCGCAGGACCAACCGCGTGATGACACCGGCCGCGAACGCTCCGAGGAGGATATCGAGACCGAAGACGTGGGACAGGCCCAGCATCGCAGCTAGCACCAGCATCACGTATCGAACCGCGAACTGGCCGCTGCTGTGCAAGGTCTTGGCGACCAGCCGGGAGAACCAGGGCGGGCGGGGTCGCAGCGCCCAGAACACGGCCGCCACAGTGATTGCGGCGAACCCGATCAGCAGCACCGTGGACTTGCCGAGCTCTCGACCGCTGAGCAACAAAGCCATGGCGATGATCGGGCCGAACTCACCGACCGCCCCGAACGCGAGGACCACCGAGCCGAAGCGACCGCGCAGATCGCCAGAATCGCGCAGTATCGGCATGACCGTGCCCAATGCGGTGCTCGTGAGCGCGGTGCCGATGACGAAGCTCGTGGTCACCCGCCCCCCAGTGAGGGCGAAAGCGATCGCGAGCCCGGCAGCGAGCGAGGCCAACCAAGCGAAGATCGAGCGGCGCAGGGTTTCCCCGCGCACTGCGGCGAAGTCGATCTCGTACCCGGCGAGGAAGATCAGCATGGTCAGGCCGAGGTCGGCGAGGACGTCGATGAACTGCTCTTGATGGGCCCAGCCGAGCACGTCAGGGCCGATGAGGACGCCCAGCAGGATCTCGAAGATGACCAGCGGAACGGGTATCCAGCGGCCGATGCCGTACGCGAAGACAGGAGCGAGGACCGCGATGGCCATGATCAAGATGAGCGTCCCGGGCTGCGCCATGGCTCGTATTTAAGTTGTGCCGGGCGACGCGGCAACTCGACGGAAAGCCGCAACCTGCGCGGTCACCTTGGCACTGTCGTCTTCGAAGTCGGGACCTGCGAAATATCGGGCCACCAGCGCCCATACCGGTGCACGCGGCGCAGCCGCCAGGTCGCGGCGACAGCGGCCGGAGACGTCAAGCGAGTGCACCTCGAACTCGACGGTATAGCTCCCTCGACGTCTTCTGGATGTCCTCGTGGCACCGGCGGCAGATCACCAGGAGGTTTCCCTGGCATTTAGAGCTCCTCCCCCAATCTGGTCACGACATATTCAAACACACGAACGTCACTCCTGGACTGATCAGATTACTCAGAATTCCGTCCGCCAATCTGACGGGCTTATGCGCAAGCACGCCACCCGACAGCACACTTCGGACAATTTTCATTCTTTTGGAGTACAGATAAGTAAACCCCGGACGCGTTAAGATCCACCCATCGACCGAAATTCCCAATTTTCTGTTTCAGTGCCGGGGCACGCGAGCGAACAGTGAGTGGCGACACGTTGCTTGCGTCGACTTCAGTGCGGATCACGACCTCCGCGGAAGGCTAACGTAAACGGGAAGAGCAGCTGCCATTGGGGCCGGAACCGCCGCCGCGACCGCCGCGTACATCTTGGCGAAAACAATGTCGACGTGCACCTTTATGAAGCGTTCCGGGCACATCGGCCCGTCAATGTCGATCCCGTTGCAGCCTTGTGCGCCGATTTCGACGCTTTCGCGGGCGTAACCGAAAGACGACCACCATGCGCACCCGAGTGGGGATACGTTATCGTGAAGGGACAAGGATGTCTGAAGTTTCCACGGTGAGCCGCGAAGGTTCGCATGGGGAAAATGTCGCCGAGCGGACCGAATGGCAGCCGCAGCCCATTCGGTCGGATGAACCGGGGACCGTCCTTCTGTCGATAAACTCTTTGTTGCTGGATGGTTCCCCGCGGCGAGCCGGCGCGAATAACGAGCACATTAGGCTGCTCTCCGAGTCGGAGGAACGATTACCCCCCATTATCGTACACGGTCGATCCGGACGGGTCATCGATGGAATACACAGGGTCCACGCGGCAACCCTGCGTGGCGAAGACAAAATCGAAGCAAAAGTGTATAATGGCACGGATAGCGACGCTTTTCTGCTCGCCGTGCAGATGAACATCGCGCACGGATTGCCGCTGACCCATGCTGATCGGACCACGGCAGCGGCCCGGATTATTCAGTTGCACCCGCAGTGGTCGAACCGGAGGATCGCCACCGTTACTGGTCTCTCCGCAGGAACTGTCGGTAAGCTGCGCTGGCGTTCAAATTCGCACAATGCCCAGTCAACCACGAGGGTGGGTAAAGACGGCCGAGCACGGCCTGCCAGTAGCTCCGCGGCCAGACTGAAGGTCACCAAGCTACTGGCCGAGAAACCCACCGCGTCGATCCGCGCCATCGCGAACGAGGCCGGTGTGTCGCACTCCACCGTGCATAACGTGCGGCAACGCGTGCGTGCAGGCCAGGAACCAACATTGCAGCGGCAGGGATCCCAAGGATCACCAGCCACACCCCGGCCGCTTGAGATCTGCGCTCCTGGAGAAACGACCGAGAAGCCGGGCCCCACACGTGGTTGTGACGTTGCCGCCATCCTGGCCACTCTGAAGGCAGACCCGTCGCTCCGGTTCAAAGAGGCGGGTCGGTTTCTGCTCCGATGGTTGGACCAGAACCGGGTAGAAATGACGGGACCCAACAAGATCGCCGAAATGGTCCCCGACCACTGCGCGGCCTCGGTGGCGAAACTGGCACGCGGGTACGCACGGGTGTGGAGCGAATTCGCAGAACAGCTCGAAGAACGTTGACTCCTCCGGTTTTCGTGATTGCCCGTTTAGCACTACTCACGTGCACCGATGCAAGCGGTCAGAGGGTTTGGGAGCGGCCATGGGTCAGCCGGTGATTCGGACTATCACATTGGGACTCACGGGTCCCCACCCGCTGTCCGAGCCTAGACTCGCGGACGCTGCCACCCGGCTGCGGGAGGTGGAGGCCGCCTACCGGCAAGCCGGCTACGAGGTGCAGACGGTCCGTATCACCACCCCTCCGGTGTTTGACGACTTCCCCGGCCGACCCGACGAGCTGATCTCCTACGCCCGCCGCCTACAAGCCGACCTCGATCGCCTCGGAATCGACCACTTCTCATTGGGGGCAGCGCAGGCAACCCGGCGGGATATCCTGCTGGAGCAGATCGCGGTGATCGAAGACCTGATACCGGACCTCCCTGCGCTGAACTGCGCCGTCCAGATTGCCACGGCACAGCACGGCATCCTGGTCGATGCGGTGGTGCCGACGGCCCGCACGATGCTCCGGATCGCGCAGCGGACCGAGGAAGGAATAGGCAACTTCCGGTTCGCGGCTCTTGCCTGCGTGCCGTCCGACCACCCATTTTTTCCAGCCAGTTACCACCAGGGACCGGACGCACTCACAATCGGCCTGCAGGGAGCCGGAATCGTGACTGCTGCGCTCTCCCACGGTAATGGTCTCGACCCTGCGTCGATCACTGCGCGAGTGCGCGAAGCGATGATCACCGAAGCGACCCCCGTGGTGCGACTCGGCCAGCGACTGGCTGAGGAGTCCGGCCTGCGATTCGGTGGCATCGACCTCTCACCGGCACCATCCGTCGACACCAGCATCGGTGCGGCCATAGAACACGGCCTCGTCGGCAGGTTCGGTGCTCCCGGCACAGTAGCGGTGGTGGGAGCGATCACCGAGGCCCTGCGCAGCACGAACCTGCCGAAATGCGGCTACAACGGACTGATGCTACCGGTCATGGAGGACGCCGTACTGGCGCGTGAGTGGGCCGAGGGTCGCCTCAGGATGCACCAGTTGCTGGCCTACTCAACGGTCTGCGGAACCGGTTTGGACACCGTGCCGCTGCCGGGGGACACCTCCGTCGACGACATCGCCGGTCTGCTCCTGGACACGGCGACTCTCGCCATCCGGCTAGCCAAGCCGCTGTCCGCACGGCTGTTCCCGTTGCCCGGCAAGCAATCCGGTGACCACACCACGTTCACTTCGCCGTACCTGATCAACCTGCGTCTGCCGTGACCTCGAAGAGACCGATTTCGGTCCGGTCCTGCAACTGGAAGGTGTTTCCCGCGTGTTCGACCAGTAGGTTTCAGCGGCCGGCCAGCGGTCACTGAGCTGCTGGCGAATGCGTTCAACCCGGGTTTCGTGCGCCGTGAGGTGCTGTGGTTTGAGTGGAGGTGGAAGACCTTCGCCGTCGGGTCGTCGCAGCGATCCGGCAGGAGCTGAGGGCAGGCTGATCCGGGAGGTGCCGGGGAGGCTTGGAGCAGCCCTGACAAAGCCGGGACGTGCCACCACTGCCGCTTTCGCGGTCTCGCGGTACCGCGATCTCGACCCCGCCCAACCGCGTCCGAGACCACCGTCTTGGTGCGTGTCCCGTTACGGATATTCGACGAGTCCCGATCCGGTTCGCTTGTCGCCGGAGCAGGCCACCGTCCCCGTGCGGAAACTCCTCCCGAAGGGACTGTGACCTAAGGGAGTGTGACCCGTGGCTTCCCCTGGACGGGGGCCACTTCATCATGTCCTGTGCCACTGGAGGCGCGGGGGCGAGGCAGTGGGAACACCGGACGCGCCCTGTGGTGCCGATGCTCTTGAGTTCGCCCCAGGGCCGGCGGTCATGTCCGGACACGGTGGCGTTGTGGACTGACCCCGCGGACTCGTTTGAAGGCGGCGCTGAACGCGAATGCGCTGCCATAACCAACCTGACGGGCTATGGAGTCAATCGTGGTGTCCGAGTTCTTGAGGAGATCGGCGGCCAGGTCGATTCGCCACTCGGTGAGGTATGCCATTGGTGGCATGCCGACGAGGTCGGTGAAGCGGCGGGCCAACGTCGCTCGGGACACCCCGGTCCGCCCGGCGAGCGCGGCCACCGTCCAGGCATGGCCCGGGTTGCTGTGTATGAGTCGCAGGACGGGCCCGACGACCGGATCCCCGTTGGCTCGGTACCAGGGCGGCGCATCGGTATCGGGCCTGGTGAACCATTCGCGGAGGATGGCGACCAGTAGGAGATCCAGAAGTCGTTCGAGCACGAGATCTTGACCCGGCTCGTTTCGTACGGTCTCCTCGGCGAGTAGCGACACCAGCGCGGACTCGCCGTGGGTGGCCCTGGGGATGACCAGAAGCGGGGGCAACGCGCTGAGCAGGCGCGTGGCGATCTCGCCCGGTCCCCGGCACTTGCCGATCAGCAGCACCGACGAGTCGTCCGCACCGTCCTCGCAGGTTCGCATGCCGTTGACCCAGGTGCGCACACCCATGTCCGCGACCTCGGGCAGCTCCACACCCGCTGCGGTCGTCCGTCGGGGACCGGGCTCAACGACCACTTGGATCGGCGTGCGGGGATCATCGGCGAAGGTGAACGCGTCCGGGCCACGCATCACCGCGATGTCGCCTGCATCCAGTCGCACCGCATCGCCAGTGCTGGGTACAACCCAGGGCGTCCCTCGCAGGATGGCAACTACGTTGAGCGGCGCCCCGTCCCGCACCTGCACCGACCACGGTGGGTTCAGGATGGACCGCAGGACCAACGCGTCCTTGGCCCTGGCTCCGTCGAGCAAGATCGACAAGGGATCCACCGGCGCAGTATAAGACGCACCATTATGGGCCTGCGAGCCTCGACCATGGGCTCGTAACCCGGCCTCCGGGTAAATTGTGGATCATGACAGCGACTGGACCGACAACGTTAGTCCTCGCGGGGACAGGCAAGACCGGACGCCGGGTCGTGTCCGGGCTCGTAGCGCGTGACGTGCCGGTACGGGTTGGCTCACGGCGTGCTGACCCGCCGTTCGACTGGGAGGACGACACCACATGGGAACCCGCGCTGCGAGGCGTGGACGCAGTGTATGTGGCCTACTACCCCGATGCGGCGTTCCCCGGTGCGGCTAGGACCGTGGGTGCCTTCGCAGACCTCGCGGTGAACTGCGGCGTCCGGCACCTCGTCCTGCTTGCTGACCGCGGTTCTGCCGAGGCCGAGCGGTGCGAACAGGCGGTGCGGGACTCGGGTGCGGAGTGGACCATCGTGCGGGTCGGGTTCATCACCCAGAACTTCAGCGAGGCGTTCCTCGCAAATCTGGTCCGGGCCGGTGTGGTCGCGCTTCCGGCCGGCGACGTCGCGGAACCGTTCACCGACGCAGAGGACATCGCGGATGTCGCCGTCGCGGCGCTGACCGAGAACGGCCATGCCGGCCAGATCCACGAAATAACCGGACCACGACTGCTCACGTTCGCCGAGGCCGTCGGCGAGCTAGCGAGGGCGACCCACAGGGAGCTTCGTTATCTTCCGGTCACGCACGAGCAGTTCATCTCGTCGCTGACCGGACGAGGTGTGCCGGCCGAGTACGCGACGCAACTGGCCGACCTCATGGTCGAGGTCTTCGACGGCCGCAGGGCCCACGTGACCGACACCGTCGAGCGTGTTCTCGGCCGCCCGCCCCACGACTTCACGGAGTATGCCCGTGAAACCGCCGCAACCGGAGTCTGGGATGCCCCTGCTGAGTCCTCTCGTGGAGCCTGACGTGCTCGGGACGTCGGAGCACAGCTCGCTAGGCCCGACATGACCACCGGCAGCCACGGTCCTCACCGCCTGGGTCAGGTATTCGTCATGTGGCTGTCGATCTACCCGGCCCTGACCCTCGCGTTGTGGCTCTTCGAACACTTCGGCTTGTCGCAGCTCGCCCTGCCGCTGCGCACGCTCATCCTGACCGCCGTACTCGTGCCCACCATGGTCTATGTACTGATCCCCTTGGTCACGAACGCGCTCAAGCGCGCGACCCGGGTCAAGTCATCGGCAAAGTCGTGATGCGCCGAGCTCTCATCGGATACTCGGTCCGCCCGTAGCACCAGCTACGTACCACGAATCGACCCCCTGTACCGCCCAATACTCGATACAAACGCGTGACCAGGCATTTCTCAGCCGACTACGTTGCTTGTCGTGCTCGTTGATCACGTCACCGAGGGAGTCAGGGCCGCCGAATGGGGGCATAGCGAGCGATAACCGTGGTCGTGGTCTTGATCGAGACCTTGGTGCGATCGATGGTTATGTCGAGACGAACGACAGCGGGTTCGGCTACATCGCGCGAAACGATGACGAGAACGACAATCAACTGGACTTGCTGATCACGTTCCTTCTCGTGCAAGCCGGCAAATCATGAGTGCCCTGCATCACCGACGCCAGGACCTCGGAGAGTGACCTGCAATGTCAAAATTAAAGTATCCCCGGGTGCGTCCGATTCTATATGTGTCATTGACAGCCGTTCTTGCTGTTGTACTGGGAGCGGGTGTGGTCGCCGACCAGACGAGGGCAGGCCCCAAGTCCCTCCAGGCTGACGGCTCGATTACGAGTCAGACCATCACTGGGCCTGAGTGCAAGTCGCCGGTTGGCAGATGCTTTGTCGCCACCTTCGAGGGAACTCTCCAAGGATCGGCCGAGTTCGTCGGAAAAAGCATTACGCAGACTTCACAGACGGGCATGAAGTTAATCAATGGAAACTTCGTCATTCACGACGTTCATGGAGACATTACCTGCATTGAGGATTCACTGCTCAACACTGCTCCGGGAAGCGATGGTGAGGTCGATGGTGAGTTCGTCTTCCTCTGTGAGATCACCGGTGGCACCGGGAAATGGGCCGGTGCTTCCGGCTACCTGCAGGCCACCGGGAATTTGAATGGAATGAAGGGTACAGCGCGCTACGTCGGTAAGCTGAACGTCAAGTAGCAGGCCGGGCGCTCTGAAGTAGTCCAGCCCGCCATCAGGCGAGGCATGGCAAACGCAGGTCAGTGTCTGCCTCAGTCGCAAACCGCCGGGATATTCTTTTCTTTCCCTGGTTGCTGTTCGCGCCCCGCGCCGGGCAAACCAAGACCCGCAGAACGAGCCGAGTGCGCGTGAGCCCGACCCCCAACTCAGATGACCGACCCGGTGGTTCATTGCTCAGCGTTCTCGAACTGTCCACGCATAGCCGTGAGGAACGGGAGAGCCGTAAGGAGGATCATGCTGACTGGAGATGCTATGAGCTCATCGACGAGCGTTACGGACGAAGCGCAGGAGGCGCCGGGTCGCACGGACTGGGTGGCCCTGGCACGCGAAGTCGGGCCAGCGTTCGCGGCGCGGGCGGTTGACTTTGACGAG
This sequence comes from Parasphingorhabdus pacifica, assembly GCF_054779195.1. Taxonomy (NCBI): domain Bacteria; kingdom Pseudomonadati; phylum Pseudomonadota; class Alphaproteobacteria; order Sphingomonadales; family Sphingorhabdaceae; genus Parasphingorhabdus; species Parasphingorhabdus pacifica. The sequence continues at coordinate 94,558 of NZ_BAAGYS010000010.1, forward strand.
AGAGATGCATTCGCTGCCGAGAACTACGCCGAGCTGAAGGCACACCGCTTCTTCTCCGCCGGTGTGCCGACTGAGTTGGGTGGCGGCGGTGCCTCACACCCGGAGCTGAGTGCCATGCTGCGCGAGCTGGCCCGTCACTGCGGTTCTACCGCGCTCGCGCTGTCGATGCACACCCACCTCCTCGGCACGATTCTGTGGCGCCGGCGCCAGGGAGAACCCGTGGAGCCGTTGCTGCGACGTGTCGCTCAAGACGAGATCGTCTTGGTCGGCACCGGGGCTTCAGACTGGGTCGACTCCTCGGGCACGGCCAAAAAAGTGGAGGGCGGTTACCGCATCACCGGGCACAAGTTCTTTGGCAGCGGCTCTCCCGCCGGCACGCTGCTTCTCACCAGTGCGGTGTATGAGGATCCTGAGGATGGGCCGACCGCGCTGCACTTTCCAGTACCTATTGCCACAGAAGGCATGACCGTACTGAATAACTGGCGAACCATGGGGATGCGCGCTACCGGCTCCAACGACATCGTGCTCGAGAATGTCTTCGTCCAGGAAAGCGACGTCTGGCTGCGCCGTCCAAAGGGCCAGTGGCACGTCTTCTTCACCACCGTCGCCGCAATCTCCCAGCCGCTGATCATGTCAGTTTACACCGGTCTCGCGGAAACCGCCTCAAATATGGCGCTCGGCATTGCGCGTAAAAAAAGCAAGGCAGGCCACGACCCCAACCTGCCGTACCTGCTTGGCGAGATGGAAAATAGCTTGGTGACGGCGCAGCTCGCGGTGCAGAACTTGGTGGACCTGTGCAACGACTACGCGTTCGAACCGACCGTCGCCACCGCCGACGCCGCGATGGTCCGCAAGACAATCGCTGCCAACGCCTGCGTCCAAACTGTGGAGAAGGCGCTCGAAGTGGCAGGCGGAGGCGCCTACTTTCGCAGCGTTGGACTGGAGCGCCTGCTGCGCGACGTGCACGGAAGCCAGTACCACCCCCTTCAAGAGAAACGTCAGCACGTCTTCACCGGCCGTGTCGCTCTGGGATTGGACCCGGCCGGTTAGTGGTCCCTCGCTTCGCTTCTGAGCATGGAGAACCGAGAGGGATCTGTGATCTACCCCAGAAGAGCGCCGCTTTCGCCGACCCTTCAGCAAGGACCGCCGGTAAGAGGTGTCGAGTGGTCGACTGCGCAAAATGCCCACTCGACCACCAGCAAGGTAGGCAAGGACGGCTCAACGCCGCCGTTGCACAGCCCGCGCGGTCGAGTAAGGCTAGCGAGCGACTGAGCGAGAACCTTTCCGTCGGCCCGATCTTGACGACATGTAATGCAGGAATTTAGATTCCCATCGAGTGCTGGGTTGATCGCATTACCGGCTGTGCCACGATCAGCATAAATGGTATGTCGACACGGAAACTTCTGTTTGCCATCACCAGAGCTCGCGTGCCATAGGGAACATGCGCCGGTACCTGAAGCGATGAAGGACAGCTAGGGAAACACCCACGACAGTCGTAGCGTGGCTCAATACTGACATCCGGTGCCTTCTTTGACCGCCGTCCCTTACTTTAGTACCGAAGAGGAGAGGTCATGCCAATGCTCGACGATCCGTCAGAGCACCCGGCTACCCCCGTCCAGCCCAGCACCGTCTCGCTCGCCTCGATGGGGAACGACATGCCACCCGTCGACAGCGATACCTTTCGTGCGATTATGGGAAGCCTGCCGACCGGCGTTTGTGTGGTCAGTGCGATCGACCAGGACAACGAGCCGCGTGGGCTGACCTGTAACGCGGTCTGCAGTCTGTCCCAGGACCCACCGCTGGTACTGGTATGCGTCAACCTGCTCAACGAAAGTCTGAACGCACTTCGCGGCAGCCGTGGCTTTGTGGTCAATGTGCTACGCGAGGATCGCCGCCGGGTGTCTCAATCGTTCGCTTCCCGCTCCCCTGACAAGTTCGACGGAGTCTTCTGGGAACCGAGCTCCGTGCTCGAACTCCCGTTACTGACCACCGACGCACTCGTGCACGCAGAATGTCGCATCGTGGCCGACCTCCAGGTCGGCGACCATGCCATCCTCGTCGGCATGATCGTAGGCGGCGTACCCCCACTGGCCGGCCGTCCGCTCATGTATTGGGACCGTGGCTATTCCAATTGGCCGGACGCAGCGCTTACGGGAAGATCAACCAACAGTGCCTAAGCCAACAGCACGTCAATGAGTCCATCTTCTCGGCCGGGCATCACAATCGCGGACGGAGTAATGAAACGGTGACCACACAACGCCACAGTAACAACAAGGAACCCTACGACGTCGCGATTCTCGGCACTGGTATCGGCGGGTCGATGCTCGGTGCCATTCTGGCCCGTCACGGTGCCAAGGTACTGCTTATCGACGCCGGTCAGCACCCTCGGTTCGCGATCGGCGAGTCGACCATTCCCTACACTCTGCTCACCCTGCGGATCCTCGCTGATCGATATGACGTGCCAGAGATCAAACAGTTGGCAACCTTCACCGACGCGAGCCGCACCATCGGTAACACCTTCGGGGTGAAGAAGCACTTCGGCTTCCTGCTGCATCACGAGAACGAGCCGCAGGACCCACGAGAGGTCAGCCAGTTCAACACCCCCGGACTCCTGCACGAGGCCGCACATCTACACCGGCAGGACACCGACGCCTACCTGTTCCACGTTGCGATACGCTATGGCTGCACGGCCCGGCAGAACTGTCGAGTGGCCGACGTGGAATTCGACGACTCAGGCGTGACTATCGATACGGTCAACGGCGAGCAGTTCCGCACCCGTTATCTCGTGGACGCCAGCGGATCCCGGTCCCCCTTAGCGGAGAAGTTCGGGCTACGGGAGGACCCCTGCAGGTTCAAGCACCATTCCCGGTCCCTGTGGAACCACATGCTTGACGTCACACCAACGGACAAAGTCCTCGACCGCCCGCGCGAGCACCGACCGCCGGTTCCCTGGTATGAAGGCACTGTCCACCATATGTTCGAACGGGGCTGGTTCTGGGTCATTGCCTTCGACAACAACAAATTGTCGAGCAACCCCCTGTGTAGCGTGGGCTTGACCCTCGACGAGCGCCGGTACCCCAAGCCTACCGACATCTCGCCCGAAGAGGATTTCTACCGGCACGCCGCACGGTTCCCGGATGTCGCCCGACAGTTCGACGGCGCCAAGCCGGCGCGAGAATGGGTTTCGACGCCTCGGCTGCAGTACTCATCAAGCAACACCGTGGGTGACCGATGGTGCCTGCTCGCGCACGCGGCCGGCTTCATCGACCCGCTGTTCTCTCGCGGTCTGTCCAACACCGCAGAGGCGATAAACTCCCTGTCCTGGCGACTGATACGCGCTGTCAAAGACGACGACTTCTCCGCCGAACGCTTCGAGTACGTCAACCGGTTGCAGCAGCGCCTGCTCGACCACAACGACGAGCTCGTCAACGCAGCCTTCATCTCCTGGTGCGACTACGACCTGTGGACCGCAGTGTTTCGTGCCTGGGCCAGTGGTACGAATGCCGGCAGCTATCGATTGTCCAAGGCCATCACCGAGTTCAACAAGGACGGCCGCGACGAACACTTCATGGCCTTGGAGGAACCAGCGCACCTGGGGTTGTACTGGCCAGACCATGATGGTTTCGCCAAGTTTTTCGAATCCATGGTCAGCCAGTGTGACTCGGTTGAGCAGGGCATGCTCAGCCCGCGGCAGGCAGCCGACAACATCTACACCCAACTGCGCGAGGCCGACTTTGTACCCAAGCATTTCGGTTTCGCTGAACGGGGACAGCGCTTCATCAACCCCACGCCACTGCAGTTTATCAAGACGGTGCGTTGGGCAATGCGTGAAGGTGACCCCAAGCTGCGCGAACTGACCATCGGCAATGCCAAGGAGGCACTCAAGGCCCGGGTCAAGGGACAAAAGCTGTACTAAGCCGCTGCGCAGATGATGACCGATCGTCCGCAACGGAAGACGATGTAATCACTCTGGTTCGCACTTTTGAAAGCGCTCCGGGTCACCAGAATCGCTGATCAGGAAGAGTTCGTCGCATCCCGCGCGCTCGCGGGATGCGCGGAGAGTTTTGTTATAGACTCCGGCCACATGAGAAGATCGGTGGACACCACAGCGGAAAATCCAGCGCCTCGGCGCGTCGCCACTCCTCGCCGGATCGGACGGATCTAATTTATTCCGAGCACATGGCCCGGCGCGGTAGCGATCCCACAACAGTTTACGGTATTCCGAAAGTTTGCCCGTCGGTGCCATCGTATTCCTGTCCCCGGAACCCTGCCCTGAGCCCAGAGTCGATTTGACTGCGCTACCCGGGAGGACGTAATGATCGCGGCCACCTCTGCCAGAACCGTCAGCTCGCAGTGGATTGGTGGCGAGTGGGTGCCCTCCGACGCCGACGGCGGAATCCCCGTCATCAACCCGAGTGATGAAAGCACCGTGGCGACAGTGCCGGCCGGCACTACCACCGATGCACGGCACGCGGTGGCAGCGGCCCGTGCCGCTGCCGACTCGTGGATGCGAACCACTGTGACGGAACGGATCCGATTCCTGGAACAGTTGGTAGCCGGCCTGAAGGCCAGGGCGGACGAACTCGCCGATTCGATCATCACCGAAGCCGGCGTGCCCACTAAGGTGGCACAGCGAGCCCAGGTTGGCCTGGCCATCGAAATTGCTGAGTCCTTTGCGGACATCACCGGGCAGTTCGAATTCCAGCGACGGGTCGGTAACTCTTTGGTGGTGCGCGAACCGGCCGGCGTGGTCGTGACGATCACCCCGTGGAACGTACCGTTGCTGCTGAGCCTCCAGAAGATCGTGCCCGCGCTGATGGCCGGCTGCACCGTGGTGCACAAGCCCAGCGAGCTTGCCCCGTTGAATTCCTACCTGCTCGCCGAGATCATCGCTGAATGTGACCTGCCGCCGGGGGTGTTCAACCTGGTGGTCGGTGAGGGCGCGGTGGCGGGTGCGGCGCTGGCCGGCCACCCCGAGGTGGACCTGGTGTCGTTCACCGGTTCGGTGCGCGCCGGGCGTGAGATCAGCCGACAGGCCGCGGAGCAGATCAAACGGCTCCACCTGGAACTGGGTGGCAAGAGCGCGAGCATCGTGCTCGACGACGCCGACCTGGAGCTTGCGGTGCGCGCCACGGTGGATCAGGTCTGCTTCAACACTGGCCAGACATGCCTGCAATGGAGTCGGCTGCTGGTGCCGTCGCACCTTCAGCAGCAGGCACTGGAGCTGGCTGGGGAGATCGCCGGTCAGTACAAGGTCGGCCCGCCGAGGGATCCCGCCACCGACCTTGGCCCGTTGGTCTCGTCCTCCGGTCTGGAGCGGGTGCGCGGATATATCCGTACCGGCCTCGAGGAAGGTGCCCGGCTGGTGGCCGGGGGAACGGAAATGGTGGAGGGACTTCCGGCCGGCTACTACGTGCGGCCGACGGTGTTCGGCGACGTCACAGAGTCGATGAGGATAGCCCGCGAGGAGATCTTCGGGCCGGTGCTGTCAGTACTGCCCTATGACGGGGAAAAGGAGGCGATCCGGATCGCGAACGCCACTCCGTACGGGCTGCACGGCTCAATCTGGTCAGGTGCATTAGACCGCGCGCAACGGGTGGCCAGGCAGGTGCGCACCGGACAGTTGGAAATCAACGGCGGTGCATTCAACGTCCTGGCACCATTCGGCGGGATGAAGCAGTCTGGCATCGGCCGGGAATGCGGCGTCGAGGGATTGGACGGGTTTTGCGAACTCAAGTCACTCCAGTTTCCTGACCGCTCGGCTAAGCTGGTCGGTCCGCACCTGCGTGAAGACAAATAGCCATGCGCCTAACCGATCGCATCAGCTACCGAACTCATCAGGATCAACTTTGAAGGAGCCGGACGCGTTTCATCCGGGACGGTGGTGTGGCACCATCCGCGCGATCGTTACGACGGCTCTGTCGGCGGATTTCACGATATCTGTGGCCTTCGAGGAGTACATGCGATGAACCTAAAGCAGAACGGATCTGGCCGCGCCGACGACGGATTTATTCGGCTGGGTGGACTGTGGCATTCCACGTTTCGGCGGCTTCTCAGCGGAAAAGGTCTCTGGCTCGGCGAAATCTTCAGCAACGCTGCGCGCAAACACCCCGGGACCGAAGTGGAGCTCGACCGTCCGCTGCAGTGCTTCGCCGAGCACGGGCTGCACTTCACGGTCACGCAGCTGGCCGAGCTGGTCGACGAGCTGGCCGCGCGGCTAGGGGCGGCGGGGGTTCGACCGTCCGAGCGGGTGGCGATCTACAAGACCGACAACTTCGACATCGTGCTGCTGGCCTGCGCGGCTGCCCGGATCGGTGCCGTGCCCGCCTTGCTCTCCCCGGCTCTGGATGGGGACGTGGTCGCCAAGCTCCTGGACCGGATCGACCAGCCGTGGCTGATCACGGACGGTGACACGCTGGACGGTGAGCTGCGGGAGATGCCGGTCGCCGACATCACTCGGGCGGTCCTGCTGTCCGCGGGAGCGTCGCGGCCGGACGCGATCTCGCTGAGCTCGCACGCCGGTGCACCTCGGCGTCAGCCGGTGCGTCAGCGCCCGCGCGACCCAATGGTGATCACGCACAGCTCGGGCACCACCGGACTACCCAAGCTCGCCGTGCACTGCCCGGAGGGTTTTTGGCACCGGCAGGCTCCGCAGAAGCTCATTGCCTGGCCGATCCGCGGCCGGGAGAAGGCTGCACTGAGCATGACTCTGGTACACGCCCGGTTCTACATGGCACTGGAGATGTTCCTCGATCGGGGAAACTCGATGCTGGTGGCCGTCGACCCGGACCCGGCGAAGATCGGCCCGCTGCTGGTACGGACCCGGCCGGGATTCCTGGAGACCCACCCCAACACCTTCGTCGACTGGGAGGTACTCGCCGATGCGCCCGGCGCACCACTGTCCAGTGTGCGCTTCTTCAACGCAGCGTTCGACGCAATCCACCCGAGGACGATCAGCCGGATGCTGCATGCATCCCGTCGGTCCCGACCACTGTTCTTCCGGTTCTATGGCCAGTCGGAAATCGGTCCGGTGTCAGGCTACTGGTATACGCGGCGCAGCGCCCCCAACGCCATCGGCCAGTGCGTCGGTTTCCCGCTGTTCGGCTTCATCTCGATGCGCATTGTCGGGCCCGACGGTCGTCGGCGGCGCGCCGGCCAACCCGGTCATATCGAGGTGCGCGGCCCAAGCGAGATCCTGACTTACCTCGGCGAGGAGGAACGCTACGCCAGGGAAGTGCACGATGGCTGGTGGCGGATGGGCGATATGGGCTACCTGGATCGATGGGGCCGGCTGTACCTGCGCGACCGGGAAGCCGACCAGATCGAGTCGATGAAAAGCAACCTGGAGATCGAGGATCTCCTCATGTCCCGGCTGGACGAACTGCGCGAAGTGGTGATTGTGGCCGGGGCACACGGCCAGCCGGTTCCGGTGGTGGCCACGACGGGAGAACAGCCATTGGACGAGCAGCGTTGGCAGCAAGCGACCCGAGACCTGCCGACGATGGCGCCGGTAGTGCAGTGCCGACACGAGCAGCTGCCCTACACCGCGACGCGGAAGATCCGCAGGCGCGAGCTCACCCGCCTGCTGCGAGAGGAAGTCATCGTCAACAACCAAGTACGGTGAGTAATCTGAAACGGTCTGACGATGAGGGGACTCAACGTCGCATGGATGTGCAGCCTTTGAACCGTCGGGCGCTGGCCCTGGCCAGTGAGGTGATTGCCGCCATCCGGCCGGAACAACTCGGCCTGCCCACGCCGTGCTCGGCATGGACCGTGGGCGACCTGCTGCGCCACATGATCAGTCAGAATAAGCGATTCGCGGCCGCGGCCAGAGGAGAGGAGGCCGACGCAGCCTGCCCGTTGGACGGCGCCGAGCTCGGTGACGATCCGGCGGCGACCTACCGGGATTCCGCTGACCTGGCCGTCGCGGCGTACCTGGTCGAGGACATCGCCGACCGGCGGATGGTGCTGGAGGAACTGCCGGGACCGCTACCCGCGCCGGTGGCGATCAGCTTCCACTTCACCGATTCCTTGGTGCACGGCTGGGATGTGGCAAGGTCCATCGGGGTACCGTTCCAGCCGCCGGCTGAGCTCTCCGGTGCCGCGCTCGGGATGGCATCCCGGATTCCCGACGAGGCCCGCGGTCCCGGGGGAGCATTCAGCCCGGTCGTCGAGCCCGTTTCCAACGCCAGCGATTTCGATCGGCTGCTGTGTCTGGTCGGCCGCAACCCGTACTGGGCTGCCCCAGTCACTTGAGGTGGCGGGTCCGTCCGCGTCGGCCCGCAGAATGCTGGATTCCCGCTGACCGAGCCCGGAATTTCCACACCTGAACACGCCCTGGTTCTTGTGAACGCCCGCCGGGTATCCAATAATTGTTGTTAAGGCGCTTGCGTCGAACCCGTGTCCTTGTCCGCGACTAAATCAGATCGTTCGAAACCGATGCCAGGACCACGCTGGCGGGTTTGCGTTAACTCGCATGTTTGGTTATATTCAATTGGCCGCTCGCGGAATTCTTCCGGTTGTGCGAGTTTATTAGTGGGCTGGCACTCGCGTGCCCAAGGAGAGCAAATGACGCAATTTGCAGAACATTCTTCGGTTGTGTCCGGAACCGACCGATTAGCCGATGCGGTGTCGAAGTGGGCAGAACACAGTGGCGCGCGAACTGCTGTCCGCGCATTCGACGGGGTCCTCAGTTTCGCTGAACTGGAGGATCGGACGCGGATGCTCACCGGCAAGTTAGCGGCCGAGGGGGTTGGCCCGCAGACATCCGTCGGGCTGTTCCTGGGCAGATCCCGGGTGGGGCTGCCCGCCCTCCTCGCCGTCTGGTCGCTCGGCGCCACAGCGGTGCTTATCGACGAGCGGCACCCGGTGGACCGGATCAACTTCATGCTGCGCGACGCCGGCGCACAGCTGCTGCTTGCCGATCAGCTCCCAGCAGGTGCGGCACCGCGACGGGTCCGCACGATCAGCTCAGAGATCACTGGTGTACAGCCGGCCGAGCCGGTGACGCCGAATCCGGAGGACTGCGCCTACATCGTCTATACCTCGGGCACCACGGGCTGGCCCAAGGGGGTGGAAGTAACTTACCGCAACCTCGGGATTTTCCTCGACGCACTTGCGAGCCTCGAACTCAAGCCAGGCGGCATGGGCGTCAACGCGGTCTCCCCCGCGTTCGACGGCTGGCTGTGGTGCACGCTGCTGTACCTGCTGCACGGACAGGGCATGGCAGTCATCGACTTCGCGGCCGTAGAAGGCTCCGGCGACCTGTCCGCGCTCGTCGCCGAGCACGAACCGACGACCGTGTGCCTCACCCCGACCCTGGTGTCGGCTCTGGAGCGGATTCCCGCCGCGGATGTGATCGTGGTAGCCGGCGAGCCCTGCCCGCCGAGCCTGCTCCCCCGGCTCTCCCACATCCCTCGCGTGCTCAACGTGTACGGCCCCACCGAGACGACGATCGCTGCCACCTGGGCCGATAGCACCCATGGCGACGACCCGGCGACCATCGGCCGAGCGCTGCCCGGCTACCTAGCCTATGTGTTGGACGAGAACGGTCGGCCGGTCGAGCGTGGCACCGAGGGTGAACTCTACGTTGGCGGCCCCGCGGTGGCGCGTGGCTACCGCAACCGTCCCAGCCTGACCGCACAGCGGTTCCTGCCCGATCCGTTCATGGACGGCGACGCCCATATGTACCGCACCGGTGACCTGGTGCGGGAACGACCCGATGGACAACTGGAGTTCCGTGGCAGGGCCGACGAGCAGTTCAAGGTGCGCGGCTTCCGGGTCGAGGTCGGCGAGCTCGAGAGCACCGCCCTGGACATCGACGTCGTGCAGGCGGCCGCCGCGTACGTGATGTCCACCGGGGACAGTCTGGGCCTGGCCGTGACCACGGCGCCCGGTACGGATGAAGCCGAGTGCACCAAGCAGATCCGCGAACATTGCGCCTCCCGGTTGCCCGACTTCATGGTGCCTTCGGCGGTGGAAGTGGTCAGCGTCCTGCCGGCGCTGCCGACCGGCAAGATCGACCGGGCAGAGCTGGCTCGGACTTCTCGCGTGGTGACCACAGGACGGGCCCCTGGAACCGAACGCGAGCATCAGGTCTGCGAGGTATGGAGCAGCCTGCTGCCACATACCGTCCACGACGTCACGGCGAACTTCTTCGAGCTTGGCGGCCACTCGCTGCTGGCTGCACGTGCGGTCGGAGCCCTGCGCCAGCGCACCGGACTGCCAGTGTCGGTGAAGCATCTACTGGCCGAGCCGACCGTCGCCGCTCTAGCCCGTGAGTTGGATCTGCTCGCGCTGGCCCAGTCGGGAGACTCGTGATGGGTGGCTCCTGGCTGGTGCCCTGGCATCCACGCCCCGACGAGCGTCCACTGCTGGTATGCATGCCGCCGGCGGGCGCGGGATGTAGGCAGTTCGGAGCGTGGCAAACCGCGCTGGGCGACGACGTCTCAGTGGTCGGGGTTCAGCTGCCTGGCCGGGAAACCCGATGGGCGGACCCGGAACCGTCCACGATGGGGGAAGCAGTCGGGGCAGTGGTGGCCGAGCTGACCGACCTGGTCTCCACCGACCACCCGATCATCCTTTTCGGACACAGTTTCGGCGGGCTGTTTGCCTACGAGGTCGCCAGATCGCTGTGGCGGCAAGGGAGAACCTGGCCGCGTGCCCTCGTGGTGGCGGCGTGCAAACCGCCCAGGGAGTGGGTCGGCGCGGGCCGCGGCCTGGCCGACGATGAGGACGAGCTGACCAACCTGCTTGACGCCCGCGGGCTGAAAGCCGAGGACATGGATGAGGACAGCCGGGAGTTGATGCTCGAAGTCCTTCGGCAGGACGCCCGGTTGTCGCTCAGCTTCGCCGAACCTGACCAGCCGGTGGTCGACTGCCCGCTGGAGGCGTGGGGTGGTCGGGATGACCTCACCGTCTCGCACGAGCACGTGGCCGGCTGGCGGGACTATGCGGGCGGTGAGTTCAAGGAACGGCAATTTCCCGGTGGCCACTACTTCTGCCTGGAGACGCCTGCTCCCGCTCTGGAACTGCTGTGCTCGATGGCTCGTCAGTCGCCAACCGACACGAAGGGAAGCACGCAGTGATCGAAGCGCCGACCGTGGACCTCACCGACCCCGAGCTGTTCTCCAGCAACAGGTTCTGGGAGGTGCTGGCCTGGTTGCGGGCCAATGACCCGGTGCACTGGCACCCGGACGCTGAGGGGTCCGGTTTCTGGGTCGTCACCCGCTATGACGACGTGACCGCCGTCTATGCCGACGCCGAGTCGTTCAGTTCCCGGTTCGGCATGCGACTCGGCAGCAATGGCGACGCAGTATCCGCGGTGTCGCAGCGAATGCTCATAGTGTCCGATCCACCCGACCACACCCACCTCAAGCGAGTGCTGTCCAAAACCTTCGGTGCCAGCGAGATGTCCCGGCTGGAAGGACTGGTGCGGGACGTGGTGCGCGAGGTGGTGGCCGACGCCGTTGAGGCGGGCGAGATCGATCTCCTCGAAGTGGCCAAGCTGATCCCCAACTACGTGGTGTGTGCGGTGATGGACCTGCCCCGCGAGGACTGGGACTGGGTCGGCAGAACAACCACCAACGCGTTCGAGGGCGAGGACGAGGAGACCCGCAGCGGCGCTCACGGCGAAATCTTCCTTTACTTCGACGACCTGCTGCGGCAGCGCCGGGGCGGCTCCGGCGAGGACTTCATCAGCCGGGTAGCGCGCGATCGGCGGGCCACCGACGTGTCCGAACAGGACCGGCTGCTCACCGATGAGGAGATCATCTTCAACTGCAACGGCGTACTCGCCGGCGCCAACGAGACGACCCGATACTCGACGGCCGGCGGCGTGCTCGCGCTGGCGGAAAATCCCGACCAGTGGCGCAAGCTACGCACAGGCGGCGCGGCCGCGATCCCGGACGCCGTCGAAGAGATCTTACGGTGGACGGTGCCGGGCGTGCACGCACTACGTACCGTCACTCGGCCGGCCACCATCCGCGGCCAGCCGCTCGAAGTCGGCGACCGAGTCACCATCTGGAACGTCTCGGCCAACCGGGACGAGGCCGTGTTCGCCGACGCCGACAGGTTCGTGGTGGATCGCTCGCCCAATCGCCACATTACATTCGGCGCCGGTCGCCACCTGTGCCTGGGTGCCCGGCTGGCACGGCTGGAGCTCTCCGCTTTCCTCAGTGAGTTCCTCGACCGGGTCGAAAAGATCGAACTGTGCGGAGAACCGCAGTATAACGCCTCCAACTTCACGTGGGGACTTCGCAAATTACCAGTACGACTCGCACCGAAACAGAAAGTGCCCTGAGAGGCTTGCAGATTGGAGACAGCAAGTGGACCACAAGATCCAGAAGGTCGTGATTCTCGGCGGAGGCACTGCGGGATGGATGACTGCGTCGTACCTCGCCAAGGCGTTCGGTGAGGATGTACGAGTCACCGTCTTGGAAGCGCCGACCATTTCCCGCATCGGGGTTGGCGAGGCCACGGTCCCCAACCTGCAACGTGTCTTCTTCGACTTCCTCGGGCTGAAGGAAAAGGACTGGATGCCCGAGTGCAACGCCAGCTTCAAGACCGCGGTGAAATTCATCAACTGGTGCACCCCAGGGCCGGGACAGCCCGATCCGCGGGCGACCCCGACCGGCTCTGATCACTTCTACCATCCGTTCGGACTTCTTCCGGAGTCCGACCGGCTACCGTTATCGCATTACTGGGTCCGCGATCGACTCAGCGGCACTTCGACCCAGCCATTCGACTATGCCTGTTTCCCGCAGACCGCAGCCATGGACGCGAACTGCGCACCCTGCTGGCCGGACGGTAATCCCGCCGTGAGCTACGCTTGGCATTTCGATGCCCATTTGGTCGCTGATTTCTTGCGTCGCTTCTCTACCGAGACACTCGGAGTGGTGCACGTCGAAGGAGTCATGTCTCAGGTTCAGAAAGATGCGAATGGATACATTACCGCACTGCTGACCGAGGCTGGCGAGGAAATAAGTGGCGACCTATTTATCGACTGTTCAGGGTTCCGCGGCTTGCTCATTAATGAGTCGATGGAAGAGCCATTCATCGACATGAGTGACCAGTTGTTGTGCGACAGTGCGGTAGCTACCGCAGCGCCGCACGAGGGGACGGCCGTCGAACCTTACACTTCGGCTATCGCGATGCCCTCCGGTTGGACCTGGAAGATCCCGCTGTTGGACCGTTTCGGCACCGGCTACGTATACTCCAGTTCTTTTGTCGACCAGGACCAAGCAACCGAAGAGTTCAGTCGACTTTGGGGACTCGATCCGACATCAAGTTTCAACCACGTGCGCTTTCGCGTCGGCCGTAATCGGCGGGCGTGGGTGAAGAACTGCGTCTCTATTGGGCTATCCTCGTGCTTCATTGAGCCGCTTGAGTCGAGCGGCATATACTTCATTACTGCATCTATCTATCAACTAGCGAAGCACTTTCCCGACAAATCCTTCCATCCGCTTCTCATCAACGCGTTCAATCGTGAGATCGAGGCGATGTTCGAGGACTCGAAAGACTTTCTCCAGGCGCACTACTACTTCTCGCCACGTACGGACACGCCGTTCTGGAAGGCCAACAAGGAACTAGTTCTCAGCCGCGACATCCAAGAGAAGGTCGAGACCTACCGCGCGGGGCTTCCCGTCAACGCTCCAGTAGTAGACGTCGGGACATATTACACAAATTTCGAAGCTGAGTTTCGGAATTTTTGGACTAACGGCAGCTACTATTGCATCCTTGCTGGACTCGGCGTTCTACCCGACGCCCCTTTGCCATCGCTGGCACACCGCGACGGTGCCGCGGAGAGCAAGGAACTGTTCGATCAGGTTCGCCAAGAAGGGCGCTACCTCGCCGAACACCTTCCCAGCACGACGCAGTACCTGGAGACCATTCATCTGACTACCTCCACACGGTGACCGCCGGTGGCATACACTCAAGACCACACCAGGAACTAACTAGCTCACTCGGATCGGTGACCACATCACCGCACTGGCCGAGCATTGCACCGAGGTAGATCCCACGAAGTCCCTGGTGCACCGGCGACGATGTTTCCCGGCCATTTCCTGCGATCTTCGGGCAGGACTGGCCGGAGACATCGTCGCCCTTCGCTGATCGCCGCCCGCGACATCCAGGATTACTCGACGCGCACCGGCACGCCGTTCTGGTAGGACAACATGAAACTTGCGCTGACCGATGGAATCCTTGAGAAGGCGGGCATGTACAAAGCGGGCGTGTGCCCGCGAACCCGCCGCTGACCGACGAGAGGGGTTATTGCGGCAACTTCGAGGCGGAGACTCAACAACTTCTGGGCCAACGGTAGCTATCACTGCTTTTTCACCCGTGCTCGCCGTTGTCGAGTTTTTCGTGGCCGCGGCGCTCATCACTGGAGGAGTCACAGCGCGCTGTGCGGGAGGTGGCGGCGATGCAAGCGCACCGGGCCGACTCCAAGGGACACTAAGGAGTGAGCTGTTCGATGTTCGCAGGCCGTGGGACCGAGGCGTGGAACCCGGAGCGCCCAGGAACGGTCGCGACCCACTGCCCGTACTGCGCTTTGCAGTGCGGCACCCGGCTCACTCGCGAACCCCATGGGGTGTCGGTGCGACCGCTCGACTTCCCGGTCAATCGGGGTGGGCTGTGCCAGAAGGGCTGGACCGCTCCGGAGGTGCTGGACGCCGCCGACCGGTTGATGGATCCGATGGTGCGCCGGGCAGGTGGGTTGGTGCCGGTGGACTGGGACACGGCGCTCGACACGGTGGCCAAGCGGATCGCAGCGTTGCGGGCCGAGCACGGTGCGGACGCGGTGGGGGTGTTCGGCGGCGGTGGGCTGACCAACGAGAAGGCTTACCTGCTGGGCAAGTTCGCACGCGCGGCGATAGGAACGTCCCAGATCGACTACAACGGCCGCTTCTGCATGTCCTCGGCCGCCGTCGCGGGTATCGCCGCGTTCGGTGTCGACCGGGGGCTGCCGTTCCCGGTCGCCGACCTCGACGGCGCGGACGTGGTGCTACTGGCCGGGGCCAATCCGGCAGAGACGATGCCGCCGCTGATGCAACACCTGACCGGCGACCTCATCGTGATCGATCCGCGGCGCACCGCGACGGCCGAGCGCGCCGCCCTGCACCTGCAGCCAGCACCGGGCACGGACCTGGCCCTGGTACTGGGTCTGCTGCATGCCGCGGTGGTCGACGGCCTGGTCGACACCAACTACGTCGCCGAGCGCACCACAGGTTTTGACGCCGCGTGGCGGTGCGCCCTGGCGTGGTGGCCCGAACACACCGAACGCGTCACAGGCGTGCCGGTGGCCAGCATGCGAACCGCGGTGCGCATGCTCGCCGAGGCCGGCAGCGCGTACGTGCTCACCGGCCGCGGCGTCGAGCAGCACAGCAAGGGGTCCGACACCGCCGCCGGGTTCATCAACCTCGCGCTCGCCCTCGGCTTGCCGGGGCGCGTCGGCAGCGGGTACGGCTGCCTGACCGGACAGGGCAACGGCCAGGGCGGCCGCGAGCACGGCCAGAAAGCCGACCAGTTGCCGGGCTACCGCCTGATTACCAACCCTGCCGACCGGGCCCACGTCGCCGACGTATGGGGGCTCGATCCCGCCGCACTGCCCGGCTCGGGCCGCAGCGCCTACGAGCTCCTCGACGCGCTCGGCACCGAGGACGGCCCGAAGGCGCTGCTCGTCTTCGGCTCCAATCCGGTCGTCTCGGCGCCCAACTCCGAACACGTCACCCAACGGCTGTCCTCTTTGGACATGCTCGTGGTCGCGGACTTCGTGCCCTCGGAGAGCGCGCAGATGGCCGACGTCGTCCTCCCGGTCACGCAGTGGGCCGAAGAGGACGGCACAATGACCAATCTCGAAGGGCGCGTCCTGCGGCGCCGTCGCCTGCGGGAGCCGCCCGGACACGCCCGCAGCGACCTGGAGGTGCTGCACGGCCTGGCGGTTCGGCTCGGCGAAGCCGGCCACCGTTACCCCACCACGCCGCGCGAGGTGTTCGAGGAACTGCGCCGCGCCTCCGCCGGCGGCAAGGCGGACTACTCCGGCATCAGCTACGAGCGCCTGGAGTCCGGCGAGGCGCTGCACTGGCCGTGCCCGGACACCGGCCACCCGGGAACGCCGCGGCTGTTCCTCGACGGTTTCGCCCACTCCGACGGGCGGGCCCGATTCGCAACGGTCGAGCACCGCGACGCGGCAGAGACCCCGCAGGAGCCCTTCCCCCTGACCGCCACCACCGGCCGGGTGCCAGCCCATTACCAGTCCGGCGCCCAGACCCGCCGGGTCCCCGAACTCACCGAGGCAGCGGGCGAGGCGTTCGTCGAGGTTGCTCCGGACACCGCCGAACGCCACGGCGTGACCGAGGGCGACCTCGCCCGCGTCACCTCCCCGCGCGGCAGCACGGTCGCGCGCGTGCGGCTGGTGCCCGCACTGCGCACCGACACGGTCTTCCTGCCCTTCCACTTCCCCGGACGGGCCCGGGCCAACCTGCTCACCAACGGCGCGCTCGACCCCCGCAGCCAGATGCCCGAATTCAAGGTCAGCGCCGTGCGCATCGAACCCGCCGAGAACGCCGCCCCGAGCGGCACCCCACGCAACCTGCCTTCCCCGCGGCGGCGCGCAGAGACGACACGCGTCGTCCTGGTCGGCAACGGCCTGGCCGCGCACCGGCTCGTGGCGCGGTTGCGCGAGCTGGGGCACGATGGTCCGATCACCGTGCTGGGAGAGGAACACCGTCCGGCGTACAACCGGGCCCTGCTGGGTTCGGTGTTCGACGGCACGTTGACCGCGGAAGCCGTGACGCTGCCTGCCGTGGACGCCGAGGTGCACCTGGGCGTGACCGCGACCGGGATCGACCGCCGCCAGCAGGTGGTACACACCGACAACGGTGCCCACCACCGATACGACGTGTTGGTGCTGGCCACCGGCGCTCGGCCGCTGGTCCCCGAGATCCCGGGCCTGAACGGGGATCACGTCCGGACGCCGCGCACGCTCGCCGACTGCCAGCGCATCGCCACCGTGACAGGGCCGATCGCCGTGCTGGGCGGCGGGATCCTCGGGGTCGAGACCGCTCGTGCACTGCTGAGCAGAGGTCCCGGCGTCACGCTCGTACACCCACGCCCCCACCCGATGGACCGCCGGCTCGACGCGACCGGGGGCCGCCTGCTGGCCGACCGGCTCGACGGGCTCGGTGTCGATCTCCGGCTCGGCCGCCGCCCCACCACCTACCGGCCCGGCCAGCTGGTCCTGGACAACAGCGATGTCGTGGGCGCCGACCTGGTCGTGGTCTGCACCGGAGCGCGACCCGCGACCGGGCTCGCCGTGCGGGCCGGTCTCGCCGTCCGGCACGGCGTCGTCGTCGACGAACAGCTCCGCACCAGCGACCCGCGGATCTTCGCCATCGGCGACTGCGCCGAACACGGCGGCGACACCCCTGGCCTGGCCGCAGCCGCGTGGGAGCAGGCCGACACGCTGGCACAGCGGCTCACCGGCGGCACTGCGCGCTACCAGGGTGCGCGCACCGCCGCGCGCCTGAGGGCCCGCGACATCGACCTGGTCTCGCTCGGCTCACTGGACGAGCTCACCGGCCCCGAGGCCGAGACCGTCGCGCTATCCGACCCTGCGCGCGGCCGCTACGCCAAGCTCGCGCTGCGCGGGAAGCGCATCACCGGCGCGGTGCTTCTCGGCTTCCCACAGGCCATCGCCTCGATCACGCAACTGCACGACCGCGACCTGCCGGTGCCTGGCGACCGGCTCGCGTTGCTGCTCGGTACCCCACCAGCGGTCCACCGCGACCCAGTCGAGCTGCCCGAGGACACGGTGGTCTGCCGCTGCAACAACGTCACCAAGAAAGCTCTCGCCGCCGCCAATCGGCGCGGGGCGTGCACAGTCGGCGAACTCGTCGCGGCGACCCGGGCAACGACCGGCTGCGGCGCGTGCGCCGACGACGTGCGGCGCCTCAGCGAGTCGCTCAACGGAGCGGCAGCGCAGGAGAGCACCGCGTGACCCACTCGCTTGTCGTCGTCGGCCACGGCATGGTCGGCCACCGCTTCGTGGAAGAGCTGCGCTCCCGCGACAAAGCCGGAACCTGGCGGATCACCGTCCTCGCTGAGGAATCCCGCCCAGCCTACGACCGCGTCGCACTGTCGTCCTGTTTGGACGGAAGGAGCACCGAGGACCTCGGTCTGGTCAGCCACGAGTTCCTGAGCGACCCACGGGTAGACCTACGGTTAGGCACGCCGGCGACCGACATCGACCGGACCGCAGGCGCGGTGTCCACACCGGACGGAGACGTGTTCGTCTACGACGCGCTCGTCCTGGCCACCGGCTCCCGCCCCTTCGTCCCGTCGGTGCCCGGGCACGGCCTGGAGGGCTGCTTCGTCTACCGCACCATCGACGACCTCGACGCGATCCGTGCCTCCGCCACCCAGGGCGGCCACGGCGTGGTGGTCGGCGGCGGCCTGCTCGGCCTGGAAGCCGCCAACGCGCTGCGCCTGCTCGGCATGACCGCGCACGTGGTCGAGGTGGCCCCGCACCTGATGCCGCTCCAGGTCGACGAGGGCGGCGGAAGCGTCCTCAACCGGCTTGTCACCGACCTCGGCCTCGTCGTCCACTGCGGATCGGCCATGCGCTCCGTCGACGCCGGCGACTCCAGCCGGGTCCGCGGCGTGACCCTCGCCGACGGCACCGTGGTAGAAGCCGACCTCGTCGTGTTCTCCGCCGGGGTCCGACCCCAGGACGAGCTGGCCGAACCCGCCGGGCTGGAACGCAGCGAGCGCGGCGGGTTCCTCGTCGACGACCGCTGCCGCACCAGCGATCCGCGCATCCACGCCGTCGGCGAGTGCGCCGCCGTCGAAGGCCGCTGCCACGGGCTGGTCACCCCCGGCTACCGCATGGCCGAGGGAGTGGCCGACCAGCTCCTCGGACAGGGCGAGGGTCGCTTCCCCGGAGCCGACCTGTCCACCAAGCTCAAACTGGTCGGCGTCGACGTCGCCAGCTTCGGCGACGCCCACAGCACCACGGAGGGTGCGATGGAGGTCGTCCACGCCGACAACGCCGCCGGCACCTACGCCAAGCTGGTGCTCTCTGACGATGCCCGGATCCTGCTCGGCGGTGTGCTCGTCGGCGATGCGAGCGCTTACTCGACCCTGGTACCCCTGATCGGCCGCGAAATCCCCAAACCGCTAAGAAACATGCTGCTGCGGTCGGTCCTGTGACCCGGAACAGACGGGCCCGGCGCGATCGGAGTGGCGCACGTCCACTCCGCCGACTATGCGAAAGACCACAGTGGACGATCCGGAAAAATCGTGACCGGCAGCCCCAACACGCCCAGCGCCAGCCATACACACCTTCAAGATCACCAAACAGCCAATCGCCAACACATCAGCCCCCTGAAAGATCAGGGCTAGTTCGGCGACGGTGGCCAACGCGACGGCCTTCTGGGCTTCCAGGCCGTAGTAGCTGCCGCGTAGCCTCCTGGTGAAACGGGCGGCACCGGACGACATCGATGCCGACGACACCCGGCTCGTCCTCGGTGTCCTGCCCCCGGACCGAAGCCCGTTGCCCTGCGCCAGGGACTGCGTCCGGCGCTTCGTCGCTGACGCCGGACGGGGCGGGTGAGCGTGGCGGCGTTCCAGCACCTCATGCGCTCGCGCGGTGTCGGCCCCTACATTCAGACGCTCGACTCATACGCGCGGTCGATCCCGGTGTAGCCGAGCCGGGTTTACCGGATCACCGCATGGGTGCCGGTCGTGTGGCCAGCCGCCCGAGTGCGGATCAAGGTGGGCGCGGCGTATGTGACCGAGTACGGCGAACCTGTGCTTCATGTGAAAATCCCCAAGTCAGAACACTTGACCTGGGGATCGTTGCCCTTCCTCCACGTCCCTCGGCCCGCTTTGTGCATAACGTACAACTCCTGACGGGAAGTTCGTCTCCGCGGGACGTAGGAAGTCCGCCACCGGCTACGTAGCGTCTGGAGTCACATTAAGTGTGACTCAGGACACGTTTCGTGGTATGGAGGTGGCATGGAACTGCGGTACTTGCCGTGGAACCGAACGAACCCTCTGCGTCAGCGCTGGGAGCACGTCGGCCTTCGCGACGACCGCGTCGAACTCACCTACGAGCAGTTCAACGCCAGGGTGGAAGCGTTCTCCGAGCAGCTCGGCGAGCACGGATTCGGCCGCGACGACGTGCTGGCGATCCTGTTGCCGAACCGCGTCGAGCTGCTCATCGCGATGTTCGCGGCCTGGCGGCTGGGTGGGGCGGCCACCCCGGTCAACCCGGTGTTCACCGAGGACGAGGCGGAGCACCAGATCACCGATTCCGGTGCGTCACTCGTCGTCACCCTTGGTCCGGACGCTCCTGTTGGCGGCACGCCGACCATCTACGTCGACGACATGCGGACCACTCGTCAGCACGAGTCCCAGCCGCCCGCGGACCTAGGAGATGACGATCTCGCCCTGCTGATCTACACCAGCGGATCCACCGGCCGGCCCAAGGGCGTGCTGCTCGACCATCGGCACGCCGAGGTCATGTCCGCGACGATGGCGCAGCACTTCAAACTGACCGAGGAGGACCACTGCCTGCTGATCCTCCCGCTCTTCCACGTCAACGCGATCATGGTGAGCGTCCTGGCACCGTTGCGCTGCGGCGGACAGGTCAGCATCGCCGGGCAGTTCTCCGCCACCAGATTCTTCGACCAGGTCGAGCAGCTGCGACCGACGTACTTTTCGGCCGTGCCCACCATCTACGCCGTGCTCGCCGCTCTACCAGAGAGCGTTCACGCCGACGTCTCCTCGCTGCGGTTCGTCGTTTGCGGGGCCGCCCCGGTCTCTCTCGAGCTGCTGACCCGTTCCCATGAGCGGTACGGCTTCGAGATCGTGGAGGGCTACGGCCTCACGGAGGGAACCTGCGCTTCCGCGTGCAACCCGGTCGACGGCGTCCGCAAGATCGGCACCGTCGGACCGGCGCTGCCCGGCCAGAAGATCCGGATCATGGGTTCCGATGGCTCGTTCCTACCACCTAATGAGGACGGCGAGGTCGTCATCTCCGGCCCGACGGTGATGCGCGGCTACCTCAACAAGCCGGATGCAACGGCCGAGACCATCGTCGACGGCTGGCTGCACACCGGCGACGTCGGTCACCTCGACGCAGACGGCTACCTCACCATCGTGGATCGGCTCAAGGACATGATCATCCGCGGTGGAGAAAACATCTACCCCAAAGAGATCGAGGCTGTTCTCACCACTGTGGACGGCGTGCTCGAATCCGCAGTTGTCGGTCGTCCCGACGAGATGTACGGCGAGGTCCCGGTCGCCTACGTCAGCGTCTACCCCGACTCGACGACCACCGAGAAGCAGCTCTTCGAGCACTGTCGACGCCACCTCACGAGGATGAAGGTGCCCGAGCGCATCCGCGTCGTCGACGCCCTGCCGAAGAATTCCGTGGGCAAGATCGACAAGCCCACCCTCCGGCGGAACCTGGACACCCAACCAGCCTGATCACCACCCGGACCCGGATCTGTTCTGCGCGAGACCTCCTCGCGCGGAAAGCCCTGCCCGAGGAAGGAGAGCACCGTGGGATTCAAGACTCCAGACATGCCACCGGTGGACCCGGCAAAGTTCGAGTCGATGCCTGTTATGGACAGGATGCGGATGTTGGCGACGCATTGGGCGGAGTACGGCTTCGGTGGCCCGAAGCAAATGCACGCCCTCTACATCATGAAGACGGTCCTGTTCGTGGTCGGCGGCTGGCTCGTCGTCGGCTTGACCACTTCGGGCCTCAGCCCAGTAGATCTCGGCGGATGGTGGGGCGAGCTCATCGTCTACCAGAAGCTCATGGTGTGGACGGTCCTGTGGGAGATCACCGGACACGGCGCCTCCTGGGGCCCCCTGGCCTTCAAGTTCGGCCCGATGATCGGGGGATGGCGCTATTGGACAAAGCTCGGGACCCTGCGCCTCCCGCCCTACCCAGGCAAGGTCCCCGGAACTGCCGGTGACCAGCGCACGATCTTCGACGTC
Source organism: Parasphingorhabdus pacifica (assembly GCF_054779195.1). Classification (NCBI taxonomy): domain Bacteria; kingdom Pseudomonadati; phylum Pseudomonadota; class Alphaproteobacteria; order Sphingomonadales; family Sphingorhabdaceae; genus Parasphingorhabdus; species Parasphingorhabdus pacifica. The sequence continues at coordinate 116,569 of NZ_BAAGYS010000010.1, forward strand.
GGGCTCTACCTGCTGATCCTGGCCAACCTGGTGTTCCTGCTCGTGGGACCCGGCGTCCAGAGTGGAGCCGCCTACAGCGAGGTCGGACTGCTGCCGGGCTGGGCATTGATCAGTTACGTCACGCTCATCCTGGTCATGGGCTTTCGCGACAAGGTCCTGTTCTTGGCCTCCCGGCCCGAGCAGTACGCCGTGTGCCTGCTGGCCTTTGGCGTCTTGGCCAGCCACGTCGACATGGTGCTCGTCGCCAAGATCGCCATGGTCACCATCTGGTTGGGGGCCGGCGTCTCCAAGTTCGGGCACCACTTCAGCCTCGTCGTCCAGGCGATGATGAGCAACACGCCCTGGCTGACGTCCAAGCGGTTGAAGCGTTCACTCTACAAGGACCCACCGAACGACATGCGGCCGTCGAAGATGGCGCTGGGGTGGGCGCACCTCGGCGGTACCGTCGTCGAGCTGTGCCTGCCGCTGGTGCTGCTCTTCTCGACGAACGAAACCATCACCTGGCTGGCGATCGCCGGCATGGTGCTGTTCCACATCTTCATCTACTCGACCTACCCTCTCGCGGTGCCGCTCGAGTGGAACGTCTTCTTTGTCTTCGTCGTACCGTTCCTGTTCGGGGGTTTCTTCGCCGGCAACGGCTACAGCATGTTCGACTTCAGCAGCGCCTGGGTCCTCGCCGCGGCGCTGGCCCTCTACCTGGCCGGTCCGATCCTCGGCAACCTGAAGCCCGAGTGGGTGTCGTTCCTGGTCTCCATGCGGCAGTACGCCGGCAACTGGGCGTCGGCGACGATGGCGTTCCGCATGAACGACGCGGAGGACAAGCTCGACACCGGCCTGACCAAGACTCTGCAGACCCAGCGGCAGCAGCTGCGTGGCCTCTACGGCTCTGAGGTGGCCGAGATCTTCCTGCAGAAGTGCGTGGCCTTCCGCAGCATGCACAGCCATGGCCGCATGCACCTGTCCCTCCTGCAACGGCATCTCGACAAGCTCGAGAACTACCGGCTGCGCGAAGGTGAGGTCGTCTGCACCGTGCTCGTCGGCTGGCAGTTCGGCGACGGGCACCTGTTCGACGAACGCACGATCGCGATGGTGCAGAAGCGCTGCAAATTCGAGCCTGGCGAGCTCGTGATGGCCTGGACCGAGTCGCAGCCGATCCACAAGAAGACCGTGCAGTACAAGGTCGTCGACGCCGCCCTCGGCATCGTTGAGCTCGGCTACTACGACGTGCAGGACGCGGTGGCCGAGCAGCCGTGGATTCCGAACGGGCCGATCCCGCACCAGGTGACCTGGCGGCTGCCCGGCTACGAACCGGCCGGGAACTTCTTCCACCCCGTCCCACGTCCGGACGGATCCAAGCGGCATGTTCGCTCCGAGGGACGACCCAATGGCAAGGTCACCTCATGACGAAGGCAGTCGTGGTCGGCAGCGGGCCCAACGGGCTCGCTGCCGCCCTCACCCTCGCGGCGGAAGGAGTGGACGTCGAGGTGCTCGAGGCCGCATCCACCGTCGGAGGCGGAACCCGCAGCAGCGAGCTCACTCTGCCCGGCCTGTTGCACGACGAGTGCTCGGGTTTTCATCCCCTCGCCGTCGACACGCCGTTCTCCCAACGGTTCGATCTCTCCCGCCACGGACTCCGCTGGCGATGGCCCGAGGTGCAGTACACCCATCCGCTGGACGGTGGCCGCGGAGCAGCAGCATGGCGGTCGGTGGATGCCACCGCGCACGGCCTCGGCTCCGACGCTCGCGCGTGGCGGCAGGTCTTCGGTTGGTTGGCCAGCCGGTTCGACGACATCAGCGAGGATTTCCTCCGTCCGATGCTGCACCTGCCCACCCACCCGTGGAAGCTGGCCCGGTTCGGGGCGCTGTCCCTATTGCCGGCGGCGTCACTGGCCAGGCGGTGGTCGACCCCGGAAGGTCGGGCGCTCTTCGCCGGTGTTGCCGCCCACGCGCTGCGCCCGTTCGGGTCGCCGATGTCCTCGGCGATCGGGGTCGCACTCGGCACAGCGGCCCACTGCTACGGCTGGCCCGTGGCCGAGGGCGGATCGGCCGCGATCGCGCGAGCCATGGTCGGATTGCTCGAGGAGCACGGCGGCCGAGTGCAAACGGGGGCCACCGTGAGCTCGCTCGACGAGCTCGGCTCGCCCGACGTGGTCATGCTCGACGTGGCTCCTGCTGCGGCGGCACGGATCATCGGCGACCGGATGCCCCCGCGCGTTTTCCGAGCCCTCACCCGCTACCGCCACGGACCGGGTGTGTTCAAAGTCGAGTTCGCGGTGCAGGACGGCGTGCCCTGGCAGCACGAGGAATCCCGGCGCGCTGGCACAGTCCACGTAGGTGGGTCACTCGACGAGATTGCGACGGCTGAGCGCGAGATCCACCGTGGCCGGATGCCGGAGCGGCCTTTCCTTCTGGTGGGTCAGCAGTATGTCGCTGACCCTTCAAGGGCTGCCGAGGGGGCTGTACCCGTCTATGCCTATGCGCACGTGCCCGGTGGTTGGGTCGGCGACGCCACCTCGGCGGTCGAGCAGCAGATCGAGCGGTTCGCCCCTGGCTTCCGGGACCGGATTCTCGCCCGGCACGTCAGGTCGGTGCGGCAGATGGAGGAGCACAACCCCAACTACGTCGGAGGCGACGTGGTCACCGGCGCCAACGACGCACTGCAGCTGGTCTTCCGACCGCGGCCCGCGCTCAATCCTTACTACCTGGGCGTACCCGGCGCCTACCTGTGTTCGGCGGGCACTCCACCAGGCGCGGGCGCGCACGGCATGTGCGGCTACAACGCGGCACGGTCGGCGCTGCGCGAGCTTCGTGGGAGGAATGCTGACCGCTTGTGACGGGACCCCTGAAACGACGCCTGGTCTCTGACGGTGCCCCAGAGGCCGCGGAGATCCGCGTCCTCGTGATCCGCGTCGCCGAGCGCCTCCAGGAGCGGCACACCGAGCTCAGCAACAGCATGAACGCCGCGATCGAGAATGCCATCGCGGACCTCGACGACCCCGAAATGACGGAGATGCTGCATGCCAGCGTCGAGGGCAACATCACCACGATCCTGCACATGCTGCGCAACGACATCCCGATCGAGCACGTGCACCCGGCTACCGCTGCCACGGAGTACGCCGTCCGGCTGGCTCGAGCGGGCGTGTCGACGGCACCGCTGCGCCGCGCGTACCACATCGGCTCCGACGACCTGCTGGCCGAGATGTTCCAGGAGATCGAACGGCTGGACTGCTCATCGGAGCTCAAGCTGCGCCTGCTGCACCACTTGGCCGGTTGGCTGCACCGTTATGTTGACTGGATCACTCGGGTGGTGCTCGATGTTCACGAGGCGGAGCGGCAGACACTGGTGGAGCAGAATGCCACCGATGTCTCCCGGCTCGTGCATCGAGTGCTCGACCGCGAGGCGGTCGAAACGGGCCAATTCGCCCGCACGACTGGCTACCGTCTCGATCACGCCCATGTCGCCACGGTGCTCTGGGACGAGGGGGCGCGCCAGGCAGCTGACCAGATCGAGGCTCTCCGGTCGCTGGCGAGCCAGCTCGCTCGGGCGGTGGGGAGCCCGGTCGCGCCGCTGTTCATGCCGATCGATCGCAGCACCGCCTGGGTCTGGTGCCACGTACCGGACGAAACATCGTGGATCGATACGGCGCGAGTGCACGAGGTCCTGGCAGCGGTCCCGGCCGTGCGGGCTGCGATGGGCAGCCCCGTAACAGGCATCGAAGGGTTCCGCCGGACGCTGGAGCAGGCCAACTCCATTCGCATCGTCGCCAGCACCAGCCGCGCACCGCACACCCGGGTGGTGTCCTACGGCGACGACGGCATGGCGATCGCCGCGATGCTGGCGCGAGATCTCCCGGCCAGCCGACGATGGGTCGTCGAGTCCCTCGGGGCGCTAGCGGTCGACACCGAGCCTGCTCACCGGCTGCGGGAGACCCTGCGAACTTTCCTGCGCACTGGCAGCTACGTCGAGACCTCCGAGACGCTGATGCTGCACCGCAACACCGTGAAGTACCGCCTGGCCAAGGCGGAACAGGAACGAGGTCGCCCGCTGACCGAAGGACAGCTCGACCTCGAGCTCACCCTGCACCTGTGTCACGTGCTCGGACCGGCGGTGCTGCAACAGCCACGGAAGCTGGGGGAGACCGATCTCACGAGCTGATCCGGCCGCACCGAATGCCGCTCGCCGCGGATATATGTCGGGATGTGCCGACGAGGGTACGTGGCCAGTCACAAGCGTGTGGAGCAGCTCATGCGCGTGCACGGCATCGTCAGCTTGAGCCCCCCAAAAAAGTGGGTGCGCACCACCAAGTCGGTAGTTTCAGCTGCTCTGCCGAAGGTGGGTTCCCCGGAGGATTACCGAACCCGTGGGGAGGCCAGCGTAGGTATCGGAGAGGGAGCTGAACCCCCACGTGAGCAACAGCAGGTCAGTGACGTGACAGCCTGTGACAGCGACGAGGGAGAAAACAAAACCCCAGGTCAGAAGCTTGACCTGGGGATCGTTCTGTGTCGGAGGGGGGGACTTGAACCCAAACCCCACGCTGAACCTCTCCGGCCACCTGATCCTTCCAGAACGGACACAGTGATCCTGCTAGCCGTTGCGGTTTCATTGCTCCAGCTCGCCAACGCAGACGAATCGGTGCGACACCGCTTGGGCGGCTTCCCAGTCCTTGCCGCCCTTGCCATCGAACACGTACAGCCTTGTGTATGGATCAAGGACCAGCCCAGCTGCGGGAAGCCGGGCCGCAAAAGGTCTTGCCTTGGCTGAGAATCGCACCGACGATCAACGAACGTCCACACCACTTGCAGGTCAACCTTGCGATTGCGGCTCCCGTTCCGAACGGGATGCCCGCCAGGCGTCCGCGTCCAGCAGCGGGAACCGCAATGGTGGGCCCGAATCCGGGCCCTCGTCGACGACCCACAGAAACACGCGACCGACATGACCGCCCCGGCCGCGCACGCGCTCGGCCAGGAGCTACATCTCGTCGACCGCCAGCGCTGCCACCACCACGCTTACAAGCTGAGTCCGACCATCGGCGAGGTCCGACACCTCATCTACCTGGTCACACGACTACTCCAGCACGCGCCTCATGTCGCAGCGGGATAGCGACCGTGTTCGAAACCACCAGTAGGCCATTGCCACGAGCAGGTTTCGCAAAACACGACCACAGTGATCACCGGACCACTAGCATGGCCAGTTCCGGACAAAACGGATTAGGGAAAGGATTCCGACATGCCCGCCGGTCCCCATGCAAGGTCCGAGGAGGCCGATCCGCATGCAGCGCTGACCACCCCTTCTCGGGTGGGAGGTGGTGCGCCCTGCGTCGTGTGCAGTGCTCCGATCGCACGCTTCACTCCGTGGAAGCTACGGGACCGGAACGTCTGCTCACCGAACTGCAGCCAGACGCTCAAGCGCCGATTCAATCGCGGCCAATTCCCGAGTCCTCCCTCGAGCACGGTCGTCACCGATTCTTAGGTCGCCAACGAGCGGTTCTTTCCTGGGGTGGATTCGTTGGCCCACGTGAGCCTCGGGCGGGCGCGCAATCGAGCGAGGAATGCCTGGGCTGAGCTGGGGCTACGTTGCGGTTGGGGCGCTTGGGCGTCCCCGGTCCGGAGTTGTTTCAAGAAACTCGGGACCTGCACCGATATGGCGGCCACCGCCACGTGGCGAACCACGAACGTGACCCGCTACGGCACGACCGAAACCGTGGACATCGCCACCATCTCCTGCCTGTGGTGGGGCTCGCTGCACCGCACGCCCGTCACGGTCATGCTGATCAAAGAGATCGACTCCGTCCGGCCGTATGACATCGCGCTGGTGTCCACCGACACCAGCGCTTCGGCTGGGACGATCATTGCTCGCTACGCCGACCGATGGAGCGTGGAACAAACGATCAAGGACTCCAAGAGCCTGATCGGGGCCGGAGAGGCCGCCAACCGGCTCCGCCTCGCGGTCGAACGCAGCGTGCTCTTCGCGATGCTGGGCCTGACCATCCTCATCCTGTGGTACGCCGGGCACGGCACCGCCGAAGCCGACCTGGCCACCGCCCGTTCCCGATCACCCTGGAACCGCAAGAAGACCCACGTCAGCATCGACGACATGCTCATCGCCTTCCGACGAGCCCGAATAACCGCCATCAGCACAGGTCAGAACACAACCGATCAAAATCCCGCCACGCCTGCGACCAGCACCTCAATCGCCGCATAACCGCGAAACCTCAGGATCAGAGGCGGGTGTAATTTTCGATGTCCTGCTCGAACTCCGCGATGGCCCCGGCGGTCAACGTGGGGCGGGTGTCGGCAACCGCCCGCAGGTAGTCTTCTGTCGTCGCCAGCGCATCGTCGTCGTGCAGCACGTCGCGTTCGAACGCGGCCTGGGCGCCCTGGCGGGCGGCGAACTCGATGTCGGCTGGGGTGAACAGAGCTGTGCGCTCCACCAGCAGCTCCAGGTCGACGTTGTCGCGCGCTGGACCGAGGTAGCGCGACCAGATCGCGCGTCTGGCGGGCTCGTCCGGCGGCCCGACCGGGATGATGTAGTCGAACCGGCCCGGCCGCAGGAAGGCCGAATCCAGTAAGCTAACCGAGTTGGTGGCGCAGACCAGCAGTCGGTGGTCATGCTCACGGAAGCCGGGGATGAGCTTGAGCAGTTCGTTGGTCACCCCGTGCGTCGGCCCGGCCGCGGGCGTGGATCGGGTGCCTGCGATTTCCTCCACCTCGTCGATGAACAACACCAGGTCGTCGAGTTCCTCAAGCTCGGCGAACACCGCGCGCAGCGACGCCGCCAACCCGTCCGGGGACGCACCGGCCAGCCGCGAGGGGAACAGCTCGACGAACGGCCAGTTCAACCGGGATGCGATCGCCTTGGCAAAGCTCGTCTTGCCGGTCCCGGGTGGTCCGAACAGCACGATCGCCTTCGGCGGCAGCACGCCGTGCCGCTCCGCCTGCTCGAGGTGCGAGATCGGGAGCACCACGCGGCGCTCGATGACGTCCTTCTCCCGCGCCATCCCGGCCATCGCCTCCCACCGGCCGGGCGGCAACAGCCGACCGCCGAGTTCCTCGAGCACGCCGAAATCGGCCGGGTCGAGGTCCTCGACCTTCTCGAAATAGGTCAGGTCCGTGCGCGGTCGGTAACCGGAGTTGACCATAGCCTTGAACCCGGCCGCGCCCTCCGGGACCAGGCTGGTAATGCGATGCACGCCCTGACCACGCAGCTTCTTCTCCAGTTCGTCCAGCAACGCGCTTCCGATGCCGCGGTTGCGCCACCGGGCGTCGAGGGCGAACAACGCCAGCCACGCCCGTTCCCCTTCCACCTTCGCTGCTGCCATGCCGACCACGTCTTGCTCCATGACCGCCACCATCGCAGGGTGACCGGCCCGTGCGATCGACACCACCTCGGCTGCGGAGAACACCGGCTCCCCGCCTTCGCGGCTCTGGTCCCAGATGTGAATCGCCTGGTCCAGATCGTCGTCGTGAAAATCACGCACCCGCCACGGCGGCATGGCACACCTCCTGATTTTTCGTCCCCACGCCGGGGAATAGCTCGCGTGAGCTGGGAATGGCCGAGCAAGCTAATAGGCGCGACCACGGCGCGCATGAACCAGCACACAGATCAACAGCTCCCCGAGGGGTCGCTTACGGAATCGATACAAGGCACGTCCACATCGAGTATCGGTGCCCCTGGCGCGTACAAAGCGTCGTCGAGTCGGCGCAGGGCGAATGCCGAGCTCAGCACTGCCCCGTCCGCTCCACCAGAACATCCACGTTAGCGCTGGTGTTCATCGGCATGAGCATGAGTCTGAGATCTCGCCGGACCGTGGAAAACGGGCCGGGATAATCGGGAAAAGAGCCTGCAAGAACGGGTCTGGTCTCAGAACCGTCCAAACGAACGCCTCTCACCTGTCGGATCGGGCAGGTTCCTCATAAGTCTTCTTCCAAGACTAGGCGGAGGCGGGTTTCAAGCACGTTGCGACGCGGAGCGTCCGAGTCCATCAGGTCACGCGCCTTCTCCAGAACCTCCAGGTCGTCACGCCCCACATCGGTGTGGGTGAAACGCCAGAGGAGTTCCCGGTCCTTGCTGGCTAGAGCCCAGCCCCGGATCGATGCGTGCAGCTCGTCGCGCTCGGCGCGGATGGCGGCGGACTCCGAGTCCGGAAGCAACAGCCCGGCGCGGTCGATGGCAGCTTCGGCGTCGCCGCGGCTCAATGCCTCCCTGAGCGTGAGCAGATCGCCGTCCACCTCGGCTGCGATCCGGTACGGCTTGGGCTCGACCACGCTTCGGCCGAGCGCGTTGCGGAGACGGTGGATCTCCACACGGACCGTGGCGGGGTTGCCCTGCTCGCCATGCAGGAGCAGCGCGAGGCGCTCCGCCGTGAGCCCGTCAGGATGCATCGCGAGCAGCGTGAGGATTTCCGCGTGCCGCAGGCTCAGTTTGTGCCGCACCCCATCCACTGTGGCGACGGGAACACCGCTGCCGAGCAGCTTCAACGACAACCGTGGCCGGTGGCCGGAGCGGCGTTGGCCCAGGCGCAGCAGGTAGCCGCCCTCAATCGGTTCGAGTTCGACGTGTTCGTCGGTGTTCATCTGGTCGAACCCGCCGCCGTCGAAGCTGAGTCGTTGGCCCGGCACGAGCTGCGTCGTAGCGGCGCTCGCGACGACACGCCCGCTGGGACTCAGCAGCACTGTTCCCGTCCCAGGGTCGGCGAGGTGGCGCTCGTGGCGTTGGCGGAACAGGTCGTCGGAGGCGACCAAGCGCCAGCGGAGCTCGTTTTCGACCATTCGCCCCGCGGCCACCACGAGCGCGAGCAGCGCCGGGTGCATGGTGTGCAACGGTCCGCTGAGGTCGATGGCACCGAGCAGCGCACCGGTTTCCGGGTCGCGGATGGGGCAGGCCGCGCAGGTCCACGAGTGGTAGGTCCGCACGAGGTGTTCGGCGGAGTGAATCTGTACGGGCGTGCCGGTTACCAGGGTCGTGCCCATAGCGTTCGTGCCAATGGCGTTTTCGGCCCAACGTGTGCCTTCAGCGAGCCCGACGCGATCGGCATCGCGGCAAACGTGGGGGTGACCTTCCCGCCACAGGATGTTGCCGTCGGCATCGGTGATGATCATGATGTGACTGGTGCCGTCGGTTTCGTCGAGCACCGTCTGGCGCAACATGGGCACCCACCGCGCCAGCGGGTGGCCGTCGCGGATGTCGTCGAGTCGGCTGCAGTCGAGCGACTCCGGGGGTCGCCCGAGATCGGGAGCGATCCGGGCTTCCAGCGAACGGCGCCACGACTCAAATATGACCGACCGCGGCTCATGCGGAGCCCGGTCGCCCGCAAGAACGGCGGCATGCACCCGCTCGAGAAGTCGTGCGCGCTCGAACGGATCGACCGAGGTGTCGTAACTGCTGTTCATGGGCCTGCACAGATGTGTCGAGACAGAATCCGGTCACTGAAACGGCCATAGTGCGCGGTTACGCCGACTACAGGCAAGTTACCGCCGAGTCGGTCGTAACGTGCAGGCAACGTTGCGACTCCTAGCTTCTCGCGAAACCAGAGGCCTGAGTAGCTCAGGTCACGACGGTTCGCCAGAGCCGCACGAGCACACGAGAGGTCAACGATGACTCAGTACGCAGCGCCAGGGGCCGCCGGCTCGGTGGTCGATTACCGCTCGCGCTACGAGCACTTCATCGGTGGCGAGTACGTCGCCCCCGTCAAGGGCGGGTACTTCGAGAACCCGACCCCGATCACCGGCAAGACCTTCACCGAGGTAGCCCGTGGGACTGCGGAAGACGTTGAGCGTGCCCTCGACGCCGCAGAAGGTGCCGCGACCGGGTGGGGAAAAGCGTCCTACGGCGACCGTGCCGCGGCCCTGCTCAACATCGCCGACCGGATGGAGCAGAACCTCGAGAAGCTCGCCGTCGCCGAGAGCTGGGAGAACGGCAAGCCGGTGCGCGAGACGCTGGCCGCCGACATCCCGTTGGCGATCGACCACTTCCGGTACTTCGCGGGCGCCATCCGTGGCCAGGAAGGCGGGATCTCGCAGATCGACGAGAACACCGTCGCCTACCACTTCCAGGAACCGCTCGGGGTGGTCGGACAGATCATCCCGTGGAACTTCCCGATCCTGATGGCGACCTGGAAGCTGGCGCCCGCACTGGCTGCGGGCAACGCCGTCGTGCTCAAGCCCGCCGAGCAGACCCCGGCCTCGATCCACGTGCTGCTCGAGGTCATCGGGGATCTGTTGCCGCCTGGCGTGCTCAACGTGGTGAACGGTTTCGGGGTCGAGGCGGGCAAGCCGCTGGCGTCCAGCTCGCGGATCAGCAAGATCGCCTTCACCGGTGAGACGACGACGGGCCGTCTGATCCTGCAGTACGCCAGCGAAAACATCATCCCGGCGACCGTGGAGCTGGGCGGCAAGAGCCCGAACATCTTCTTCGACGACGTCGCCGCGAAGAAGGACGCCTTCTACGACAAGGCGTTGGAGGGATTCACCATGTTCGCCCTCAACCAGGGCGAAGTGTGCACGTGCCCGTCCCGCGCCCTGGTACAGGGCGGCATGTACGACCAGTTCCTCGCCGACGCCCTGGAACGCACCAAGAAGATCAAACAGGGACACCCGCTCGACACCGAAACCCAGATCGGCGCCCAAGCCAGCAACGACCAGCTGGAGAAGATCCTCTCCTACATCGACATCGGCAAGCAGGAGGGCGCCAAGGTCCTCACCGGTGGCGAGCGCATCGAGATGGACGGGGAACTCGCGGGCGGCTACTACGTCCAGCCGACCGTCTTCGAAGGGCACAACAAACAACGGATCTTCCAGGAGGAGATCTTCGGCCCCGTCGTGTCCGTGGCGAAGTTCGACGACTACGACGACGCCATGAAGATCGCCAACGACACGCTCTACGGACTCGGCTCCGGCGTCTGGTCCCGCGACGGCAACACCGCCTACCGAGCCGGAAGAGACATCCAGGCCGGCCGGGTGTGGGTGAACAACTACCACGCCTACCCCGCGCACGCGGCCTTCGGCGGCTACAAGGCATCCGGGATCGGGCGAGAAAACCACAAGATGATGCTCGACCACTACCAGCAAACGAAGAACCTGCTGGTCAGCTACTGCGAGAGCGGACCAGGACTGTTCTGATGACCGGGCCGGAAAGGGTCGCCGTAACCACGTAGGCGGCGGAGTTACTGCGCCTCCTCCACGACCAGCACGGCCCGCTGATGTTCCACCAGTCCGGCGGTTGCTGCGACGGCAGCCTTCGAGCGGGTTGTTCCTGGAAACGCCGGGGTCGTGTGGCCCCATAGCCCGCTCACGATCATTCACCGACAACGAATGGAGGCGACTTCATGCGAGCCGAACACCAGACAAGACGTGTGGTCCTCATCGGGCCGCCCGGCGCGGGGAAGGGAACGCAGGCGAACGCCATTGCCTCCTACCTGGAGGTACCGCACGTTTCCACCGGTGACACGTTCCGGCGCAACATTCGGGAAGGCAGCGAACTCGGTCTCGCCGCGAAGGCCTACATGGACTGTGGCGAGCTGGTTCCGGACGGACTCACCATGGCGATGGTGAGCGGCCGGCTCGCCGAGGAAGATACCGTCGGCGGATTCCTGTTGGACGGGTTCCCCCGCAACCTCCACCAGGCCAGAAGCCTGGACGAAACACTGCGTCGTTCCGGGCACGCTGTCGACCTCGTGCTGGAACTGAACGCGCCCGTGGAGGAAGTCGTTCGGCGCCTCAACGGAAGGCGGACCTGCGGCCAATGCGGCCGGAGTTGGCACGTGGAGTTCAGCCCCACGCGGGTTGAGGGAATCTGTGACGTGTGCGCCGGATGGCTGCACCGGCGCGACGACGACCACGAGGACTCGATCCGCCGCCGCTTGGAGCTCTACGAGCAGCAGACATCGCCACTGCTCAGGTATTACCAGGAGAACGACGTCCTTGCGCGGGTCGACGCACTGGGGCCTTTCGAAGTCGTCGGCGAACGGATCCTGGCCGTGTTTACCGCGGACGGCGCCGGGCCGGTCGGGGCAACGCCACCTCAAGATTGACCATCCCAGGTTCGCCCAGCACCCCGGATGGAAGGTGCGGCGAACCTGCACGAGAAACAGCGATCATGCCGAGTGATCGCGTCGAGAGGTCGAAGTGGGCAAGCATTCACCGAACGAGTTGGACAACCTGCTCAGCGAGAGCAGGACCTTCCCTCCGCCAGCGGAATTCGCCGCCGCGGCCAATGCCACGTCGGACATGTACGACCGGGCCGCGACCGACCGGGAGGCGTTCTGGGGCGAGCAGGCCGAGCACCTGCACTGGGGCACGAAGTGGGACCAGGTCCTCGACTGGTCCGGCGCGCCGTTCGCGAAGTGGTTCGTGGGCGGCGAGCTGAACGTCGCGTACAACTGCGTGGACCGGCACGTCGAGGCGGGCAACGGTGACCGCGTCGCGATCTACTGGGAGGGCGAGCCGGGCGACAGCCGCCAGATCACCTACGCCGAGTTGCAGCGGGAGGTCTCCCGCACCGCCAACGCCCTGGCCTCGCTCGGCGTCGGCGTCGGTGACCGCGTCGTCATCTACCTGCCGATGCTGCCCGAAGCGGTGTTCTCGATGCTCGCCTGCGCGCGCCTGGGCGCGATGCACAGCGTCGTGTTCGGCGGGTTCTCCTCCGAGGCGCTGCGCGCCCGGATCAACGACGCCGCGGCCAAGGTCGTCATCACCTGCGACGGCCAGTACCGTCGGGGCAAGGCCTCCCCGCTCAAGGCCAACGTCGACGAGGCCGTGCAGGGCACGCCCAGCGTCGAGCACGTGCTCGTGGTCAAGCGCACCGCCACCGATGTCGAGTGGAACGAGCACGACAAGTGGTGGCACGACGTGGTCGAGCCGCAGCCCGACCAGCACACCCCGGAGGTGTTCGACTCCGAGCACCCGCTGTTCATCCTCTACACCTCCGGTACCACCGGGAAGCCGAAGGGCATCCTGCACACCTCCGGCGGCTACCTGACCCAAGCGTCCTGCACGCACCGCGATGTCTTCGACCTCAAGCCGGAGACCGACGTGTACTGGTGCACCGCCGACATCGGCTGGGTCACCGGCCACACCTACATCGTGTACGGGCCGCTGGCCAACGGCGCCACGCAGGTGATCTACGAGGGCACCCCGAACACGCCGCACGAGGGCCGGCACTGGGAGATCGTGCAGAAGTACGGCGTCACGCTGTACTACACCGCACCCACCACGATCCGCACGTTCATGAAGTGGGGCTCGGACATCCCGGCGTCCTACGACCTGTCGTCGCTGCGGGTGCTGGGTTCGGTCGGTGAGCCGATCAACCCCGAGGCGTGGATGTGGTATCGCGAGCACATCGGCGGCAACCGCACGCCGATCGTGGACACCTGGTGGCAGACCGAGACCGGCGCGATCATGATCTCGCCGCTGCCCGGCGTGACCGCCACCAAGCCCGGTTCGGCGCAGGTCCCGCTGCCCGGCATCTCGGCGAAAGTCGTCGACGAGCAGGGCAACGACGCCGGCCTCGGCGGCGGTGGGCTGCTGGTGCTGGACAAGCCGTGGCCGGCGATGCTGCGCGGCATCTGGGGCGACGACGAACGCTTCAAAGACACCTACTGGTCGAAGTTCGCCGAGCTGGGCTACTACTTCGCCGGTGACGGCGCGAAGTACGACGAGGACGGCGACCTGTGGCTGCTGGGCCGGGTTGACGACGTGATGAACGTGTCCGGTCACCGGATCTCCACCACCGAGGTCGAGTCCGCGCTGGTCTCGCACCCCACGGTCGCGGAGGCCGCGGTCGTCGGCGCCAGCGACCCCACGACCGGCCAGGGCATCGTCGCGTTCGTGATCCTGCGTGGCAGCGCCACCGACGAGGCCGGTGGGGAGGCCGCGCTCAAGGCGCTGCGGGACCACGTGGCGCACGAGATCGGGCCGATCGCCAAGCCACGGCAGATCATGGTGGTGCAGGAGCTGCCGAAAACGCGCTCCGGCAAGATCATGCGCCGGCTGCTGCGCAATGTCGCGGAGAACCGCGAGGTCGGTGACGTCTCCACGCTCGCCGACTCCTCCGTGATGGACTTCATCTCGAAGGGCATGCAGTCCTCCGCCGAAGACTGAACACCACCAGACCGCCGCCCGACAGGCTGACGCCCCTTTTTCTGACCCGGTCTGCCGGGCGGTACCCACGTGGCGCGCTGTGCACCGTTCTTGTTGGTACAACGGCAGATCTGCAACCGGCGTTTCTTTCAGCAACTCCGGTCACATTGCGAACCTGACCCGTTCCGAACGCACACCGCGGCCACAAAGGAGTCCCGGTTCCGCAGTAGCGAATCGGGTAACCGCAATAACGAGAACCGAAATTCAGAACGATTCCCTACAAGGATCAGCAACCGGCACACCCTAACTAGGAGTTGTCATGAAAGCCGCAGTCGTCCACGACTTCGCGAAAGAGCTGGCTATCGACGAGGTCGCCAAGCCGCAACCGGGCCCGGGCGAGGTCCTGGTGAAGATCGAAACCTCAGGCCTGTGCCACACCGACATCCACGCGGCGCACGGGGACTGGCCAATCAAACCCACACTCCCACTCATCCCAGGGCACGAGGGCGTCGGCATCGTCGAGAGCGTCGGGCCGGACGTCACCGAAGTAGCCGAAGGCGACCGCGTGGCGATCCCCTGGCTCGGAATCGCCTGCGGTGTCTGCGACCACTGCACCAGCGGCTGCGAGAACCTATGCGAGCAGCAGCTCAACACCGGCTACTTCATCAACGGCGCGTACGCCGAGTACGCCAAGGCATCGGCGAAGTACGTCGCCAAGGTCCCGGACGGAGTGGACCCGCTGGACGCGGCGCCGCTCACCTGCGCCGGAGTCACGACCTACAAGGCGGTGAAGCTCTCCGGGGCTCGTCCGGCGTCCACGGTCGCTGTGTTCGGCATCGGCGGGCTCGGGCACCTGGCAGTGCAATACGCCAAAATCTTCGGGGCTCGAGTGGTGGCGGTCGACGTGGTCGACGAGAAACTCCAACTCGCAAAGGAACTCGGCGCCGATCACACCGTCAACGCGCTTTCCGAGGACCCAGTGCAAGCGATCAAGGACCTCGGCGGCGCCGACGCCGCCATCTCGGTCGCGGTGGCCCCGAAGGCCTTCGAGCAGGCTTACGGCTCGCTGCGCCGAGGCGGCAGGCTGGTGTTCGTCGCGCTGCCGGCGGACAACTACGTGCAGCTGCCCATCTTCGAAACGGTGCTAAACGGCATCACCATCATCGGCTCGATCGTGGGCACCCGCGGTGACGTCGCCGACGTGTTCCAGCTGCACCAGCAAGGCCGCACCAAGGTCATCCGGGAAGCTCGCCAACTCGACGAAGTCAACACCTGCTTCGAGGAAGTGGAGACGGGCCGGGTCAAGGCCCGTCTCGTGTTCGACCTCCGCAGCTGAACCCACCGTGTCTATCAAGCTCGCGACAGCTGTCACCGCGGCCGCCGCGGTGACAGCGGCAACGGGGTGGGCTATCACGGCCTGCCAGCTGCGTTCCCGAACTCGGCAACTGCACCACGCCCGGTGCGATCCGGTCACCGGGCTGCTGTCCCGAGCAGGGTGGGAACCGGCCGCTGCGGAGGCGCTGAACAGCGCCTCCGCAGTCGGTCTGGTCGACCTGGACGGGTTCAAACCGATCAACGACACCTACGGCCACGAGTGTGGGGACCGGGTGCTGCGCGCTGTGGCTTCCCGCCTGGCCACCGGGCTCGACACCGAGGCGGTCGTCGGCAGGCTCGGCGGGGACGAACTCGCGTTCGTGGCTTCCTTGGAATCACCGGCCTGCCGGGGGCAGCTGGATGAGCTGGTGAAGGCGCTGACCGCCCCAATCCCGATCATCGGCGCCGACGAGGTGCGCGTCGGGGTGTCGCTGGGGGTGACGTTCCTGGAGTCGTTGCCCTCAGCGTCGCCGGTGCTGTCCGAAGCGCTCGCGGCAGCGGACGTGGCGATGTACGAGGCCAAGGCCATGCGGGACGGCTGGCGGCTGTACGGCCCCGAAGTGCGTACGGTGCGGCCGGCGGCCTCGATCTGCCCGGCACCGCGGTGGCGCGTGCACGAGCACGGCCCGGCAGCACTCGCCCATCAGGGGATGGACTGGCGTTAACCTCCTCAATACCGATCCCCGCCTGGTGCGGCGAGGTAGCTTCAGTACGACCACGGCGAGACCGCCGCCGCAGTGATTTCTGTTCAACTGCGGGTAGCGCAGGGGAATGCAGCACCTGCGACGGGCCTGCCACGAGTCGGTCTCGTTGACCGCTTCCGGATGGCTGCGCTCAGAGGGCATTTTGAAACTGGTTACCAGTCTCCGGTGCGGGGGAGGCCGCGGGACATGATCATGATCATGGCGATGGTGACCATGGCTTCGTGGTGTTCGGGGAGGGTCTCGTAGTCGCGGACGCAGCGACGGTGTTGGATGATCCATCCCAATGTCCCGCTCGACTACCCACCGTCGGGGCAGAACCAGGAATCTGCTGATCTTGTCGGTGCGTTTGACGACCTCGACGGTGCAGGACAGGACTTTCTTCGCCCGGGGCATCAGGCGTCCGGTATAGCCGCCGTCGGCCCAGATGTGGGTAAGGGTGGAGAAGCCGGCGCGCACCTGACCGGGGTGTCGGTAGCAACGGAACGGCGCGGAACGCTACAGCGTCCAGTTTGCTGAACAGTCAGCTCATCGCGCGAGCCCCACCACCCTGTCGCGGCAGGCCAAGCCCCGGACCCAGTCGCCCGGGTCCGGGCGCGGGCGACTGGGAGACGATCACGACCTCCGCCGCAAACGCTGGAACGGATGGGTTCTGGGGTGGGTGAGTCGCCGAGCTCGCTGCCGCACTCCGCACCATGCGACTTTGTGATTTGCCACACAGTGCTAAGGTGCGAGCCCTCGTGGGGCTCTTGCGCTACTCGCACCTTCACGGGGCAGTGCGCCGGTGGAAGACCGTTTTCAAGCCATCTAGCGTGCGAAGGCATGGTCAAACGTGTGATCGCCGCGACCGACGGAGCCGCCCAACCGCCCGACGGGGTTGGCCTGGGTGCTCGCCGACGCCGACGGGAGCTCCTGTCGGGGCGAGTCCGGGTTTCTGGGCGAGGCCACGAACAACGTCGGCGAGCTGACCGCCGTGGCCGAACTCCTCCACGCGACCGACCCGACGGTGCCGCTGGAGATCCGCATCGATTCCCAGTACGCCATGAACGCCGTAACCTCCTGGCTTCCCAAGCAACGCCGACGCGGATACACCACCGTCGAGGGCAAACCCATCAAGAACCGCGGCCTGATCGTGCGCATCGATGAGCTGCTGACCGACCGCGATGTGACCTTGCGATGTGATTTTCACGTGGGTCCGGGCGCACCAGACCGGCGGCGACGTCCTCAACGCCCATGCCGATCACGCCGCCCAGCAGGCGGTCCGGGACCGCCAGGGCCACCACTGGAGGGGCCAGTACGCGACGTGATCACCAGCAGCGACAGCCCGCGCGGCCGGAGCAGTCCGCACCCCTTCGGCCGGCAGGCCGCAACAACGAGCGCCGCTGTACGGCCACCACCAAGATCGGCAAACGGTGCACGATTGACCCGCGTCCCTCAGGGCTGTGCCACGTGCACGATCCTGCGGTGTAATGCCAAGCGATCACCAGCAAGGGACGACCATGTACCGTCGCCACCGGCGGCGGCCGGTGCGCCCGACACGATGCTTGCCTCGATTATCGTTGTCTGTCCTCTCCAACTCGGGCACCGAGCGGTGGCGACATTCGGAACTCGCGTCCTTCCGGTCCGGGTGTCACCCCGCATCGCGGCCGTTTCCCGTTTCGCAGAACTCACGATGCCCGACCGGAGCGGCGGCGACCAGATTGGACGAGGCCAGGGAACGCAAGAATTGCACCAACTTCGTTGATCCGAGATCGGCGGGTTCCCGCCGCGCGTTGCCCGAGGTTTTGGGATCATCGGGATCCGGGTCGGCTCGCTGGAAGCTCGTGCGCTAGCGGCAGGTCCGGAACGGCCCCGGCAGCGTCCGAAGTGAACCATCCGGTTCAGGTGATTTCGAGCGACAGTCCCAGGAACCTCGGCGATGCAGGCGCCGCCGGTTTCCGCGGCGAGCGCCGCGACGGCCGGGTTTTCGCCGTTGGCCGGGTGAATGGTCCGCGGGCGGCGGTCTCGCGGACGCGGCCGCCGCCGGGGCCGCGCGAGGGATGACGTCAGCCGGCGGCGCTGGAGTTCTTCCGCTTGTTGGCGAGGAAGCGCGCCTTCTTGTCCCGGTTCCCGCACGTGTTCATGTCGCACCACTTGCGCGTGCGGCTCCGACTGGTGTCGAAGAACGCGGCTCGGCACGTCGGCGATGCGCACAAGGCGATCTTTCCGTCCCGCTCGCCCGAGATGATGCCGATCGCATCGGCGGCGATCACGCTGAGCGCATCTTCCACGGAAGCGGAACTCAGCAGCCAGCTCCGGTCGCCTTCGGACGTCAAGATCGCCGACGCCAGGCCGTCCGTGCTGCACTCGTTGATGGCCTGGACGGCCGAGTCGGGCAGCGGGTCCTCGTTCGCGACGGCGGTGGCGGCTGCGTGAATCGATTCCCGCAGCTGCCGAGCGCGGTCGAGCTGGGACTCGGTGCAGGAGTCGACCGCGAGCCCGTTGATCGCCAACCAGTCCACGAGCCGGGGGGGCGCCGGGATGCGTTCCACCTCCGCGCCGCAGCGCTCCGTCAGGGTCGCCGTGAAGCTGGTCGCCAGGACGTCGCCGAGGCGGAACTCGGGGAAATGCTCGCCGGACATGGAACCAGCATAGCCGGTTGCCCCCTGCTGGGCAAACCGGTAGAACCACCATAGCTGGTTCTACATCCACTCGGAGATTCACATGCTTTCCACCCGCACCAGTGCTGGGCGCCCGGCCGCAGACCGCGGCCGTCCAGCGCGAATCGATCACCACGAACGCTGCGGAACCGCCGCGCACCACATCCGGACCGGAGGTGTCCGACGTTGGATCTGACGGTGCTGCCGGGCTTCATCGCGGTGATCCTGCTCTTCCTGATCCCGCCCGGGCCCGATATGGCCTACATGATCGCGGTGGGTCTCCAAGGCGGTCGCCGATCCGCGCTGAAAGCCATCCTCGGCATCGGAACCGGCATGAGCATCTACGCCGCGGCCGTCGTCGTCGGGCTGGGGAAGATCGCCGAATCGCACCCGCTGGTGCTCGATTCGGTGCGAATTCTCGGCGCGGCGTATCTGCTGTGGCTGACGTTCGTGACGTTGCGCAAGGCGCGGAGCACGATCAGCGGGGACAGCGAGATCACGACCGGCAGGTGGTACCTGCGCGGCATGCTGGTCAGCCTGACGAATCCGAAGATCATGCTCTTCTTCCTCGCGGTGCTCCCGCAGTTCATCGGTAACGCGGACAACCCCGCGCTGCAGATGGCGATGCTCGGCGCCGTCGACGTTCTGATGGAAGTGGTTCTCTACGGGGGAATCGGCGTGCTGGCCGGGGATTTCACGCTCGCCTCACCGGAAAAGGCGGCACGGCGGCCGTGCTGAACTACATCGCGTGCGCTTTACGTCGCGTTGGCGGGGACGGTCGTCGCGGATATCTCGACCGGTTGAACCGCTCCCAGCGGCACGGATCCACGGCTGCGCGGATACGTCCCCGCGCGCTGCGACCGCAGTCCACGACTTCTCCGATCACCGCAGAACACTCACTGAAACGAGGGCGACCATGTCCGAAGATGTCCTGCATTCCGCTAGAACGAGGCCCGCCATGCCCAAGGCGGTCCTGTTCCCCGTGCTCCTGATCCCGATGTTCCTCGGTGGTTTGGACACGACGCTGTTCAACTCCATCGCCTACGACCTGCCGGTGCTGACCGATTCCTGGCGGTTGTGGTTCATCGACGGGTACTCCGTCGCGCTCGCCTCGAGCGTCGTGCTCGGATCCCGGCTGGGCGCGCGGATCGGGCCCGGGTTGACGTTGGCGATCGGGCTAGTCGTGTTCGCGACCGCGGGTGCCAGTCCTGCACTGCTGGATTCGCCGGCGGCGTGGACGGTGGCCCGGTTCGTCCAGGGCTTCGGCTACGCGTTGATCGTGTCCAGCGTCGCTTCGGTCATCGGCGGCCTGCCGCGGACCTCGGAGCGCACGCTGGCCTTCTCGTTGTGGATCTTCGCGGGCAGTCTCGGGGCCGGGGCCGGACCGCTGCTCGGCCGGGCGATCGTGGATGTCGGCGCGTACACCCTGCTGTTCTGGTTGCCCGCCGCGGTCGCCATGTTGTGCGGATTGCTCGCCTGGGTGCTGCTGCGCGGTATCGATCTCGGGCAGGCCTCGTCGACCAGGCTCGACGTGGTTTCCGCGCTCCTGGCCTTCCTCGGATTCGGACTGCTGGTGGGGAGTCTGCAGAGCCAGGGCGCGCTGCCCGGGCGATTGCTGGCGGCGATCGTCGGAGCCGGCCTGCTGGTGGTGTTCTGCCGACGCCAGCTCCGCTCCGGTGACCCGCTCATCGACGTGCGGATGCTCAGCTACTCCCGGCTGGGGATCTGCTCGCTCGCGATCGTCTTCGGCTATGCCTGCTACATCGGATCAGTCTACCTCTTCAGCGCTCAAGCCGACTCGTTGTCGGCCATCCTGCCGGTTTCAGTTCTGGCGCTGTGGGTGTCGTTCGGCGGGCTGGTCTTCTCGAAGTTCCACTCCCGATTCCCCGCCGTGCAAATATTGCAGGTCAGCTTGGCCGCGTCCGCTCTCGGCCTGGTCGTGGCCGCGTTCGTCGGCTTGTGGCCAGCGAGCTTCTTGATCGGTCTGGGAGTGGGGGTCGCGAGCGCGGCCGGCGACTCGTACCTGCTCGGCAGCGTTTCCTCCAGAGATGTCGCCCGCGCTGCAGCTCTGCAGGAGACCAGCTTCGCGGTGGGCGCGGCGCTGGGCGTGGCTTCGTTCGGTGGCCTGTTCACCGGTACCGACTCGGTCGCGGCGACGGCCGTCATCGCGGCGATCGTCGTCGCCTTCGTCGGGGGGTCCTTCCGCTACAACCGCGGTGTGCTCACCGCGTAGTCGCCACCGGCACCGGCAGCCGCAACGCGCCATTGAACAAGCGTGCAGGGCACCGTTGACCGACCGGATCGGTCGCGGGGCCCTGCACGCTGTTCAGCGCTGGTTTCCGCAAGCGGCGAAGCCGCGTGCCTGCGACCGCCCGAGCAGCGAGGCAACGCCGCGCAAGACGAGTTCGAGGACAGCCGCAGCGATGCAGGCGGACGCACACCACCGGGGACGGGGTTGCGTGCTGGAGCCGCACCGGTGGATTCCTGCCGAGCGGACCGGAGAGCTGACTTGGCGGCGGTACGCGGCGACCGGACGCCAGCGCGCCGCCGTGTTCGGCGGCCAGTTCCTCCAGCACCTGGGGAACGTATTGGCTCAACCTCCGGGACAGTTTCAGCTATCACAACAGCGGCACCGGGAGCACGCGCAGAATCACCACCGACGAAACACCATTGACGATTCGCCACAAGAGCCTCATGGGAATCCCTTGGCGGGTGGCTCTTGCGTTGCAAAGTAACGGATGGATCATCCGCAACGCGATCGTCTGGCATAAGCCAAACGGCATACCGGACCCGGCCTCGGACCGGTTTTCCTCTCGCTACGAGATGGTTTTCCTCTTGACCAAGCAGCAGGATTACCACGTGGACACCAGCCGTGTGGCCGAGCCCCTTTCGCGAAATCGTCCCGACCATCGAAAAACCAACGACGGCGGTACCAAACCGCACACAGTCAAAACACCTTGGCGTCCCTGGAAAACCGGAAAGAATCCTGGCGATGTCTGGTCCATGCCCACCAGGCCTTTACCAGAGGCGCATTGCGCCCCCTTCCCCATCGACCTTCCATGGCGTTGCATCACCGCCGGATCTCCCGAGACCGGACGCATCCTCGACCCCTTCTCCGGCGCCGGCACGACCGGGCTCGCCGCGCGCAAACTCGGCCGCCTCTACCAAGGCATCGACCTGCGAAGCGACTACCACGACATCAGCCTGCGTCGACTGGCCGACAGCGCAGCACCAACGTAGACCTGCCCGACACCGCCTGACCCAGAGATGCCCGCAGGACAGACGTGGGCCCCGACTCAGGCGTGTCCAGCTACGGCGCCAGGACCGGGCCGAACACTGCCCGGCAGCGGTCCCGCTCAAGCAACGAGTTCACGTGCTTGAAAGGTGCGCTCATGTGCCCTCATTCCCAGCACGAGCACGAATCCAGCAGCAACGACAACGACGAGCCCGACATCGTCACCGCATTGCCCCACTTCGCCGACAGCGCCGGCGTTACGGTTCCGACCGGGCCAGTCCCGCAGCAGAGCTCAGGAACACTCCGCGACCACGCCACGTCCGAGATCACTGTCGAAGTGCCCGCCAGGCCACCTGAGCTCCCGCCAGCTGCGGCGCGAGCGCTCCGACTGCTGCTGCACGCGACAAACAACCACTCCGACAACACGAACACCGACGAGGAAGGAGCACCATGACCCGGTTTGCCTTCTACTGGCGCGTGTCCACCGAAGACCAGCAGGACCCCGAAACCTCCCGTGGCTGGCAACGCACCCGTGCCGAAGCACTCACCGAAAGCCACGGCCCCATCGTCGCCGAATACTCCGACATCGGCCATTCCCGCTCGCTCCCCTGGAAGCGCCGCCCCGGAACATCGCAACTTCTCGAGGCGCTCAAAGACCCCGACCGCGGGTTCGACGCGGCCGTCATCGGCGAACCTCAGCGCGCCTTCTACGGCAACCAGTACAGCCTGGTGTTTCCCCTCTTCGAGCACTACTCACCCAGTACCGCCACGCCCTCGACAACGGCGCCGGCCCCGACACCATCGGCCCCTGGATCGCCGAGATCGAAGCAGAAAAAGCCAAGGCCCAAGCGACCCTGCGCGAACACCACCAGCCACCCCAGCCCGAACCCGACCTGATCGACACACTGTTCCGAGCCTGCCGCAGCGCGATCCACACCCTCCACCGGGCAGACCCCAAGAACAAAGCGTCCGTCTACCACGCCCTCGGACTCACGATCACCTATCAACAATAAACCCACACCGCGAAAGTCCAGGTCAACCCGAACCCTCACAGTGTGGGGATTTCATCGTGTCGGAGGGGCGAGTTGCGCACTAACCACACGGCTGCAGTTGCTGGAGCCAAACTGACCTCGTCACCCACGCCAGGATGAAAATCCCTCCTGGAAGGACAACTCGTCGTTCTCTCCTGTTCATCCCTCGCTGGCTACGGCTCGGACCTCCTCCAGTACACCGTCGAGCAGGCCGGGTACATCACTGCCACCGAGGACGAGTTGGCGGTCAAGCAGACGGTTGGCGGCCTCGCACGAGGTCTCGCTGACGAGGGCACAGCCATGGCACGCGGAAAGATTGAGCTGCGAAGCACCTTGGCTGTCGCTTTCAATGCAGACCGGGTCGTTCGAGCAGAAGTCGGCATCCTCAAGGGCCGAAATGAGCAACGGGATCAGATTGGTGGGCTCGCCGAGTCGAACGAGGCCACCCAATGTTCCTTGCGCGTCGCCGTCAACAGTGTAGATTAGAATACCCGCGGTCCTGTCCGTCCGGTCTGGGTTTGCATAGACACGTTCTTGAAGGGCGGCCGATGCGTACCCGCTCTCGAAGGCGAGCCGCCGAATCAGCAGATGCGACAATGTGTGCAACGCGACGTAGCGCGGCCAAGGGACCGCCAGCCGCTCGGCCCAGGCAAGATTCGTACGCCGCCGAAGGAGAACGTCCGCTCGTGCCTGCACCTCGGGCAGCTCCTCCCACGCCGTCACCTTCCTCTCATCGAAACGGAGGAAAATGCCTTCGCCGAACATCTCGACCGCCGGGTAGGTCGGGTTCCGATACCGGTCGGGACCGAGGTCGGCATCGATTCTCGCCGCGTCCGGGGCATACCTGCGGAAGCCGCGCAGGGTCCGCACCTCGCGGACCCTGCGAACCTGCCCCACTCCGGTGATCACACCCAACAAGCTCCCGGGACCGCGTGCTTCCTCGAGCGCTCTGCCGTCGACGACAAAGTCGCTTCCTTCGCCATCGCGTTCGGTCCGCAACTTCTTGATGAGGGCGGCCCATTCCCCATCCTTGAGGTCGAGCAGCATCTCATCCGTCGATTGCTCTTCGGTTGTTTCCTTGTTCCCGACCGCTGCCGTGGTGAGAACGGCCTCTGTGGTGGCTCCCACGTCTTCACCGATCAATTCGGCGATCGTTGTGGCCTGCGGACCACCGGCGTCTTCGATCACCTTGTCGAAGTACCGATGTCCCCGGATTTTTTCCTCTAGTTCCAGCCAATGCGGCCGCTCTTCAGGAATGTCGATAGCGGAAACGTGATCAGCGATGTAGTTGCCCGTTGCACCGCGTTGGACGGCCATCAACGGGTGCGGGCAGGGCTGTTGGTCCGGATCGAGAGCCTTCGGCTCCCAAGGCTGTCGCCCCATGCAACGGATTCCGTCGCGCTGCAAGGATCCCTTACCGACCAGTTCCACAAGAGAGCGCTCGTTTTTGCAGCCGTGGCACTTCACGACAAGAGAGCCGAGTCCCTCCCCGCGGGGTGCGAGCTTCCAGAATCGGAGTTCCTTATAGGCCTGGCAGACACGGACCGCTTCGGACTCTCGGGCCCCGTTCCCCCGGTGCACCCACTGGAACCATGGGATGTCCTGGATGTGACTCCCCTTCTCGCAGACGGCCACGAACCTCATCGGAACGAGCCAGCCACCGCACTCGCAGTGGTTGTCCCACTTGCCGTTCTTGCGGCCGGTCGTCTTCGACAGCTTTTCGCAGCGTTCGCAGAAGCGCCATGCCGGAAATCGCCAATAACGGAGCGCAGGGGTGTCCTTGGCGGCCCAACTCGAGTGAGTGGGCGGCTTTCGTAGTGCTCCCGCCTTCACCCTCGTCCGGAGCCGTTCGCAACGGACCTCTGGCGCGAACTTGGCGTCCCACCACGACGTATCGGGAGCGATGAGGGACTCAGCCTGTACGTCGGCGACGGCACCTACGCCAAAGGGCGTGAGCGTCTCCGAAAGCCGGAGATCATGCTTGATCTTGTCCACGGGGCGCCTCCTCCTGCGGTTCCTGGATTTCGACGGCGACGTTCGGCTCGACAGACCTCATCGAATCTCCGACCAGCCAACCCACGCCGGACTGGCCGAAACGCTTGAGCAGAGCGCCAGCGTCGGATCTTGGTCGACGCTCGTAATAAAACCCTGCGCCATCCTCCCTCGCATGGGCGGCCCGTGTATCCCATTCCCGGAGCAGGGCCCAGAGCTTTTCTTCCGTCTCGTGCAGCTCGAAGTGTTCGGAGCGCGAGACGTGGTCGAGGAACCTCTTGACCGGACCTTCCACTGCATCGTGGATCCGCGGGTCGTCGAGGTCGAGGTTCACGGCGTCGCCGTTGCTGGCGAGAGGGACGAAAGAATTCCGCAGCAGCGCGACAAGCGCCCCCGCAAGGGACCTGTCCCGTGATGCCATTGACCACGGGGTGACGCTAGTCGGCTCGACACTCCGGTAAAGCGCCTCGTGGTAGCCGCGGAACGTCTCGAAGTGGGAACGGTCGCGAGCCCTGCTCGACCGGAACAACGTGACCACGACGCCACTCGTGTCGCCGCGACCAACGCGGCTGGTGGACTGGATGTACTCGGAGGTCGTCTTCGGCTGCCCCACCATCAGCATCAAAGCGAGGCGGGGGACGTCGATCCCGACCGACAACATGTTCGACGACAGCACGACGTCGACAACCTCGTCGGAATCGTCGACCGTCGCACTTAGTGCACGAAGGTCGTTGGGCAGCTCTTGGGCGCTTCGGCGGCTGGTGAGTTCGAGAACCTCCTTGACCCGGCGGAACGGGATGCCCAGACGTTCCGATCGAGGTTCCAGCCGGCCATTGACGTCGTCGACCACCAGTGCGCTCGAACGCCCCAGCTCGCGCAGGCTGTTGTGATACATGACGAGCGTCCAGTACGCATCTCGCGAGGCGAAATCCCTGGCCGGGACCTCGGGAATCTCCAGCATCGGAGTGACAGCTGAAATCATCGCCGACGGCTGGGACACCGACTGAGGCATGAGACCGACGTAGAGTCGCCCTCCGCCGTTCTGCACCGGCCTCGAGAAGAAGGTCCGGTCGTCGTCGAGTCCGGACGGTGGGTACAGCGCCACCTGCCGCCCGTATAAACCGCGAACCTGCTCGTCCGAGGCACGGATAGTCGCGGTAGAGGCTACGATTTTCGGCGTTGTACCCGAGCGGCCGAGCAACACCTGGATCACCGCGTCGAACACCGCGACGGTGGTGCCGAGCGGTCCCGACAAAAGGTGCAGCTCGTCCTGGACGATCATCGACGGCTGCTTGAAGTTCGTGCCGATTCCCAACAACCGTCCGGCCTCGGGCTTGAACTGCAGTCTGGCGAACTTGTCCACCGTCGCCAGGAGGATCGTCGGCGGCTGTTCGTACAAGACTTCGTCGACTACCGAGAGCGGAAGCCGATCATGAAAGGCGCAATCGGGGTCGACACAATGCAGGATCACGTCGGAACCTTCGACCCGCGCCCCGTAGTCGGAGGACCTGCCGCTCCTCTTCTTAGGGACCAGTTCGGTTCGACACCACGGGCAACTCTCCACCTGGAACTCGTTGGCCTCCTCCGGACGAGTCGCTCTCAAGAGCCGCTTGTGAGCGTGGATGGCTTCCTTTCGCGTTCCAGGGGCGATCTCGTTGCCTACCCACAGGCCAATGGAGAAAGGTCCTATCCCCTTGACTTTCGGGTGGTTCGCCCTCATCAGCTCCATGGCGCAGACCAGGGCCGCAGCGCGCTGGAACTGTTGTGAGGTCAACAGGCGCAACGTGTATCGTGTGAGCACCGCGGTGCCGCCACCAGACCTCCCGTAAGCCAGCTGGCGACGGAAAATCTCCACGGCCGCCAGGCCGAGGTATGCCTCCGTCTTCCCACCACCGGTGGGGAACCAGATCAGGTCGACCAAGTCCCGATCGTCGTGCTCAGGATCAACGGTCGAGGCCAAGGCGATGAGCAGGAATCCGAGCTGGAACGGCCGCCAACGCGGCTCGTTGATCGCGTGCTCCGGCTTTCCCCGGGAACGATCGGCCTGTCGCATTTGGCGGCGCATGGCCTCCATGCCGAGCGCGAACGCTGTCTGCACTTGCTGTTGATCGGCACTATCCAGGAGGTCAACGCCTTCCCGCATCCTCGTCACCGCGACCGCGGACCTATTGGCTATCCTGATCGCGACATCGGCGTCGCTCCCGAACCTTTCGGCTCGGGCCATCTGCTCATCCGCCCATTCGGCGAACGCGTTGACGAACGCGCGGAGCGCGGGCACGACGTCAGCTCGCTTCGTGTCGATCTCGGCAAGTTGTTTCAGCTCGAGCGCACGCGCCGCGGGGCTGTCGTCGGTAAAGCCGGTCGTCTCGACCGCGGGGACGATGAACGCGGGTACGGGGTCCAGGAATGCGCGAGCGGATCCGTCGTCGTTCACCTGCCAGTCCGCGGCCATGCCGTGGCCGACGGCGTATATTTTCCTGTTTCGGTAGCGGAGACGCAGTTCCGCAGCCTCCGGGTCCGAATCGAACGACCGAGCGGTGTCGTACTCGAGAATTCGAGCACCGGGATCGGCCTCGACGGCCAACCGGACTTGGAAGAGCATCAGCGGGATGTCCAGCCGCTCGTCGCTCATAGACTCGGTCAGCACACGCACGTGCACCGTCACCAGCCGGGATCCCTTGAAATCGCGCCAACGTGCACCGATCTCGATCGGAATCTCACCGGCCGTGAGCCGCTTGGGGTTGTGGCCCCGCTCCAGCACCAAGTCATCGAAAGTGTGCGGGGTGCGTCTCCAACGCCTCGGCCCCTCTCCCTTCACCTCGGCGTACGTACCGCAGGAGAACTCGACCCCGACTCTCTCGCCGTCCGTGACGAAAGAGATCGCGACCGAAGACGGGCGCCAATCCTCGGCCAACGGCACGCCCGTGCCGCCCTCTTCGACATCGCCATCGACCACATCGGACTGAACGCTGTCGCTCAGCCGCCCCTGGGCGTCACCAGGGCCTGCGTTCCCGTCATCGCGTGGAAAGAGCATGCCCACCGCGTACTGCCGGTTCGGCGGATTCTGCGTGGTCTCGCGCTCTCCGCCTTCCGGCCCGACGTAAGCCTCGCGCAGGTGTTTCAAAGCAAGCTGTTGCGGCGTTGTCATTGTCACTTCTCGACCTGCTTTCGGACGAGTTGCTGGAGTCGCTCTTTGTCGTCCGCGGAGACGAGAACGTGGAGAGTGACTCGGGCGCGGGTGACCATGACGTAGAAGGCCGCCGTACCATGCTCGTCGTACTCCTGCGGCAGATCGCACACGATCACGTGCTCCGCCTCAAGGCCCTTGGCGTAGCGCGGGCTCGTGATGACGAACCCGGCTTCTCCCCGCGTGAGCGGACCATCCGAGGTCGAGCTGATGATCCAGATGCCATCCCGGCTCGCCCCGTTGGATACCAGGTCGCGCGCGATCCGTTCGGCAGCCGAAACGTCGGTCGGTCCGTCAAGATCATACCAATGGACGCGGTCACCGTTGACGATTCCCGGATCGCCGACGTCCGCGCGCAAGTATTCCTGCACCACGTGCACGATCGCGCGGGTGTTCCGGACGTTCTTCTGGAGCTGGAGCCGGGTCGCCTCCTCGCCGACGAGGTCGCAGACATCCGGTTCGTATTGACCGTCGACGTGCGCCTGGTTGTTCGGGTCGAGGAACATCCTCCAGCGTCCCTCAGCTCTGCCACCGCGAATTGCCTTGTCCAGCGCGTCCATGCCGTCGGCGGTCATGAGGTCTTGGGTTTCGTCGATGAGTACCACGTCATACTGATCCCCCTCGGAAAGTTCGCCGAACGGCAACAGATCGATGTCCCGGTTCGCGACCAGCGGCTCGAAGAAGCCCACCAAGGACGGCGAATGGAAGGTGACGAGCACCGACCTGCCTGCCGCTGCCTCCTGCTTCGCGGCTTCGGCCAGGACCAGGGACTTACCGGTTCCTGCGCCGCCGAACACGAGCATGCGCGGATTCAGCGCGAGTGCGGCCAGCACCTGCGCCTGTCCCTCCGTAGCCCGGTTCTGCTCCTCAATGACCGCCCCGCGCTGAGCGTCGACGACCGGCATGCGGGTGAACTCGCCGAAGAGCCGAGTGCGCAGCTCTTCGGGACGTGCGATCCGGCGGCGGGGCGGAGCACTTCGCGTCTCTTCGGCCACCTCGGTGAACGCCGCGGTCAGCCTGGCTACGGTCATCGTCTCCTTGCTCCACCAGTGGCTGCGTTTCCACTCGACGGCAGGTGGTGGCGAGTCGATGTCTGGAGTGACGGCAACGGCCTCGCACGCGAACCACCCCGCACCGTCCTCGTGGAGGATGTCGCGCAGCGCGAACATTGCAGTCTGAGCCTGAGTCATGGGCGACTCGCGCAGCCTATGCCAATCGCTGCGGCGATCGACCGTGTACCAGTTGCCCTCGAACTTCCGGATACCGCCGCCCTTGACCTCGAGCACGATCACCACGCCGTCCCACAGCACGACGAAGTCCGCCTCAGCCTGCTGCTTCAGCGTATGGCTGCGCAACTTGACGGAGTGGAATGCCACCGCATCCTTGGGCCCTTTCACCTGTTGGAGCATCCGCGCCAACCGGGTCTCGACCGTGCTGGCACTCGAGACCTCGATATCACGGAGATCGGGAACGAGGATCACGCGGGCTGTTCCTTCCACAGGCCCTCGTACTCGTGGTACGCGAGGAAGTTGTTTACTGCGCCGAAGTTGTCCGCGACATCCACGATGACGCATTCCTCCTTGCCGCCGTTCTTGGGGCCGCGCAGACCACGCCCCGCCATCTGGATGTACGCGCTTGGGCTAAAGGTCGGCCGGGCGATGTAGAGGGCCCGCACGCCGGGCGCGTCGAAGCCCTGGACCAACAGATCGCAGTTCGCCAGGACCCGGGTTTCGCCCTTCCTGAACCGCTCGATGACCTCGCGGCGTTCCTGCCTGCCGGTCTGGCCGCTGACCGCGGCCGCTTCAACTCCCCGGTACCGCAACGTCGCTGCCAGTACCTGTGCGGACAGTACGCTCGGCGTGAACACAAGAATCGGCCACTCGGGGTCCTGGGACAGGATGTGGTCGACCAGGATTCGCATGCGACCCTGGTCCTGGCCGAGTCGATCCAGCACTCCATCGACACGGTTTCGTACCTCGATCTGCCGTTGTTCGTCCGGAGTCAGGGTGACCTCGACGCCGGAAAGTACCTCGTGCCGCACGCGCGCCAACACTCCCAGCTTTTGCAGTTCTCGGTATGCATTCTCCTGGAATTCAGCGATCTTGTTGCCGTCGAACCGTGCGGCCAGCTCTGCGGTCTCTCGCCCATCCTTAACGTTGCCCCTGAATGGGGTAGCGGACAGTCCGATCAACGGCCGTTGCCGGTTACGGCCCTCGACGCCGAGCCACCTGAGGATGCGGGTGTAACGGTTTGATCCTCCGGCCCGGTGAGCCTCGTCTATGAAGATGGCAGCTGGACGGCTCAGCCACTCATACTCGGGCTCATCGAGGATCGCTTCGAGTTTGGCGTCGGTCGCGACAACGACACTCACGTCAGTGTCAGGCTCGTGGACGGTGTTGTTCTCCCAGAGCCGCCCGATCGCGAGCGCACGCTCGTCACCGAGATAGCGCCAGACCGTGTTGAAGGTCTGCACAGCCTGCTCGCAGAGCTCGATCGACTGTGCGATCCAGAGGACGGTTCCACTAAGTACCTCGTCCTTGAACAACCTGAGCACAGTCTCGGTCGCCACTCGGGTCTTTCCTGCGCCCGTCGGGAGCTCGATCATGCCCTTCTGGCCATGTCCCTGGTCCGGCGAGTGCGTGAGCAGCCTGCGCAGCTGTTCACTGATTCGCTTTTGAAACGAGTGCAGGTCGTTGAGCTTTACCGCTCCCGGAACGATGAACTCGTCCGGCTGCGACTCGGCGCGTCGGCCCGCGTATTTCGTCGCGAAACCCATCTTCCGTAGCCAGTCGATCGTCTGACTGCCGCCCGCCCAACCAGTCGGCACATCGGTGTAGCCCTCGAGCCGAAACTGCTCAGCGAGCTGCTTGACCGCTTCGCTGCCGTACACGATGAGGAACAGTTCGGCGACGGACGCCGAACCATCGACCAGCCCCTGCGCCTCCAGCGCCTGCCAGAGTCCCCGCGGCAGGTTCTCCTTGAGCGTGTCGCGTCCGAAGAAGACCTCGAGCCGCTCGGCGTCGTTCGCCGCCGCGCGTGCTTCCTCGCGCTGCTCTTCCCGCTGTCGGTCCAGGGTCGCCTGCTCGACGTTGTTGAGGTCGGCGTTGGACAGGCGCAGGTCGAGAGCCTTGTTGACGACTTCCAGGACCCGGCGTTCGCCGATCTCCTTGCGGACGACCAGCGTCAGTCCGTCAAGGTGCCACTCGAGCGCCTGGTCATCCACTCCGTCCTCGGTGGTGACGCGCTTAACTATATAGATCGCCCTGGCCACGGAGGTGTTCCTGGCCGTCTCGTTCTCAGCCGCCCAGGTCTGTTGGAGCCCTGGATACAGATCCATGACGGGATCCGCTTCCTGCCGTCCCTCGACGATCGTCGAGAAGGAGAAACTGTCCTCAAAGCGACGACATCCGACCTGATCCAGGAACTCCTCCACCTGCTGAGCCTCGACACGCAGATGCGGTTTTCGCTTCTCAGTCAGGAGCTTTTGCTCCTCGTCGGACGTCGCCAGATAAATGGACCTCGGACGATGCCCTTCTACCACGTGCCCAACGCGGGCGAGGACTTGGGGTGGACGGCCGTCCGGGTAGGCCCGCGCGCTCGCGATCAGCACGAATTTCGCGAGCACCGTGTCATTGACCACCTGCGGTGCGTCCGCTTCGAGGGCGTCTTTCAGGACCTGGGCCGGGATCTCGTCGAGCTGACGGGGCAAGTGCAGCATGTCCTCGAGATGCCGTGGGCCCTGGTATAGGGGAAGCAAGACCTGGTATTCGACCAATGCGGGCGAGACGACGCGTCCCGGTGAGCGGAATCCGTGACTGGTCTTCACGAGCCCGGCCTCGGAAACCGCCCACCGCACCGGTGAGATCACCGGGCGGACCTGTTGGGTGTCGACGTCCTCGCAGTTCCAGGTGCGCCGACCATCGGCCTCCAAGAGCTTGTGGGTCCATTCCGCCCGGGTCGAGTCCGGTGCGCCGGACTCCGCCATCAGCAGTAGGACCGAGAACGGCCCCCCTCCGAGGTACTGGTCGAAGTCGATGTTCTCGACCGGACGCTCGCCCGGACCGAGCCGACGGTTGAGATCGGCCCGTACGAAGTCCTTGTACCGGTCCGCACGTATTTCGTCTTCGAACCGATACGAGCCGGTCGGTTCATGAATGACGCCAGCCGCCCGGGCGACACTGGGCTGACAACGCTCACGGTCGAGCAAGTAGGTGTCGCTCTCACCGCCCAAGCCGTCCACGTCCAGCACGGACTGCGGCGAGGCCCAGCCGCCATCGCGTGTGGGAACCTTGAGGTGATCCGGCTTCATCTGCTTGACGATCCGTTCGGCCTCAGCGAGGCGAACATCCATCACAGCGTCCCAGAACGCTTCTTGCGCCTCGGGATCAGAGCTCGACGAAAGTTTCCTGAGCCTGGCCCGTAGGATCGCGACCGGGTCCAGATCCGTGAACCTTTGGGCCCGGAGAGCTTTCTCGACGCCCGGGATCGCGAGGAACTCCGGCAGAACGAAACCCGCACCCTCGATTTCGACATCGTCAACACGCTTGAGATACACGCTACCGCGGTCATTGAGGGACTTGAGGCCGCGCGTGGTCGGGATGATCTTCGCCGCCGAGAGTCCATCCCCCTTGCTGGCCGTCACGAACGACAACGCGCGGGCCGCGGACGCGTGGTCGCCGTCCGCCCATTCGCGCAGCCACGACAAAATCCCACGCACGGGAACCGTCGAGAGGATTCTCTTCTCATCGCGGTTCCCGGCCATACCCGGCGCCGAGCGGTGAACGTAGAGCTGCCGAAGCCGCGCAGCGCGGCGAGGTGTCGTGTAACAACTCCAGTACGGAACGTCGTCGCCCGTATTCGGAGACGTGATCCACTCCCGGTGGTAGTCGCTGTGAATGTCCACACTGAAGTCGAGCGGTACCAGGTCATCCGGGTAGCAGAGAATCCCCTTGGCGTCGGGGATCAACGTCCGCTGTGCGCTTACCCACGGGACGTGCGCGGACAGCATCTCGTCGCCGAACGAGAGGGCCTCGCGACCACGCGCGGGCATGTAGTCCAGGTGCGCCGCGGGATCCTCGTCCTTTGTCACCCGAGGCAGCATGTAGACGAGCATGTCCGAGAGGGTTTTGAGGATTTCGCGATTGTAGTCGTTCCGCAGCAGAGTCGTGCGATCGTCATTGACGCTCCAGGGGGCGTTGAACAGGGCGGAAGCGGTGGTCTCGTCCTGAAGCGGGAAGTAGGACCAGAACCGCCCTGTCTGCAGGTCCGCGTAACGGTCCGGTAGCGCGACGGTCACCTTGACGCGGTCGCGTGACACCGCCTCACCGACCTCGTGACGGGCCTGCGGGCTTGGGGCGTGCATACGGTTCAGCACGTGCCAGGTCCGGTCGTCGCCGTTGGGACGCTCAATCCGGAACCTCCCGTCGTCGAGAGCGCGGGAGGTGTGGCTAGTCTCGAAGTCTCCTTCCGGTCGCCCCAGGATTCGCAAGCGGATCTCCCGGACCGCGTCGACGAAGAGTAGGAACTCTGAACGAAACCCTTTGATCTCTTTCTGGAGGCTGTCGAGCCGCCCAGCGTGCGGTAGACGCACGATCGTCGATGCCCACGCCGAGAGCTCTTCGAGGACCGGGTCCGCGTTGAATTCAGATTCGACATCCGGTATCTGCGTGGCGGTCCGGAGGACGGGGTATCTCTTTGCTGTGGAGCCGATCGCACTAAGAGCTTCCTCGGCTTTCGAGGAGCTGAACTCGAACGAGATCGACTGACTGAAAACCTGCGGTTTGTCGGTCACGGCGAGGACGGACTTGAACCCGAGACCGAAGCGTCCGATCTCGTCTCCGCGCTTGCCGGAGAGGTGCGAGTGGGCGAGGGAAGTCAAACCACTTTGCGAGAAAGGTCGCCCCGCATTGGCGCAGTAGAGCGTCTCCGTCTCAAGGTTCAGGACGATCTCGACTCGTCCTGCCCATGGTCCGGTCTCACCCGCGCCGGCCATCGCATCGGCTGCGTTCTGGACGAGTTCGAGGAGGGTCCTGTTGGCATAACCACCGACACGGATCGACTCCTCGTGGTTGGCATGCTCGACTATCAGATTCGGGTTCGCTCGGTAAGCATCTGTCGCTCGCTCGAAAAGCCCCTCGAGTTCACGGGCCAGGGTGTCATCCGGCACCCATTCGCTCGCCGTCATACCGAGACCTCCTCGGCCAGCGATGTTGCACTGCCCTGTCGCCGATCGTCTTGCCGCGGCAGGAAGACCGCCACCTCCCTCGTCAACGGCACAGTGTCGCACGCTGCCGAGACCGCCATACCGTGTCCAAGTACGGTGGAGCGCTGACCCGCGCCGGCCAGGAACTGCTTCAGAGTCCTCACCGTCTCCCCTAGCTAAGCCTGCATGGCCAGCCGCTTACAGTACTCGATCACACACATTGGGTGGCGACATGGTCGTGCGCCGCCGGGAGTGAATCGGGTCACCCCCGTTTCGAACCTTCAATCATGCATTATCGCCTCGCAGGGTCGAACGCTCCGCTCAACGAGAAACCACTCCCCGTAGAACCAATGCGTTGATCACGCATCAGGAGCGCATACCGACGCCAACTCACTCAACCAACGAAGCGCAGACCTCTTTACCTACTGGCTGAACACTGACTTCGGATGTAACCCCGCTTGAGCTGGGCGCCAATCGGTAATGCTCCAAAAGGAGGTTTGACCCACGCGCTCACGTGAATCGCTTCCATTGAAAAGCGTTTCGTGGTAGAGCCCAGCTGATCACCCTGTCCATCGCGACCGGCCGCGGTGCCGGCAGCCCGGACAAGACGCGGGCCGACTAAGATCTCCACCGTGGTCGATCAACCGGAAGCGTCCCGACGGGACCGAACTCACGTGGTAGACCTGTTCGCAGGCCCGGGCGGGTTGGACGTCGCGGCACACTGGTTGGGGCTGCGCGTGGATGGCATCGAATGGGATCCGAACGCCCGCATGACCAGAAAGGCCGCGGGCCTGTCCACGGCGCCGACAGGGGACGTTCGCAAGTTGAACCCCGGGAGCTACCAGACCGCGGGGGTCTTGGCCGGGGGCCCGCCGTGTCAGACCTACACGGTGGCGGGCTCAGGCACGGGTCGTAAGGCTCTGGACCAAGTAAAGAAGTTCGCCATGCGGATGGAATATGACGAGCACGGCGTTGGAGAGGACCTCCGGAACCTGGAGGACGAGCGCACCGCCCTGGTCTTGGAGCCGTTGCGCTGGGCCCTGGAAGCGTACCGGGACGGAGACCCTTTCCACACCATCGTCCTGGAACAGGTACCGACCGTTCGGCCCGTCTGGGAAGAATACCGTGGCATTCTCAAGAGGATGGGGTACTTCACAGCCTGCGGCGTGCTAAACACCGAGGAGTTCGGCATCCCTCAGACCCGTAGACGAGCGATCCTAATCGCCTCCCGCGATCACGAGGTGGCTCTTCCTCAGCCGACGCATGCCCGCTACCGCAAGGGGGCTTCATCTTCCGACGTCTCGAACAAGGAGGTGGAGCCGTGGGTCAGCATGGGTCAGGCACTCCAGAAACGTCCCCGACCGTTCGAAGTGGTCTCGAATTACGGAACCGGCGGTGACCCGAAGAAACGGGGCCGCAGGGATTCCTCCATGCCCGCTGCAACTGTCACCGGCAAGATCCTGCGGAACCGAGTATTCGAGGACGGGCAGGACGCCGGCCGATTCGACGTCGACGAAGCGGGCAGACTCCAAACCTTCCCGCTGGACTACCCATGGCAAGGTAAGGACAAAGCACAGCAAATTGGCAATGCTATCCCCCCTCGTCTGGCGGTCCATGTGCTGGCCGCGGCGCTCGGCCTCGATATCGACGACACAGTCCTCGACACCACTGTCGACAGTGAATGGAAACGAACCTTCAGGGAGAAGCCGCTCGCGAATAGGCGACCGATCGCCCGCAAAGCAGCCACCGGAATCGAAAACGACGGGTCCCCACTAGTGTGCTGAGTCGTTAATTCGTTGGCAGTATGCCGCGAGGGTGCCGAGGATGTCGTCGGCGGTCTTGGTCCAGATGAAGGGCTTGGGGTCGGCGTTCCAGGCCTCTACCCAGGTGGCGACGTCGGCTTCGAGCTCGGCGACGCTGCGGTGGGCCGAGCGGCGGAGCTTGCGGGTGGTGAGTTCGGCGAACCAGCGTTCGACGAGGTTGAGCCAGGAGGCACTGGTCGGGGTGAAATGCACATGAAAGCGGGGGTGTTGCAGAAGCCATTTTTTGATGACAGGTGTTTTATGGGTGGCGTAGTTATCGCAGACCAGGTGCAGGTCCAGCTCTGCCGGGGTGTTTTTATCGATGGTTTTCAGGAACTTGAGAAACTCCTGGTGGCGGTGTCGCCGGTGGTGAGCGGCGATGACTGCGCCGCTGGTCACGTCCATGGCGGCGAAGAGACTGGTCGTTCCGTGACGGATGTAGTCGTGCGTCTGGCGTTGCGGGGTGGTTGGCATCATCGGCAAGGTCGGCGCGGTGCGATCCAGGGCCTGCATCTGGGATTTTTCATCCACGCACAGCACCAACGCGTTCTCCGGTGGATCCAGGTACAGACCGACTACGTCGCGGACTTTGTCGACAAATTGTGGGTCCGTGGACAGTTTCCACGTATCCACCTGGTGAGGCTTGAGCCCGAAGGCTCTCCAGATCCGCGAGATCGCCGTCTGCGACATACCCATGGCGTTCGCCAGGGACCGGGTCGACCAGTGCGTATCCCCGTTCGGTGGTGCCTGCTCCAGCGTCGTGGTGATCACCTGCTCGACATGCTCGTCGGTAATCGCGCGAGGAGCGCCCGGCCGCGGCTCGTCGGACAGACCTTCCAGACGATCCTCGATAAAGCGGCGTCGCCACTTGGTCACTGTCGGCGGCGAGACCCGCAACGTTCGCGATACGTCCATGTTGGACACACCATCGGCGCACGCCAGAACAATCCGCGCTCGCAATGCCAACGCCTGTGCTGTCTTGCGCCGACGCGCCCACCCCTCCAACGTTCGCCGCTCATCGTCGGTGAGATTCAGATCCGGCAGGCGCGGCCCTCGACGTCCCATCACCCAAACATACAACAAACTACTGACTCAGTACACTAGAGTTGCCGCAAAAGCGGTCACCGTATCGTCCTGACAGGCTCAATACCCCCTAAAGCACGCTATGTACCAGCAAACCTGGGTATCCGTGGATCTCTCGGAGGCCGCGAAGCAGAAGCAGTCCGGGTGTGTCCGAGCCAGTCGTTCACGACATTCGGCAGGGAGACCTGCGAGCGAGCACGCGCTTCGTACGCGGGCGAGCAGGTGCGTGCGAGGAACATCGGTGCTTCGTCCCCTGCGCTCGCAAAACTCACATCAATCTTGCGGCCGTAGACTGCGAGCGAATACGTCTACAGAAAGGGTAGGGCCCACTCCGCAGATCACCCGCTCCGCTCGGTCCTGCGGCTCACGCCTCTCTCACAAGGTCATCGGCGAAACCGCACCTCCCGCGCGATACGGGCCGCACCCACCTGCGGGTCCTCATGTTCCCAGACCCGGATAACCGACCAGCCCGCCTCGACCAACAGCCGATCGGTTTCGCGGTCACGCTCGCGGTTGCGCCGCACCTTCTCGGCCCAAAACTCAGAGTTCGTCGCCGACTGTGTGTGATGTTCTGGGCAGCCGTGCCAGAAGCAACCGTCCATAAACACCGCGACCTTGGCCCGGCTAAACGACATGTCGGCGGTCCGACGGATCGCGGGGAGCGGACGCATCGACACACGGTAGCGCAACCCAAGCGCGTGTACGGCGCGCCTCAACGCCAACTCCGGCTTCGTGTCCCGCCCCTTGTTTGCCTGCATGCTCTTACGCACGCCCTCACTGGAAGCCCCCACCAGACGCCTAGAAGCCATGGTCGTGACCATACGTCACGGGCGTTGCTCTCCAAACAGGTCGAAGAAGTGCTTGATGCGCACCCTCTTGCGCCAGTCCTGACCTCGATGCCCGGCGTTGGTGTCAGGACCGCCGCCCGCATCCTGCTCGACGTCGGTGACGGCTCCGCGTTCGCAACCTCCGGCCATCTGGCCGCCTACGCCAGCCTCACCTCGGTCACCCGCCGTTCCGGCGGCGACATACGCGGTGAACGCACCCGAGGACGGCAACAAACAGCTCAAAAGCGCCTTATTCCTCGCCGCCCTGACCGACCCCGTCAGCAGGACCTACTGCGACCGCAAACGCGCCAAGGCAAACTCTACGCGGCACTCCGTCTAGCAATGACCTACGACCCGAATTCACGGCTCGTTGGTGTTGCCGTGAACCCGGGTCGTAGGGTTAGTGCGTGTCGGAGGGGCGAGATGCGCACTATCCACACGCATCGCGATCCCGGGGCGCGAGTAGCGGCCACTTAGAGCGTGTCTCGTTTGGACCTTGGTTGGTTTGCTGGCATAATCTTGGTTCTGATTGATGAGTTGCCTCGGCGGCTGGTGCCTGGTCAATGCGTGGGAGAATTCTCTCGCGATGTTCGTTATCAGCGCTCTCGCATCGCCAAGCCGTATGGCGTGCTCTGGAAATGATAGGCGAAGTCGGACGATCGGCAAGCCTACCAGGGAACCGGTCATGTGTTGGCTTGGCTTTCGCGAAGAGACACGGAAGATGCGCACCATGCGGTTCTGAACGCCAAAGAGAAGACTGTGCGTGTGCCATGACTTACAGCTCCGTGTGGCCATCGCCGCGAGACGAGCGAGAAAGACGGCGGGCGGCGATTTGTAGGGACCGATTCGAAGGCGTGCTACACGCAACCCAAGTGGGCCCCTCAGAGGGAAGGTCCGAGGCGTTCAACTCGTCAGGCTTCTCGCGAAGCGGTCCGGCGTTGACACTTGCAGCCTGTTCGGTGATCATGTTCATTACTTGTCACTATCAACAGTTCACTGAGGGGCGCCATGTCGGACGTTTCAGGACTAGAGGAATTCTGGAGGGAGCTTAGTTCGCTAGGTCGCGAAGTAGATTACTTTGTAACCGCCCGACTGCTAGACGGAACACCAGCCGTATGGCCAAAAGAATTGAACTACATACGATGGCGTCATCTAGTCGCCACGCAGCTCGGAGTAGATCCCATGGGCGTGCAACTGGTTGGCAGCGCCCGATTAGGGTACTCAATAAACCCAGGGAAGAACTTTAGATGGTTCGATAGTAATTCTGATCTTGACATCGCAGTCGTTTCTCCCGACTATTTCGACAAAGCATGGGAGGAACTTCGGGGAATTATAGAGCATCAGCATTTCGAGGGAAGAAAAAATTACTTGCGCAAGTTGGTGTTTGAAGAGTGTATTGCGCTCGATGTAGTGCTTCCGCATCTATCCTTTGGAGAACATTGGTCGCAGTGCAGGGATCTATTCCTGCAAGACCTAAGCGGAAAATTCAGAAATTGCTCAATTAACTACAGGCTGTACCGTAATCATAAATCCCTTAGAAGCTACCAAATAAAGAGTGTGAATTTTGCGCGAGATCGCGCTATTGAAGAGGGTGTCGACCTTGACTGACCATGGCCTCAAGTTTGAGATCGAATCGAAAACGGTCGCCGAATTCCGCTCGTTGTATAATTCTGGAGAATTGGTCCTTCGGCCTGAATACCAGCGCAAGGCCGTATGGCCCGAGCGAGCCAAAGTTTCACTAATGGAAACAATCTTGCTTGGGTATCCGATTCCAGAAATCTACCTTTCGTATGAGACGACGCCCGAGGGAAAGCAGACCGCATCGGTTGTCGACGGACAGCAGCGCCTTACAGCTTTGCTAGATTTTCTGGATAACAGATACCCGTTGGATGACCTGGAAAGCGATAGGCTTCAAAGTAAGTTCCACGGAAATCTGTTCAGAGAGTTGCCTGCTGATGTGCGTCAGGAGTTTTTTCAGTATAGGTTTCCGATTCGTCGCCTTTCGAATCTCGCCGATGAGTTTGTGCGTGCGGTGTTTGCCCGAGTTAATCGCGTGAACATGGTACTTACGGAACAAGAGTTGCGGAATGCGCTATTGCCTGGCCCATTCAATGATTTTCTAAAGGACTGCGCAGCGCATCATATTAGCGAAGTTTCGGGCATCTTTAGCGGGGAAAGAAGAAATCGCGGTGGCGATCTAGAATTTTACGCAGAGGTTTTCAGTACATGCATATTCGGCCTTTCCAACAAGAGGACAGAGCTAAATGAGCGTTATGACAAGATATCCACAGACTTTGAAGATTATCACGGCAAAGCCAAAGAATTCCTTGCTTTGCTAGGATTTCTTGATGCCACGATCAAATGGTCCGGCCGTACGCGATGGTCAAATATCGTCGACATGTTCACTTTGCTGCACGTTAGTTGGGATTTGCGCGACACACTCCAGGGTGCCAGTGATAAACAAGCGGCACGACTTCGAGAAGTACTGGACAATTTTCAGCGCGCTGTTTCGTCTTACAAGCGTAATGATGAAAAGGGGGATGCGGATAGCTTGATATTGCCTCTTTCTCGCCTTCTCCAAATCTCCGGGGGCTCCATTGAGGAAATCATTGATGAATACATATCAGGCGTTCGAAACTCCTCCGACCTGGGGTCACGTCGAACACGATCGAGGCAGCTAAAGAAAATTATCGAAAGCTCTTTCGGTGGGCATATAGGCTGATAAATCAATTTAGCTATCCCATTATTGCGCGCTGCACTCTTGCTTCTTGGTGTTTAGGGTTACATGATCCCGCGACCGTCGGCTAACAGTGTGTCTCATATCGTGAATTCTTATAGCAGGTGGGGGGCGGCGGCGCGGGTGAGGAAGGTGCTGAAATGGTGGGCGTACGTTCGTAGCGGATGGCGAGTCGTCGGTTGCGAGGTTTGCTGACGCGTCCTTGTTTGCGGTCCCTCTGTCCCGCCGGGCCCCACAGCATGTACTACCGATGCCCCGCCCGCACCCTGGCACCCGGCTCCCCCGCACTGGCCGACCACCCGCCCGCCGTATACCGCCACGAAGACCTCATACGCGGTACGGCCAACGCCTGGATCGGCCGATTGTTCGCGCCTGAGAACGTCGACGAGATCGTCCAGGCGCTGCTCGCCTCCCAGCCAGACACCCACCACCGCCCCCACCCGCGACAAGGCCAAGCACCGGCTCACCGAGGCCGGAGCACGGCTGCACCGCTTCCAAGCGGCCATCGCCGCCGGAGTGGATCCCGAAGCACTGATCGAAGCGATCAACGAAGCACAAGCCCAACGCGCCGCCGCCCGAGCCGAACTCAACAACACCCCGACACCCAACGCGCCCACCGGCGGCGAGGTCTACGCCATGATCGACGCACTCGGCGACATCGGCGTGGCACTGTCAGACGCCAAACCCGACCGCCTGGCGAGCCTCTACCCAGGCCGTTGACCTGCAAGTACGCTACGAACCAGCCGAGCGAGTGGCCCAATAAAAAAATTCACCCGGCCACAGGCCGGGTGAATAGTAAGCGTGTCGGAGGGGGAATTGAACCAAAACCCCACGCTGAACTTCTCCGACCAGCTGATCCTTCCAGAACGGACACAGTGATCCTGCTAGCTGTTGCGGTATTAGAGCAGCGAGCGGCCTCGTCGCGGTGATACTGGTGGTGGCCGTCGTGGCCATCGCCGTCACCACATTGCACGGGATGCCGTCGGCCAATTAACGCCTATTCCCGATGACATTCGGGCCGATGAGCCTGCTCGGACCTCGCGACGCACGCCGCGCTCGGCAGCTGCCACTCAACGGATTGGTAGGGCCGGACGACCTCTACCGTGTCAGGTAGTGAGCCGCTGGATCCGACCAGGAGTTCCCGCATCCGTGCAGGTCATCGGCTCTTATTCTTCCTCGTTGCGACGATTTCCGACGCGTTGCAGCGCGTCCGGCAGCTCAGCGGCGACCAGGTGCAGCAACTGATCGAGGGCTATAAGCCCAGCGCCACCGTCTACGAGCTGGGTGATCAGTTCGGCATCGAGCGCCGTCAGCGCGATCCTGCACCGCCACGACGTCCCTATGCGCCGCCGGGCGGCCTGTCCGAGGAGCAAATCGACGACGTCGTCCGCCTCTACAGCCAGGGGTGGTCGCTGGCCAGGATCGCCGCACGCATGGATGTCGCCGCCGGCACCGTCCGCCAACGCCTGCACGAGCGGGGCGTCACCGTGCGCGACACCCACGGACGTATCCGCGGGGCTGGTGAACTCTGAAGATCATCGAGCCAGCTAGCTCCAGCCCCGTCGTCCTGACCGATCACTGCGTCTGCAGTGCGCCTGCACGCTTAACGCCAACTCGCAGCAGTGCTGAACAGCGGCGGACTGAGCACCGGCGCTGCGGTGCGCGACCACAAGCAGTGGTTGCTCGGCAAATCGCTGGACACGCATTGTCCGATGGGGCCGTACGCGGTGTCCGCGGACGAGATCGCCGACGTCGCCGCGCTCGAGCTGGAGACGACCGCCAACGGCGCAAGCCGTCAGCTGGCACTGGTCAAGGACCTCATCTTCGACATCCCGGACCTGATTTCGAAGAACTGTCAGACCTCTCCTCCACTATGCTCGCCATGAAGATCAGAGCGGATCTGTCCCTGGAACTACAACTGCAGAAGATCGAGAAGGAAGCGGTCGAGGAAGAGGTCAAGAGGGCGATCGCCGTCGCTCGGCGCCATCTACGAAGCGGCAAGGACGGACGCTTCAGAGGCGGGAATGCTTTGAAGAAGCTGCTGGAGCAAGTGCGCCTCCGGGCCTCCGAGGAGAACGAGTGGGACGTCGTACGGCTCGTGCAAGATTCCCTGGACTACGCAACGGGAAGGATCCTGTTACCCGACTTCGAGGAGAGGTACCGACTGTTCCAGGACGGCGCCCGCAGCGAGAAAAACCGCAACTACGTGTCCACGGTAATTTCAGCAAGCCTCAGCTTCCTTGAAGAGAGAGGCAGCCAGTTCCTGGACGAGCACGGTGAGGCCACCGCGAAAGAGCTGCTCGACCAGCTTGTTTCACTCCCCGAAGAAGTTCGGTTCCTCGATGCCCCGGATGACTGTCCAGGCCGCTACCGCATCGTTCGGGGCCGGGCTGAGATGGCGCTCTGGCTGGAACGGGCCCTCCGTGACCGGGTCGATGTGGAAGACCCGGCCGAGGCAGCACATCGGCTCGTCACCTCGCCGGAAGCACTCAAGGCCCTCGCATACGACGAGGACAGACGGACAGTGCTCAAAGCTGCGGAGCTGAAACAACGAGCGAGCAGCCTCGCGGAAATCCGCACTATCGCGGAAGATCCCTCGGCCGCCGAGCACGCCCTGCAGCATGCCCTACAAGACCAGCACTGGTTCTTCGGGGGACGTTTCGTCAGTGCTGACGCCCGTCGGCGCCTGGTGCCCGGCGACGAAATCGACATTCCCTTGATCCGCGCCGACGGCGCGCTACACGTTGTGGAGCTCAAGCGCGCCATGGGGGCTTCCGCCCTGATCAAGCGGCACCGCAACGCATGGGTGCCCACCTCCGAGGTCCACGATGCAGTCGGACAGG
The DNA here is from genome assembly GCF_054779195.1 of Parasphingorhabdus pacifica. NCBI lineage: Bacteria > Pseudomonadati > Pseudomonadota > Alphaproteobacteria > Sphingomonadales > Sphingorhabdaceae > Parasphingorhabdus > Parasphingorhabdus pacifica. The sequence goes on from NZ_BAAGYS010000010.1 coordinate 160,298, forward strand.
CCATCAACTACCTGGTCGGCCTCGACGAGAATCGGCAACGCATCCGCGACGAGTTCGGCATCGAAACTCGCCGTTGCGAGCGCCATGGTCCTGATCGGCCATCCGAAGCTACACCCGGGCGTTTCCGAGGAAGAGGTCAACGAGGCACTCCGCACGCTCAACACGCACATGAACCGAGTCGAAGTACTCACCTACAAGGAACTTCTCGACAACGCCGAGCGCTCCTTGGGCGATTCCCCAGTCCCGTGACGACATGACCTGCAGCCGAGAGCCGGCCCCACTTCCGATAGCCGACCGTTCGCTCTCACGCCCGCATGATGCGCCGGGTCTCGGCGAGAACCTCTCGGGTGTGTGGGTGGTCGCCGAGCCGGGTGGCCATGGTGGCCACGGCGAGGTCGGGCGGCAGTGCTGCGGAGAACTTGAGTCCGCTGACCGCGTTGGCGCTCACAGCCGGGTCGCGCACGGTAACCTCCGACATGGCAGCGCTGATTTCCCGGCTGTCCAGGTCAGGCAGCAGTCGCAGCGAGCGGTCGCCGATACGCTGGCGTGGGTCGATGATCTCCGGCAGGGACGCTTGCAGGGTCCGGTTCACCGCACTGCCGGCCCACGTCCACCACCGGAATTCCCCGCTGTCGGTCTCACGGAACAAGAGAGAGTCCTGACTGACATGGACGGCCTGCTCATCCCGGAGACCGTCGAGGACCTTCTCCGCCCGACGCGTCAGCGTGACTCCGGCCGGGTTCGTCCCGAGTAGCACAGTACGTATTCCACGCGTCAGCGCAAAGGACAACCCAACGCCCCCACTGGTCCATTTCGCCCGTCCCGTCAGGTCGCTCGGCTCAACCCAACAGCGACGTCGTGCCCAGTCGACGTGGTTGACCTGCCAGGCACGCCCGGACAGTAGCAGCACCCTCGGCCCGTCGGTCTCTTCCACCAAGAGTTCGTCGCCGATGGTGCCCACCTCTTCACGCCCGTGCAGCACAGTGAACTCGGGCGGCGCACTGAATACCGCCGTGAGGTCGGAGAAGTAGCGGCGCCCGAACTTTCGTTCGGCTTCCGGACCGATGAACAGGAAATCGCCGTCGGCTTCGAAGTAGCCCTCGCTGCGGAGGAAATCCATGATTTCCGTGGCATGTTCGTCGAACAGGGGAAGATCGCCCCACCAGTCCCGCCAGGTATTGGCGCCGACGCAATGTTCCTGCAGGCACAGCGCCAGGAGTTGCTGAGCGGCGATGTGCCGCGGGGATGGTGGTGGGGTAATCGGTTCGACCCACCCGGCTGACCATCGTTCCAACAATCCTGCGGCGTGCAACAGGGAGTCTTCGTCCAGGCACAGGAACAGACAGTTGCGGCTGGCGTCGGCCCGTCGACCGGTCCGTCCGAGTCGCTGCAGAAACGAAGCCACGGTACGCGGGGCGCCGAGCTGAATGACTCGGTCCAAATCTCCGACATCAACGCCGAGTTCCAGTGTGGACGTTGCCACGATCACGGTGTCGGTCGACTCCGCGAAGGCTTCCTCCGAACGCCGGCGCTCCGAGGCCGACAGCGACGAATGTGACAGGAATGTGGTCACACCGTGCGCGCGCAGTGCCGCGCCCAGTTCTTCGGCGCGGCGCCTGCTGTCGACGAAAACCAGCCGCTTCTCCCCCTCGTGCAGGGAGGCGATTACTTTTGCTGCGTTGGGAACGGAGCCCACGTAGTCGAGAGTGACGTCCGCATCCGGGACACCCGCCGCCACAGCCGGCTGGACCACCCGCCGAGGGCACGACTGCTGCGTACCTTGCAACCAACTCACCAGCTCGCCAGGGTTGCCGACGGTCGCCGACAGCCCGATGCGTTGCAGAGGCCGACCGATGAGCCGGGACAGCCGTTCGAGCAGAGCCAGCAGGTGCCAGCCCCGATCGTCTCCGGCGAACGCGTGTACCTCGTCGACCACTACTGTCTGCAGGCCCGCGAACAGCACTCGCGGGTCCACTTTGGTCGACACGAGCATGGCCTCGACCGATTCGGGGGTAGTGAGCAGGATGTCGGGACGCTCCCGCAGCACGCGAGCACGCGCAGACTGCCCGACATCGCCGTGCCACAGCGCCACGGACCGCCCCAACCAGGCCGCATAGGACGACAGCCGAGGTTCCAAGTTGTTGAGCAAGGCCCGCAGCGGGCAAATGTAGAGCACCGAGACACCCTGCCAATTCTCGTTCGCCATCCGCGTGAGCAGCGGCAACGTGGCCGCCTCGGTTTTTCCTCCGGCGGTCGGGGCGAGCAGCAGGCAATCTTCTCCGGTCAGCACCGGGTGGACCGCCTCGGCCTGCAACGGGCGCAGCCCGGGCCAGCGCAGCGTGTTGGCCAGGTGGTACTGCACCGCCGGGTGCAGGGCGGCGAACGCGTCGACATCGCCCCCGTCAGACATCGAGCTCGATATCGTCGGCCGAACGGTGGGCAGCCTCCCGCTCGGCGTCGTTGAGCTCCGCCGACGAGATTTTCATTTCGTAGTCGGTGTGTGGATCGAAGTCGGGATACAACTCGATGGTGTCGAGGACATCGACCAACTTGCGCAGGAACAACCGGGGCGCGGTACCGACGCGCCCACCGAGCCCGCCCGCCACCGAGGACGCGAAGTCACGGAGGAATTCATCGTCGGCAGTGCGCAGTACCCGTTCGGAGTCCTCCAGTGTTGCCACGAAGAGATCCCGCACGCGGGTACCGAGCTCGACGAGCTTGTCCAGATCGAAACCGGTCAGCCGTAGTTGGGGAGCACGCGGGTTGTCGAACCGCGGGCTGCGGGAAAAGTCGGTGTGCAGCCGGTCGGCCAGGGGCGGCAGCAACTGGATGCCCTGTCGCCCCTCGAAGAAAGCCGGAGTGCCCGTAATCAGCAGGTAAAGCCCGGGAAAGTGCCCGTCGTGGATCTCGTCGATGAGCTGCCGCAGGGCGTTGAGTGCCTTGGCACGCGCATCGCTGCGCACCCGCTGCAGTGTTTCCACCTCGTCGAACACCAGAAGCAACCCGGGATGGCCGGCATCGCGCAGAATGGCCAGCAGTCCCTTGAGGAATCCCAGGGCCAGGAAGTGGTCGAGGTCGCCCTTGATGCCCGCGGTGCGCTTGACGCTCGCGGCGACGTGTGGTTGGCCGCCCAGCCACGCCACCAAGCCGTCGGCGGCATCGTGGTCGCCGGCCTCCACCAGCCGCCGATAGGCGCGGATGGCCATCGGGAAGACCGGGGCCCTGGCGGCGACCTCGGACAGTCGCTGCTCGAGCAAGGCCTCTACGGCCGCATCGGAGACCTCACCGTCATCACCGGCAGCGTCGGACTCCACGGTGAACAACCAGGAGTCCAGGATAGGGCGCAGCGCACTGGGCGGCATGGTGTCGGTGCGCAGTGACTCGATGGTGCGCCGATACACCGTTTCCAGCCGGTGCAGCGGTGTGTCGATCTCGTTAATCTGCACCTCGGCCGCCGCGAACCCCTTCTTCAGCGCTCGGTCACCGAGCCACCGCGAAAAGAAGGTCTTTCCGGCGCCGTACTCCCCGCGCACGGCCTTGAACACCGCGCCCCCACCGGCCACACCGGTCAGCTCGGAATCCAGCTCGCGGTCGAACCCGTCCAGTCCGACGGCTAGCTGGTCGAAGCCGTTGGCCGGGACGGTGCCGCGCCGCAGCGCGTCGAGCACCTCCCGTCGCCTGCGTGGCGACACCGCCGCACTCACGCGCTCACCCCGAACTGCTCGCGCAACATCGCCTCGTCGAGCACGACATCGGCGGATTCCTGCTCGTAATCGAGCACCACATAACCTTCGACGTCGAGGACGCGCTTGAGCAGTGGCAACGCACCTCGCAGCCGGTTGGGGGCGACGCCCAGCTCGCCGGCGGCCTGCTGTGCGGAAATCCGTCGGCCCGGTGCGCTCAGCAGCGCGGTGAGCAGGGCGGTGATCTTGTCATTCCGAACGGGCACGCGCCCGGCGATGGATCGCTGCTGGGCGAAGGTCGCCGAGCTCGTCACGGCCCGGGCGAGTTTGGCCGCAGCGGTCTCGGCTGGGGACTTCGCTGCTTCGGCTGGGGCTTTCACCCGCTCGGGCGGAGCAGGTTCACTGATCTCGAAAAGTCCCTCACCATAGTTGGGATCCTGCCGTTCCTGCACAGTCGACTTCGGCTCCTCGGGCTCCACGCGGACAGCGGTACTCACCGGTATGTCACCCGCCGATGTGGGCTGCCACCAGGCGGGCTCGACGTTGCCCATGGTCGTCAGTGCCGCATCGTCGGGGGCTTCGCCGGCGTGGAGCACCATGACCGGGACCACGACTTCGGCCGGTGATCCGCCCCCGTGGTAACCGGCGTTGAGCGGGCCGTAGCGCACGCGTTCATTCACCGCGAGCACTGCCTTACCCTCACCGGTCAGCACACGAGTTCCGCTCACCCGCACTTCGTCCGCGGCGACCGGGCCTTGGTCCGCGCGGGCGCGCGAACCGTGGGTGGCCTCGTGCTTGCGCAGCTCACCGTCGCGACGCTCGATGACATGGCCGTGGTCCGATGTGATGATCACCGTGCGGCCGGCGCGCCGCGCCGCCTCCAGCAGCGGCCGGAGATGGCGGATGGTCTGCAGTGTCCAATCAGTACCGCCGGGGTCGGTGTGGTGCAGCATGTCATCCACCGTGTTGAGCACCGCCGCGACGAGTGGCCGGTTGTCCGTGTCGGCGATCGCGGTCTGGATCTGCGGCGCGAGAGCCTGACCGTGCGGTGCCGTGTCGAGCTCTTTTTTATGGAACAGCGGCACGCCGGCCCTGTCACCGGCATCTGACGGCGCTCCGAGCCGCATGGCCTTCAGCAGTTCGGCAAAACCGCGCCGCTCGGCATCCTCGGAGCCTTGCCGCAGCTCGCCGGACAGCAGCGAACAGCGGCTGAACTCGGTCAGCGTCGGCAACACGGCCAGCGCGCCCGCACGGCGGGTTTGTCCCGGCACGGCGTACTCGACCCAGCCGATCCGGGCTGCATCGGCGATCAGATCGGCGGCAACAGCGACACTGAGTCCGTCAATCACCAGCATCAGCGCGGGCTGCTGCTTGGCCAGCGGGGCCGCGACCTCGGGCAGCACCCGCTCCACGGTGAGTTGGTCGGGCTCCTCCCTGGCGGCGAGCGCGGCGCCGAAAGCACGATCGTGGCGGTCCCGGCGCAGGCGGGACAGTTCCAGAATCGAGCCGAGTACTCCGGCCAGGCCGGCGTCGGCGGTCCCTCGGATCACATCGTTGATGGCCGAGTCCACCCAGGCATCAACGCTGACTTGACGCTCAACGAGGGTCGACAGATCACCGGCGGCGGTCACCTCGCCGGCCAGCCATCGCACGAGGCGGATGCCGGCTGCGAACGCGCGCGCCGTGTCGTCGGACTTCACCAGCTGGTGCTTGCAGACCCGGTTCCACGTCTGTTCCACGGCAGCCAGGTTCGCGGTGACCAGCGGGGCGTCGAACGCGGCGTCCGAACCGGAATCCGAGGCGGCCACATCGCCGGGAGTGGGAAGCACGCTGCGGATTTCCCCGGCGAGATCGGCCAGTCGGGCCTGCAGCCCGGCGGGAAGCAACTCGGACGTCTCGGCCAGCTCGCTGATCTCGAGCTCGCGCAGGCGGACGGTGGCGGTCTCGAGCACGCGCCGCGCCACATCCTCCGGCAACGTCTGGGTCGTCAGTCCGGCAGCGTCCGCGTGCCAGGCCTTGAGTACTGCCGGGCGCAGGCGTCCGAGCCGGTAAGTGCCTTCGAAATGGCCCACGGCGCGAGCCACAGCGGGATCGTCCGAACTGAGCAGGCCTGCGATGAGACCGAGCGGCACCAGGTCGAAGACCCGGCCCTCCCGCAGCAGAGTCCGGACCGGACCAGCCGCCAACCCGCAACGCTCCGCGAGCCAGTCGATCACCGAGTCGGTCAGCGAATCCCCCACCGCCGCACGCAGATCCGCCAGTGCGGCCGGCGACGACGGGTTCAGGCTCCATTCCAGCACCGCCGTGACGTCGACCTCCACCCCACGCTCGACGAGCTGGAGCTGGGCGCGCACGACCGCGTCGAGTGCGTGGTCGCGGGTGAGTACCCCGCCCGGTGCGGGGGGCCAGCCGTCGAGCGGCATCGCCGCGAGCAGCCCGGTCGCCACGTCCCGATGCTTGGTGTGCTGGTAGAGGGCGGGATCGAGACTGGCGGCGGCGAATCGCTGCTGCACGGCCTGCCACGGGTCCGGGGTGCGCAGCCGGTTCCAGACCAGGTGTGTGAGTGCCCCACCGCCGAGGTCGCCGACGTCGCGCGGGGTCAGCAGCACCAACCATCCGTCGCCGCCCCGCTCGCGCAGTGCTTCCCACACCGCCAAGGTGGACGGGCAGGTCGCAACCTGCACTCCCTGGCCGGCATGCACGAAACGTTCCGGACCGTCCCAGTTCGGCGCGGCCTGCACGCCGAGCACGCCACCGTCGTAGCCCTTGGCAATGGCTTCGTCCAGCAGGGCACGCACGACAGGTTGGCTGGCATTCATGAGTGTGTGCCCGTCGGCGGTCGTGGTCATTCCACCCACCATTGCACGTGAATGCGGCCGTGGTGGTGTTCGGCCAGCAACCGCTTCAGCTCGCTCTCCACCACGGACACCTCGCTGCTCGAAGTGAGGGTGATCCGGTCACGGACAGCAGTGTCCACAGCCGGCTCGTCCGCGTTCTCGCCGGCTTCGTCCGCGCCGACACTCGCAGCCTCGCCCGGTGCAGCCCCGGCAGGCGCGGGCGCGGGTGCTGGTGCGGGCGCAGGCGCGGGGGGTGCCGGAGGCGCGGTGCTCGTGCGGCCGGCCGAGAGCCAGTCGAACGTCTCGTCCTCGGCTCTGTGCAAGGCATCCGGCAACCGGGCCGCCAGCTCATTACTGGTCACCGCGCCCTGGAGCTTCCGCAGAACGCTGCGGGCCTGCCGGGAATGGTCATCACCACCGGTCTCGGCAGCCGAGAGCACCGGTTGCAGTCGGCTCCACTGAAAGGCGTGCAGGGCGCGCGCGGTGCTCTGAGCATCGGCCAGGGAAGCACCCACCGCCTGCAGTGAGGCGCTGAACTGCACCTGCGCGACCTTCTCGATCAGCTTCACCCGGTTCGAAGTTCGGGACGCGTCGGTGACGAACCGCGCGGCCTCTTCGGCGGTGGTCAGCCGGTCGTCGACGGTGCGCTCGGCACCGAGCCTGCGGTAGGCCTCCTGCAGCTCGGTGACCAGGAATTCGGCAGCCTTGACCCGCTCGGTGGCCGTCTGGCGCAGCTTCTCGCTGAACTCACCGACGTTGGCTCCGGTGAGGTACGGGTTCCCGACGATCCCGAACAGGTGCCCGGCCTTGTCGAGCGCGGCGTGCCAGTCCTCCTGCGCAGGCAGCGGTTCCGGGCGCAGCTCGTGGTGGTCTTTGAGCTTGCCCAGTGGCGGCATCGGGATGGCGGTGTTGGCCTCGTACCAGGCGCGCTTGTGCAGCAGGCCCCATGCGCTGATAACCAGGTCACACACGTCGGTGCGCAGCCCCCACTTGGGGGTCAGGTCCTCCACCCAGCGGCGCAGTTGCTGGACGGTGACCGCAGCGTGCTGGTCGAGACCGGCTTTGGCCATTCCACGGTCGAGCTCACCGGCCCAGAAGGCGACGGTGTCGTCGCCGAACAGGTAGTGCGTCTCGGTCGTCTGGCCCAGCCGCAGCGGACCGGTGATCCGGCGCAGCGTCTGCCGATCCGCCGAGGCCACCGGCACGCGCCCGTCGGGGTCGGTGGCGGCCTTCTCCGCGTACTCCCGCACCGTCTCGAGCTGTTTGGTGGTGATCTCGGTGTTGGACGGTTCGAAGTCCGGGTGCGACGGGTAGCTGGAGCGATACGCCTGGTCGATGAGGTTGACAAAGGCCGACCCCAGGTCTGTGCCCACCGGTTCGGCGGGGCTGAACTCGCGGTTGAGCGAGATGAGCACCTGCGTGTGCCCGGCATCCTCGACCAGGTTGTTCGCCTCGGCTGCTGCCGCCCCGTAGGCCTGCTGCAGCACCCGCGTGATGCGTTCCTTCAAACTCCCGTGCTGGTTTTCCAGGATGACGCGCGCCTGCGCTCGGTCGGTTTCCGAGAGGTGGTCGGAATTGTTCTGCCAGCGCTCGCCCGGGCCGGTGAACAGCCAGTCCAGTTTCACCAGCCGGATGAGATCGCGCTGCACCTCGGCGGTGAGGAAGTACGGCAACCACACCACGGTGTTGGCGTACTTGCCGGCTTGCAGCATCTTGTCGAGGCGGGCGATGTCGTCGGCGGCCGAGTGACCCTCTTCGTCAAAGGGGTAGTCGACGATGAACCGCCACGTGCCGGGGCGGGCCTGGAAGTGCTCGTCGGTCAGCCAGGTCGCATCGCGCACGTTGCCGAACACCACGTCGACCTCGCGGCGGGATCCCTTCCAGATCACCGTGCGGGTGGCAGCGCCACCGATGTCGCTGGTGTTGGGGTCGACTCCGAGCGCCTCGTGCACGATCTTCTTGACCATCTGTCGGCGCCGGCCGGGGTTGTCCTCACTCTTGACGCGATCGATAACCGTCTCGTAGTCCACTTCGGACAACTGGACGCGGATGACCGGGTCGCTCGATTCCCCGGACGTCTGAATCTCGGGGACTTCTTTCTTCCACGTGTTGATCGCCGCCATCACCAGCCGCGCCTCGTTGCCCGGCAACGGGGAGAGGATCGACCCGTGGTTCAGCGACGCCAGCCGCGACGCCGTCAGCTCCTTGAGCGCCGGAACGCCGGACGCGACCGCCGACAGCAGCAGCGTTTTGGCGAGGCGTTCCTGACTGCGAAAACCCTGCGGCACCGATGACGGGTCTTGCTCGATCTGCTGCTGACTGACCCCGTGTTCCCGCAACAGGACCGGTTTGAGTTTCTCCTCGTACAGCGAAGTGGCGGCCCGGAACATGTTGGCCGCGTGATTGTCCAACGCCTGCTTGCCGTTGACGATGTGGTCGAAGGCATCCCCAACCGGGATCACATCATCCACAGTGAACGTGTCGCGGCGGTCCACCAGCATCTGCTGCATGACCTTCAGCGCGGTGCGCTCGCGTTGCATCACGCTGGCCAGCGCGCGCAGCGTGGACACCAGCGCCGGGGAGAACGGGTAGGTCAGCCGGAACTCGGCCTCCGAAGCACCCCGGTGCTGCTCGTCGGTGTTGACGCCGTCCAGCAGCACGTCCCACACCTCGGGGCGGCGCTCCAGGCCGTCGAAAGCGTCCTTGAGCGTGTCCCCCGCCCGGTCGTCGAGGGGTTGCAGCAGCCGCTGGTGGGCCACCTGCGGCAGGTTGTCATCGCCCAGTTCGATGGTGCTGAACCGGCCTTCCTGGTGCCGGAACGCCCGGTCCAGGGCTTCCTGCTCCGCACCGGAGGCACCCGCGTCGGCGAACCACTTGCGCAGGTCCATCTGGCGCGAGATGAACGAGACAACCGGCACGGCCCGGCCCGAACCGGCCGATTCCACCAGCTTGGTGATCTTCTGCGTTTCCTTGCGGAAGAACTCGCTGTCCCGCACGGAAAACGCCAGCCACAGCACCAGCTCGTCGAGGAACAGCACGATCCCGTCGTAGCCGAGCGCCTTGGCATGCCGGGAGATCGCCGAGAGTCCGGTGTCGAGATCGACGTAGGAGGCGAACTGGGTGTAGGCCCGGAAGTAGGTCTGGGTCAGCGCGGTGACGAGGCTCTGGCGCTGCTCGGTGTCCGGTCCTGCCGCGCGGGCTGCCGCATACGATTCGGCGCTCCACGTCCCCTTGCCCAATAAACTGGACCACGGATCGTCCGAATCGCCCGACGCGCCACCGTTGAGTCCCGCGAAGAACGCCTCGTCCCCCATCCGCTGGCGGGTGTTTTCCGCGTCGACGAGGAGCGTGTCGCTGGTGTGCACCGCGGGCACCGGCGCATCCGGGTGAAACTGGGCCACCTGCTGCAGGTAGCCGCCGAGGATGGCTTCTTCCAGTGAGTTCGCGCCCAGCAGGTGGTAGGTCAGTCGCAGGAGGTTCTTGTCGCGCAGCGTCCGATCGTGTTTGGCGATCGTCGGCTGCAGGTCGGCCACGTTGCGCGCGACCGGCTCGTGGCCGAGCAGGGCGTGCAGCACGGCCATGAAGTGGCTCTTACCCGAACCGAACGAGCCGGTCAGGAACGCCCCGCGGCTCTTGTCGTTGCTCAGGGCGTCGGCGACCAGGGCGAGCGCGTCGTCGAAGTTCTCGGCCAGCGAGGGCGTGACGACGTACTCGGCCAGGGTCTGTTGGATGTGCGAAGCTTCGGTGCTCTCGGCGAGCCGCAGCACGTAGTCCTCACTGCCGGCTCGCTCCGGGATACCGATGACATCGCGCAGCAACGCGCTCATGCTGTGCCCCCTTGATTCGTCTGCGCCTTCGTCGCCGCGCCCTTGCGCCGCCCGCGTGCCGGTACCTCCGGCCGCCACGCCGCGAGTTCTTCGATGGTCTTGCCGACGCGCTGCCTGCGAGAGGCCAGCTCTTCGTCGACGATGGCGGACAGGCTCACACCGTAGGTCGGGTCGATCTCGCCGTGCCACTGCTGCACCCACGGCTGCACCTCGGCCAGCCCGGCCACCAGCGGCACCATCCGCTCGTCGGACAAGCCTTCCTGCTCACGCTCGTTCATGATGGTCGCCAGCGCCAACGCCCGCTGCGCATAGTCCCAGCCCGCCCAACCGAGCAGTGGGCTCGCATCGGTCTCCCGGCCCGCGTCCGGGTACAGGATGAACCGCTCCTTGGGCACGTCGAGCTTGCCGCGATGCTGCCAGTAGGACTGCTTGACGAAGTCGGCCGGCTTGTACTTCGGCGGCACCGGGATCGGTTTGTCCAGCGCCTCCCCGGCGTCCTCCTTGCGCTGCAGTCGCCAGGTCTCCTCCCAGGCCGCGCGCGTGTCCAGGCCGGACTCCTTGTAGCGGTAGGCGGCCAGGAACGGCACGGCCTGATCGGCCAGCAGCTCCTGCAAGCTGGTGGCCACCGGGACGTCCGGACGTCCCGCCCACAGCGCCAGCACGCTGACGAACTCCTCGTCGCGGCCGACCTGGTCAGCGAGTTGCGCGACGCTGCGCGGCCGCGGACGGCCCTGCCGGTCGAACCACAGCGCTTGGTCCTCCAGCTTGTCCAGCAGCCAATCCTTCAGCGCCGCCTGCATCCGCTTGCCCCACGGCTCGATCGACCAGCGCCGCTTGTGCTCGGGCTTTTCCAGCAGCCGGATGTTCTTGTTGCTCTCGATCACGTCGAGCCTGCGCTGCACTAGATCGCGGTAATCATCCAGCCAGTGTGTAGGGATAGCAGTGATCGGCGTGGAACCGTGGCGGTCGAACCAAGCTGTGTCTTCCCCGTCTCGCATCGCGCGCGCCAGGACGATCTCGAAGGCCCGTTCCCCCAGCGTCAACCCGGGAAGCTCACCGGAGTAGGTCAGGTCCTCGTCAATGAGGTCGTAGAGCCGGTAGACCTCCCAGTCCAGCTCCTCCTGCACGGCAATCATCTGTGCCCGAATGCGTTCGTGCTCGACATGCGCGACGTCGAGTGCCTCCCGCGTCGGTGGGCCGACCTCCGCAACAGCCTCTGGAGTGTGCCGGACGAGTTCCTGGGCAAGCGTGTCAAGCTGACGAGCACGGCTGAGCGGTAGATCTACAGGCAGCGGGAAGTCCTTCAGCGTCGTACCTGTGAACTCGTATCGATCGCTCCATGCCGACCCGCTAACACGTGCACCCTCGTCTCCCATCGGGTCGCCACCCTTCGGGTAGCTGTTCTGCTTAAGCCAGAAGCAGGCCACCGAGGAGTTCAGCACCCCCAGCAACTCCAGATGCTCGTTCTCCGTCGCCCCCTCCGGCAACTTGATCACCGGCGCCGTGCGAATAAACAGAGTTTTGGGCGGCACACGTGAAAAATGCTGATGTGTTGCCACAAAAGGAAAAGAAATGCCCGCCCGAGTGTCCCAGCGATCAGGATGAAAATCCGAAAATGAAAACCACGGCAGGCCACGCTCCAAAGGTGTGCCACCAAGAGCCCGTCTATCATTTAGCATTTGCTTATGACGCCACAGATGTTTTCTTAGAGTCTCGCCTAAAACGCTTTCTGTGCCATCTGAGCTATAAGGAAAAAAGCTTCGCACCTCGCAGGTTACCCCCCAGTCACGGACATTCTGGCCACCAGCAACAGGAACAGAATAATCCGAGTCGCACATGCGGATCGCAGTTGCCGGATCAACAAAATATGCGTCATCCAACCTGGTGACTGCCATAAATCCGATCGTATCAGTTTTATGCTGAAGTTTTGATTTCCCGAACTTGTTCAGCTTACCAGTCAACTCAACAGCTCCACCGCCGGACAAACTCCACGGGTGCTGAGCAAGCAACTTTCGGTCCAAATCCGTAACAGTTACCCAATCGTTCTCAAATCCTGGCTCGCTCATGTGACCGACGATGCTGCTCCACACGACTCCCTTGGCGGCATCTTCGGGACGACCTGGCTCGCCGCGAACACCGAGCACGGCCCGCACGGTTTCGTCCAGCTTAGACTGATTCCGGCCCACCATGATCACGGTGGGCGTGCCGTGGCCAGGGATGTAGGCCCCCGAAGTATCGATCACCGCACGCAGATCCTTATTTGCCAAGAAATTCTTGATCAGCGGCGCGCCGAACTCGCGCTTCATGAAGGAATTCGAGGTGATCTGCCCGACCCAGCCCGGGCGGTCACCGCCCCGTGCGAGGTCGAAGAACAGCTCCATGAACGGCACCGTGAGCGCGTACGTTCCCTTGCAGTAGTGATACAACTTGCGGTACGTCGCGTTCTGTGCCTTGTCCTTGACGGTGATGTAAGGCGGGTTGCCGACGACCACGTCGTACCTGGTGTCCAGAATCTGCGTCAGCAACGCGGCATCCTCTGTCGCGAACGAGAATGGCTCCGCCTCGTCATCGGTGCGGAGTAACACCTCATCGAAGGTTCGCTGAATAGCACCGAAGTACAGTGAATCCCCCGCGGCGACCTTCGTACGGAAGTCCGGTGCCTTCTCCAATGATAGTTCGCCAGTAGCCTTGAGCGCCGCGACGAGCAACCGGAAGCGGGCGATGGCGACGGCGAACGGGTTGATGTCCACACCGTGCACGCCGTCGAGTGCCTTCTGCACCAAAGCACGCGAGTCCAGGTTCGGGGCGTGTTTGGACCAGCGGTCCAACAGGCGGCCGAATGCACCGAGCAGGAAGTGCCCGGATCCGCAGGTCGGGTCGATGACCGTGAAGCCGTCCAACGGCCGCTCGGCCAGCGCGGGCTCGAAGGTCTGATCGAGGATGAACTCCTCGACGAACTCCGGGGTCTGTAACAGCGCATAGGTCTTCTGCGCGAACTCGGACAGGTCCTGGTAGAGATCACCGAGGAACCGCGTGTCCAGGTCCGGGTTCACCTCCGGGCCGAACCGCCGCAGCAACTCACCCTCGGAGTTCGCCTCCCACCAGAACTCCAGCAGCCGCCGGGCCGCGTCGCCGGACGGCGCTACCTGGTGCAGCGGCGAGTACGCATCGACCAGCCCCGCCGTGGCACCGACCTGCGCGAAGTGCTCGACGATCCGGGTGAGCCAGTGCCGGTCGTTGTGCTCGGGATTCGTCTGGAAGTAGGCGCGCCGAGCATCCAGTGCTTCCTGGCGGCGTGCCCGCGTCGGCCCGGCGATCCAGACCTTCGAGACGAGCTCATTGTCCTCGCAGAACCGGGCGAACACGGTCAGCAGCACCCATGCGACCGCGGACTGCGTGACCCGCTCGTCGCGCCACGCCTGCCAGGAGGCGGCCGTGCGCTCGGCCTTCAGTGCGGCTTCGTACTCCGCGCGCCAGCGCTCGCCGACCCCGTCTTGCCTCGCGAACTCGTCAGTGCCGTCGACCCGCGCGCGCAGATCCTTTTCCAGCTCGGTGACCTGCTTACGCAGCTCGCCCACCAGCCCGGTCACCTTAGCCACCGCACACTCTCCTCATTACAAAAACTCTATTTCGCATGTCTTGATCAGAACCAGTGACTGAGCTGCCCCGGTTTACGCTGTCTCTGTCTGCTGCGCCGCACTGGGCTCGGCATCGTTTGACCCAGCACTGCTCGACTCGTCGCTGCTCGACTCGGCGCCGGCTTCGGCTTCCTGCGTCGCCAGCCAGTCGGCATCCAGCTCCACGAACTGCCCGTTCGACCCCAACTGCAGCGGCTTGCTGTCCACCAGCGCACCGCACATCCAGGACAGTTGCGGCAGGACCGCCCAGACCGCCCGTGCACGCCGCGCCGCAAGATCACTCCAGCGCGCCACCATGTTCAGGTGCCCGTATCGCGCCAGCGGGGACAGCTCGGTCAGGATCAACGGCCCGGCACCCGCGCGATCACCCTCGAAGACCTCCGCGTCGATGCGCTCGCCGATCGTCGGCAGCACGCGCTGCACCAGCGCATGCAGGCCCTGCGCATCGCGGCTGCCCTGCTGAGCGGCATCGGCGCTGCGAACCAACTCCCAGGGCAGCTTCGACTGCTCGGCGACAGCCTGCATCTCGTCGATGATCAGGCCGGTCACGTCGAGCACCGTGCCGCCATACCACAGCTCCAACGCGCGGGCGGCGCGATCGGACTCATCGGAGCGGCGCACCACGACCCCCAACGCCAGGAACGAGCGCGCCGAGAGGCTGCCGGACAGCGTCGAGCCCAAGTAGTCACCCCGACCGAGAGCGGCCTCGGTGCGCTCCGGCACCGTGCTCGCCACCCGGGACGGCAGACCCGTGGTGGCCGACCGCGCGGTGTGCGGGGCCCGGTAAGCACCGTCCTCGAAACGCAGCCCCACCCCCGAACGCTCCACAACCGCATCCAGCTCCGGGCGCGACGGAAGCGGAGCCAGCTGCGGGAACCTTGCCCGCACCCGCGCGGTCAACTCCTCCGGGGCGAGCACCGCCGCCTCGGCGAGCCCGGCCAGCGCCAACCGGACCGCCGTGGAGGCAGTCAGACCGCGCGCATGCAGCTCACCCCGCGCTGACAACGCGGTGTCCCGAGAAGCCTGCGCCGCCAGCCGCACCAGACGCAGATCCGTCATAGCAGGCGGATTCGCCTCCGCATCGGTCGAACCGGCGGCGAAAGCACGCACGAACTTCGTCCGCAGCTCCCGGGCAGCCCGCTGCTGCGTCACCAGAGACTCCCCAGCCGTGCCTGCCTGCGTGACCAGATCACTGGCCCGCTGGGCTGCAGCCTCCGCAGCATCCAGCAGCACCGGCTCCCTGGCCAGCAGCGCCAGCCGACCGTCGTGGCGCCGCTTGGCCAGCCGCTCCTCGTTCTCGGCCAGCTCATGCTCGTTGTAGCGGTCCAGCGCCAGCCGCAGCAGCCCGGCCGCCACCCGCTCACCCTGCTCCACCGACTCCCGAGGCAGTTCCGGCAAGGCGGCGAGGATCTCGCTGGTCAAGGTCTGCACGGTGGCGACCCCGCCGAGCGAGTTCAACGTGCGGCTGAGCAGCGCGACCAGTTGATCCAGCAACCTGCGCGGTGCGTCCTGTTTGGACCACGTGTCCTGCAGCTCCTTGATGAGCTGGTGACCGCGCGGGCCTGACTTGCCGACCGCCTTGGCCAGCTCGTGCTGAGCGGCGAACGCATCGAGACCCTCATCCAGCCCCAGGACGAGCCGCGCCGCCTTCTCCCGGCTCGTCGCACGCGGATACTTCGCTGTCGTGGCCAGCAACTGTGCGGCCGCGAGCGGATCGGCGAGGTTCGTCGGCTCGGCCTCGCGGCGGCGCCGCCCGGTCAATTGCGGGCCGAACTCCTTGCGCCACGCCTTGACGCGCTTGCGGATCTCCTCGGTGGTCGACTTGATCTCCTTGGCCAACAACCGGTTAAGCTGCACCGAGTCCAGCGACAACAGATCCGCGACCGTGCCCACGCTCGCCGGCTCCAGTGCGGAGATCGCCCGCGCGGACAGGCCCGCCTCAGCCAGGGTGCTCTCGACCGTGGCCGTGGCCACCTTCTCGTCCGTGTCGGCGCTGTAGCGCCCGAGCCCGCTAAAGACGGACTTCCACGCCTGACGCATGTCCTCAGCCGTATCCGGACGCCCGGCAACCTCACGGGCCAGCGCACTCCGGAAGAACGCCTCGAGATCATCGGCCACCGCCGGATCGAAAGCCGCACCATCGACCGTGATGTCGTCGGAGACGCTGGCCGGGTTCGCCTCCGGATCGGGGCCGTACTGCGGTAGCTTGCCCGCCGCCATCTCGTACAGGACAACGGCCGCGCCGTAACGCTCGGCTGCACTGTCGTAACTGGTCCGTTCCTTCTGCCCGAGGAACGGGTCCAGATACGGCGGGGTGCCCGCGCTCAGCGCGCGGCTCTCGGTGCCGGCCATCGAGAAGTCGAACAGGGTTAGGCGGGTCTCGGTCTTACCGACCTTGCGCACACCGAGGTTGGAGGGCTTGATGTCGCGGTGGTTGATGCCGGCGCGATCCAGCTCCACCAGCGCATCGAGCAGGTCGGTCCCCCACCTCTCCAGGAGGTCGAGGGACAGCCGCCCGCGCTTGGTGGCCAGCTCATCGGCCAGTGTCGAATCACCGGCATGCTGCAGCACCAGCGCAGTCCTGTTGCCGATGTTCGTCAGGTAGTTGAGCTGGGTGATGCGCTCGTGGTTGAGCTTGCCCAGCACTTGTGCCTCGGCAGCCAGCCGCTCAGCCGCCGCATCGTCCTTGGCGACCTTGAGCACCCGAATCGCGTCTCCCGCGCTCGCGTCGCGGGCCAGGATGCCGACCGCCGTCGATCCGGAACCGAGCTTGCGCAGGTAGGTGAACGTGCCCGCCAACTCCGTGCCGGGGCGAGCGTCCAGCGGATCTTCCTCGACCACGGTCGGCGTCGCAGAGGAAGCCGTCGCCTCTTCCAACCGCTCCAGGAACACCGCCACCGTCGGCGTGCGCTCCGACGGCCGGGGGGCTGTGGCAGTGAGCACCAGCGAGCGCAAGGCAGATGGGATCTGCGGCACCTCCGCCGACAGGTCGAGCCCCGAGTCGCGACGCAGCCGATCGACCAGCGTGCCCCGATCCTGCGCGGGCAGCGTCTGGTTCGTGAGGATGTAGAACGCGAGCGTGCCCAGCGCGAACACATCGAGGCGGATGCGGTCGGCATCGGGAGCCCACCGGCCCTCGGGTGCCTCGAAAAGCTGCTCCTCGTCGGTGAGGTCCGGCCCGACCGGGCTCACCGACAACTCGGCATCAGACAACCCGGTGTTGCTCAGACTGGTGTGGTTGGGCGAAGAGACACTGCCCGCCGCCTCCCAGTTCGCCACCGCGATCGAGATACCGCCACCGCTGCGCTCCCGCAACGACACCGCGGACGGCGTCAGCCCCCGATGCACCACCCGGTGGCGGTGCGCATAGTTCAGCGCTTCGGCAACCTCGCGGATGATCTCGAGCTGCTGATCCAAAGCCAGACCCTCGCCCCGGTCGGCGAACCACAGGTCCAGCCGGGTCAGGCGCTGGTCATCCTCGTAAACCAGGCCGACACCGAGCTCGTCTTTGATGATGTCGCGCGGGACCAGCAGGCTGTCGTGGTGCAGCCGGGACAGCAGCCGGTGCTCGTGCTCGATCCGGCGCTGCAACTGCCGCTCGTCAGCAGAGCTGCTGCCGGGTTTGGGGATGTAGAACCGGATGCGGTACCGGTCGGTGGTTGCGACCCGGTGGAACGCTGGCCAGTCCTGCCATCCGTCGCCATCGCCCAGCGGCTCGTCGTCGATGACCCACGAACCGACCTCCCGCTGACGTCGCTGCACCAGCCCGATCTTCTCCATCAACCCGCTCAGGATCCCCGAGTTGTTCTTCGAAATCGGCTTGTGCTTGGCCGGCGCCAGCAGAAGGTCGGAGATCGGTGCGAGTCCCGAGCTCTGCTCGTTGCCGTCGAGGCCATAGAGGCCCTGGCGGGAATGGCTGGGCAACTCGCAGGTGAAGTTCGGGTGGTGCAGGAATACCGACTCCTGAACGAATGGCACGTAGTCGCGCACGTCGACGTTGTGCACCCCCCGCTCGCGCAAATGTTCCTGCAGCCTGGCCTTGAGCAAGCTGGCGAAGTACTGGGCCTT
Organism: Parasphingorhabdus pacifica; assembly: GCF_054779195.1. NCBI lineage: Bacteria > Pseudomonadati > Pseudomonadota > Alphaproteobacteria > Sphingomonadales > Sphingorhabdaceae > Parasphingorhabdus > Parasphingorhabdus pacifica. Next base: position 178,351 of record NZ_BAAGYS010000010.1, read on the forward strand.
GCGGCGTGCCAGCTTCAGCGGCGAGTCCTCTGCTGGGTGGCCGTCACGCAGCCACCGGTGGTCATCACCGCGCAACCGGCCGCTGTAGTACTTCAGCTCGACGAGATGCAGCGTGTCGCGGCCCAGCACCAGAAGATCGACCTCGTGCCACCGGCCGTGCGTGTCACGAAACTCGAAGTTCGACCAGGCACGGAACGGCTCAACGTCCGGCAGTAACTCCTTCGCCAAACGCAAGCCTTCGGCCTCGTGGGTGAACTGCGACGGGCTCACCTCGACCCAGCGACCTGACTGCACTCGTGCGCCCCCTTCTTGATCTTGCGAGTGCCTACCGTGCCACGTCGCCTCGGGTGTACACCCCCACCTTCGCAGCACTCCAAGTCAGCGTAACGCCGCGTTACCGCTTCGTGATCACCCGGAGGGTCCCTGGATGCAGGATTTGTGCTCGGCGCCACGGTGCATCCCACAAACTAGGTATTCGCCGTGGGTTGCGAGGAACACTCGACATCCATGGGTCTGCGATCCCGTATCCCCAACCACTGCCCCAAGCCGTTCAGAAGGTGCCACCAGCGGCTCACCGGCAACTGCTGGCGCCCCCCGGGAGGTCTTTGGTGAGGCAATCGTGCAGAGCGACGGTTGCGGGATTCAGTGTCCATGCCATCGGAAGCAGCCATTCCACGAGGTTGATGCTTGAAGGTTGCCCATCCTGTGGTTGTCGATACTCGCTCCAAGTCGTCAGCTATGATCGACACGCATGGCGTGGCGAGTTATCCTGATTCTCAGCAAGTGGTAGGTGGTCAAAAATATGGCAGCGAGAGAGTTCACCGCTAATGCATCGGTCCCGCATGGCCATCATCAAAATTGGGATCTGATGGAGAAGATTATCCAGGAACTGGAAAGGGTTACGGATCAGTGGCCTGACGCGGAAACTAATATCAGCGTACAGGGAAAGCGGGACCTCTATGGAAACTACGATTCTTTACTTGATGCGAAAATTGAACTAGGAGAAGATCGCAGAGATGTCACTGAAGTAGACATCACGCGCTCTGAGCGTGACAGTGACGACGCCGACAGGTATGTATCGGTTTCGCTGGCAAAAAGCCAGAAAGAGATGTCGTGGGTTTACGCATCCGGGCCTGTGAAGCGAACCTGCGAGCAACTTGTACGCGGCCTTCAGTCTTTCATTCTTCAGGCGCTTGATTCTCCCGAAATTACGCGAAGTAACTCTACTGGGCCGAACAGGATAGAGTCGCGCCTGCAACATCTTCATCCTGCTATCAAGTCGGGTGCGCTGAGTCGGCTGTCGAGTGGTCACGGCGATGAGGCTGTCGAGGAAGCCTGCAAGAGCGTGGGCGCCCGTCTGCGTCAGCTCAGCGGATTAGATGATGATGGCGCATCCTTGGTGGGGACCACGCTCAATAAAAAGGGAGTAGTCGCCGTTAATGATGGCGCCACTCAATCAGATGTAAGCGAACAAGAAGGTTACATGCATCTGGGCATGGCTTTGTATCAGGCGGCGAGAAATCCGCGCGCACACAGGCCTTCAGACCCCCACTTTAACTCGGACGAGATAATCGAATGGCTGTCAGTGGCGAGTGCTCTGCACAGAGCTCTTGACAGGGCAAAACCTCCACGATGGACACCTTAACGAAGCAAGAGAACGAGCTGTCCATCTATACTTAGATACATCTCAAGTATAGATGACTGTAACCGCTAGAAGGGCGTTACGATTATCTTTACCAGGTTTCGAACACCCTTCTAGTTCGCAATAACTACAAATTTGTAAATCTTAACGAGTCTAAGCAGATGCTCGGGGGACCTTTATTCAATGAGATGTCTAGTGTGGGCGGCGGGCCTGCGAGATAATCCGATTGGATCAATCACCGCCGGTGGGCGCTGTTAGACACATCTGCGACGTCGAGCGTTCTGACGCGTCTGAGCCGAGTCGGCCCTTAAGCCGTCGGTTGTCTCGGTCGTTTCGTTGCCGATACCGGTTGCAACGGAGTCCGTCTGGACCCTGAACAGGATCGGGGGGCCAACGATCGCTGACTGCTCTTCGTCGATCTCGTCCACGGCTCTGCTCCCTTTCCGTCGGATGTGTGAGGCTTCGACGCCTGTGCCGGTGCGTGTTGCCGAGAGAGCCGACGGTCCCGGCTTCTGCGCTCTTTGGGGTGTCTTTCGTCCGTCCCGGTCGTGTCCCGCGAACAGCTCTGGCTTCAAAACCTGGGACAGCGGACTCATGTCGCTGAACTGCTGTTTTGAGGTTTGGGACAGCGCGTGCTGCCCGTCCTTGCTGTCCCGTGGATGCCGTCAGCGGCTTGTGGCGAGACACCGTTGCCGGGACAGGGACGGCGTCCCGGCCATTTCGCGGGTGCCACGCGCGTGGTCGCGCTGGCCTCCGAACAGGCCGTGTGCTGACAGGCGTCGCAGAGCGTGCGCGCCAGCCGTCCGGTTCCGAGAGGTGGTGTCTCGGCCAGCCGCCGGTGAACGGGGGTGCGCAGGCGGTGCCCGCATACGGCGGCGGGGGTCGGCCCGCTGCGTGACATCGGGACTAGGTGCCAGCGGGATTCGCGCACGCTGGTCATCCAGGCGTATCGGCAGCGCATGGCTGGTTATGGATGCTCGTCTGCGAGCGCGGCGCGGGTGGGTAACTGGGCCGGGGAGTGCTCGGTTGCAGCGGTGGCGAGCAGAAGGCATGGGATGCAAGGTCCGCAGGGCACGACTTGGTCGGGACCTGACTCCGCGCCGGGCTCTGCTGCCTCCTCAACGGAGGCGACGTCGAATTCGCGGCGGCACCAAGAGCGGATCCGGTCTTCGATGGTGTGGCGGGTGCAGTGGGTGACGCGTTGGGTTTCGCCGACGAGGCCGGGTTTGTACTGGAACCACTGGATCGTGTCGGACACGCGGCTGCTCCTTGGTGAAGTTGGGCCGCGGGCGGAACCGGGGATCGGGAGTTTGCCGGCTCCGCCCGCGGTGGTCCGGCGGCGGCGCAAGAGAGGCGGAGCGCTCGACGCCGGACGACTCAATGGACCGTGGGTGTTCGGTCCGTGTCAGACTGAAATCAGCTTGTTGCCGCCGAAATCGTGGCGGAACGACTTCGGGGCGACTTGCGGACGACACGAGGCGGCCTCTTCGGGGAGGGGATCGGCGGTGTGGAGCTACCGGACGGTGCTCGAACAGCGGATACGTGAGCGGCGGCAGACGCTGGAGGAGTTCGCCGAGTACGCGGAGGCGTTTGCGCGCGAGAACGGCGAGGAGGGCACGCTCGGGGTCCGGCACTTGCAACGACTCGTCGCCGGGCGTGGGGCTCATGGGAAGCCGCTGGGGCGGGTGCGGCCAGCGACGGCTCGGCTGTTGGAGCGGATCTTCGGCGACAGCGTTGAGACGCTGCTCGGCGAGCCCGATCCACACGAGGTTCCTTCGGACGTTCCTTCAGCGGGACACCGCAACGAAGACCGATCGAGCGCTTCTCTGCGAACGCAAGCGGAGATGAACACGGCGGCGGTGAGTGAAGCTTCCGCGACCGGGGCCGAGATGGCCGGTGACTTGGTCTCTGCCTTCGCCTGGCTCGATCAGCACGCCGGGTGGGCCGTCGGGACCGCGAAGCGGAAGGTTCGGTCCCGTCTGTCGCGGGTGAGTGCGGGCGACCTACTCGACCGGAACGCTCGTCGTTCTCGGGTCGGGCGGACGGCAGTCGCCGAAGCGCTCGCCGAGTACTACGGGCAGGCCGTCACCAACGGATACTCGGTCCACCGCGTGTGCGTCGACGCCCGCGAGATCGGCACCAGTCTTCTCACGCGACCAGACTGGACCGGCCTCGGAATCCCGCTCACGCCGAAACACGACATTTTGGCGTTAGTGGATCAGGCGCCCGGCTCATCGACGAGTCCCGTCGACAGCCGGAAGGCGATCCACCGTCTCGCCGAAGCCACGGCGCTCGGCGTGCGAATGACCAACGCGCCGCTCTACCGACTCCACGATGTCGACCTCACCGGCGACACGGTGAACGGCTCACTCGGCCTCGCATCCTTCGCTGAGTACGCGCTCACCTCTGATCTCCTCGAAGGCGAACTACTCGACGCGATCAGCCAAGGGCAGCCGATTCGGCCCGGTGAGTTGCCGCTACGGGGCGAATACTTGCCTGACTTGTCCGCAGTACTCGACCTCGGCGCGAGGAGTGTATCGGCGGGGTGTTGGCGCTCTGCGCGGTCGCGCGACCAGCCGACCCGTACCGAGGGCCGGCGGACTTCGCGCTTCTCGTTCAGGAGCGCTCGGGGAACGTGCTCAACGCGACCGGACAGCTTGCCGTGATCCCGAAGGGGTTCCACCAGCCGTTGAAGGAAGCTCGCGCGGAAGCGCGGATTGGTTCGACGTTACTTCGAGAGCTCGAAGAGGAGCTGTTCGGCCGGGCCGAGGTCGATGGCACGGCTGGAGAGCCGCGCGTGGCCGCTCCGATGCACCGGAGTCGGCTCTCGGAGCCGATGCGCTGGCTGCTTGACGAGCCCTGTCGGCTGCGGAGGGAGTGCACCGCGTTCGGGTTCAACTTGGTGAGCGGGAACTACGAGTTCGCGAGTCTCGTCGTCATCGACGACGAGGAGTTCTGGAAGCGGTACGGCGGCGACATTGAGGCGAACTGGGAGGCGTCCGGGCTGCGGCTCTGCTCCACACTGGACCGTGAGCTGTTGAACCAACTGATCGCTGACGAAGCGTGGAGCAACGAAGGTCTTTTCGCGCTACTTCAGGGAATTCGCAGGCTCGGCGAGAGTGATGATCCGCGCCTTGACCTGCCCACAGTGGACGCCGAGTTCACGACGTCGGCCAGCGGACGGTGATCACCACCGCGTCAGTCAGCGCTTCCCACTTGTGCTCGTGTCCCGGACCCCAAACTGCGTAGTCGCCCTGGTGCTCAAGCGTGATGCTGGTTTCCGCGAGATCGAGCCGGAAGCGCCCCTGGACGAGAAGGAGCATCGTCGTGCGGTCGGCGTCGGATGCCCACTCCGTACGCTCCTCGCCGGGCTCGTGGATGCCCCACTTCACTTCGGCATCGGTCGAGTGCCGTACGTCGTTTTCGGGCCTGAAGTGGCCGAGCAGCCAGCCGCGGGTTTCCTTGCCGTCTTCGGCGGCGTTCCCGCTGTACCAGTTGTCGCCCACTACTGAAGCTCCCTCCGATGTCCGGCAGGTCTACTCGCTCGCCGCCGAGGTCCGCGAGCCGCCGAAGTCCTTGCAGCAGCGCGAACAATCCTTCGTTGCTCCACGCTACATCGCGCACCAGATCGGCCAGCGCTTCGCCGTCGAGGCTGGAGTACTGCCGTAGGTTCGCCGTCTCCCAGTTGGCCTCGATCTGCCCGCCGAAGCGGCTCCAGAACTCCTCGTCTTCGACAACGATCAGCCCGGCGAACTCGAAGTTCCCGCTGACCAGGTTCAGGCCGAAACCGGTGCACTCCGTCCGCAGTCGGCCCGGTTCGTCGAGTAGCCAGCGCATCGGTTCGGAGAGTCGACTCGGGTGCATCGGGTCGGCCTTGCGCTGGTCGCCGACGGTGTTGTCGATCTCGTCGCGGCCGAACAGCTCTTCTTCCATCTCACGCCGGAGCGTCGCGCCGACCTGCGCGTCGGCACGTACGTCGGTCAACGGCTGGTGGAAGCCCTTCGGGGTGACGGCCAGGCGTCGGGAGGCGTTCACGACGTGGCCCGAACGCTCCTGAACGAGCAACAGGTAGTCGGCTTCACCGCGGAGTGGGCTCGCCGGGCGTGCGAAGGCGCACAAGGCCAGCGTGCCGCCGGAGCAAAGCCGCCCGGACATGTCGAGCACCGATGCCACGTCGGGCAGGTGGCGGTCTCGCAGCGGCAGCGAGCCCGGTGCCGGTGTTCGGCCCGTGGTCAGCGTGTCGACCAGCTCGGCTTCGAGCAGGTCCATCGTCAGCGCGTACTCGACGAACCGCGTCATCCCGAGTGACCCGCCGACCCGGCCACCCTCGAAGTCGACGCCGAGTAGCCGGTACAGCGGCATGTCGACCATGCGGATCCCGAGCGTCAGTGTCTCCGCCACCCGGTCGACGGCGCGCGAGGCGGCTTCCTCGTCCAACGACAGTTCGGCGTCAGCCGCAGTCGAGGCGCGAAGCCGGTCGTGGGATGCGATGAGAGGCGCGTTCAGATCGAGCCAATCCGGGCTGGTGAGGATGCTCGTCGCCGACTCGTGGTCGCCGTACCGCGCGCTGTAGAGGCCGTGCGGGTCCGGGCGATCCCGGTAGTACTCGGCGAGTGCCTGCGCGATGTCGCGCTGATTCACGCGCCCGCGCTTCTTTCCGCGGTCCTCCAACGAGCGCGCGTCGAGCTGGACCAGCCGAGCAGCGGTCTTCCGGCGTGCGGTGCCGGGCTCCCAGCCTGTCCGATCGTCGATCCAGTCCAGCGCCGCACCGATGTTGCGGTCGGCGCTCAACCGGTGTTCGGCGTCGACGGTCGCCGGATCGTTGTCTGCCGCGCCCGCATCCGGCGAGTTCGCGGTGAGCGCGGTGAAGCGGTCCTTTACCTGAGCCGAAGCCTGCTCCAACACGGTGTCGAGGAGCTGTTGCATCTCGGATTTCGGACGTAGGTCCGGTTTCTGATGCCACCCGGCCACCGTGCGCACACCGATTCCGAGGTGTTCGGCGAATCCCTCATTGCTGAGCCTTAACGCCGCCTGTAACGCGCACGCCGTTTCACCCGTCCAACCGATGGTCAAGTCCATCAGTCAGCGCCTCGCAAAGCCGTTGTGCACCGGTTCCGCACTGCTTATGCAATGGAAGTGCGTCGAATCCGCATGGGGATCGACGACGATTCCAGATGAAATCAATGGCATGGAAAACACCACGGCGACGAATTCGCCGCTACCGGTTCGGACGGACATTCTCGGCCACCGTTCTCAGGTCGGTCTTCAAGTCGTCCAGGCGCTCGGTGATCTCGGCCAGGCGGTCTTCGACGGCGTCCAACCTGGACGCCAACGAGTCGCCACGGCCGGTGTCTTCGGACTGCTCAGGTGGTGTGCGCCCGCTCAGCACGGCGTCCAGGTGCTGCGGATGCCACCCGAGGGTGGTGGACAGGGACTCCAGCGTTCGCGCGCTCCGCCGGCGCTCCACCGTGTGGTGCTGGATCTCCCTGACGATCGCCTGCGAGACGCGCGATCGGTCCGCGAGTTCCCGTTGGCGCCATCCGAGCGCGTTGACGCGCTCGTTTATGGCCTTGGCGACTGACGCCCAATCTTCCGACACCTATTCCTCCGCGCTCCGCCTCGGCGCCGAGGTTAACCGTTCTCGCTCTTCCTTCCACCCGTGACACCGCGCTTTTCGCGGAGCGGCGAACGAACACGTCCATTCATGCGCTGATTTCATCAACATACTGATGAAATCATTAATCCAAGGGGATTTTTGATGCGATCTGCTATTCGTCCCGCCGACCGTTCGTCCTTCTACACGGTTCGGCAAGCCGCTTCGATCCTCGGCGTCGAGACGGCGACCGTCTCCCGCGCCGTTCGCGTCGGGCACCTTCGCGCCGTCTTGCGGCGGGGTCGGCTCGCAATTCCGGCCAGCGCGCTCACACGGCTACTCGGCGAGCCCACCGAGATCAGTTCCGGGGGTGGCCGATGAGCACACCGTTCAACGACCTTCGGCTGATCGGGATCGCGTGGCGGCTGGACCGGCTGCGCTGGGTGCCGACCACCTCACTCGCCGAGATCGTCGGTCGCGACGGCAGCTGCATGACCAGCGACCCGCACGACGAGCCGCCCGAAGAACCGCTCTCGGATCGAGAGTTTGCCGCCCGGCTCTGCGAGGGCTGCCCGGTTCAGGACGAGTGCCTGGAACTGGAACTCCGCACCGCTGGCGAGAACACCGTTGGTGTCTTCGGCGCACTGCCCGAGGACGACCGGCGCGACCTGCTCATGCATTGGCTACAGCGCGGTGAACGCGCCGAGGGAGGTGACTGACCATGATGCCCCAACTCACCCCGGTAGAGATCCTGATCGGTGTCGCCGTGCTCGTCGCCCTGGTCGCGCTGCGCCGGGCGAGCGCGCGGGCCGCTCGGAAAGCGCACGACGCTGCGCAGGTCGGCACGCGGATGATGTCGCTCGCCAGCCGCGTGCTGCTCGGCGCGGCGGTGATCGTCGGCGTGCAGTGGATCGTGATCAGCCACGCCGAGAACCGGGCGCTGCTCTGGACGGTGCTCGCGGTCCCCGCGTTGTTCGCCGCCTACACCGTGACCAAGGCGTTGACCGTCACCGTGGAGACGCCGCGCCGGAAGGGCGGCCGACGATGAACCGGCGGGAAGTCGAGAGCGGGCGGCACGGGCCGCCCGCCTCACCCGAAGTCGAAACGATCGAGCGGACCCGGTCGCAGGTGGACCGGTTGTGCTGGATGGGCGATCACAGTGGACCTCCCGGCCACCCGCAAGGCGGCCGACGTGGTGAAGAACCGGGAAGCACTCGCCTCCGCGTTGGCGGTCGACGAGGTTCAGCTCGTCGTCGAGCGAGTACGCGGTCGCGGTGGGCACGCCGGGCGGGTCTTCCTGTGGGTGGCCGACGAAGACCCGTACGCCGGTCCGCCGGTCCGGTTCCCGCTGCTCGAAGCGGAGTGGTGGGACGCCTGGCGACCGATCCCGTTCGGAGTGGACGCGCGGAACCGGAAGGTCGACCTGCCGTTGGTGTGGACCTCGCTGCTCGTCGGCGCGATCCCTCGACAGGGCAAAACTTCGGCGGTTCGGGTTCCGGCGGCCGGACTGGTCCTCGATCCGCACACCCGACTCTATGTCTTCGACGGGAAGGGTGGGAAGGATTGGGAGGCTGCGGAGGCTGTGGCGCCCCGGTTCGTCTGCGGCGACGAGATCGAGCACGCCACGGCTGTTCGGGATCACCTCGTCGAGTTGGTCGCCGAGGTGCAGAGCCGCTACTCCCGTATGTCCAAGTTGGACGACGATGTCTGCCCGGAGTCGGAGATTACCCCCGCCATATCTAGGGATTCGTCACTCGGGATGCCGCTCACTTCTGTGATCATGGATGAGGTTCAGGTGTTCCTGGAGAATCCGGAGCGCGAGGACGGTGGGCGGACGGAAGACAACGCTTGGCGGGTACATCGCGGACCTGCTGACCTACCTCGCGCGTAAGGGCCGGCGGTCGGCATGGTGGTCATCCTGGCCACCCAGCGCCCGGACTCGAACACGATCCCGTCCCGTCTACGGGCAGTGCTCGGATCGCGGTTCGCGTTGCGGGTGATGGACTGGCGGGACTCCAACATCGTGCTCGGCGAGCAGATGAACACCCGAGGGTTCGACGCCTCGACGCTGCTCACCCATCACAAGGGAGTGGGCATCCTCCGCCCGGATGGCGACACCGATGCGGGCGAGGAGACGTTGGCGCTGATCGTGCGGACCTACTACATGCTCAACGCCGAGTGGCGGAACATCTGCCAGCGCGGCCGAGCATTGCGGGAAGCCGCGGGGACGCTCACCGGACATGCCAATGGCGACGACGCCCACCGGGCGATCGATGAGACCGCAGTGGTGAAGGCACTCGGTGCGGGGACCGCTCGCGCGCCGATTCCGGAGAACCTGCCCGAACCGCTGGCGTCCGTATGCCTCTACCTCGGCTCGGAACTCGACGAACGGGACTTCGTGCCGTCCGGAGAACTGACAGCCGCGCTTGACGTGGTGCCCGGCATCTTCGCTCAGCAGATGGGCGACCTCGGCTGCCACCCCACCCGCAACCGGATTCCCACCGACGACGGCGAGACCAGGCGGGTTCGCGGCTACTTCACCGCCGAGATACGCGCGGCCGTCCAGCGCTTCGCGGCTGATGAAATCGGCTCAGATGAGGATGCGGAGGCCGAGGAGACGTGACCAGCGCAGACGACAGCAGCGATGGCATCACCGTCCACTTCCCGACAGAACTTCCGGAGCTCACCCCGCAGACCTGCCGCGCTCTACTTGCCATACTGGTTGAACTGACGGACGTGGAGGCCCCGGACGGGGCCAAGGGAGGTGAACAGCTTGACTGATGAAATCGGCTCGCATCCGTTGGCGGTGCTGGACGAACTGCTTGGCGTCGAGGGCTCCGAAGTCGTCGATGACGGGATCGGTCCGGTGGCGTTCTACGGACGGTGCTCTACCGAGGACAACCAGGACCCGGAGACCTCGCACGGCTGGCAGCTCGGCAACGCTCAGAAGTTCGTTGAGCCCTTGGGCGGAGTCGTCGCCGCCGAGTACTTCGACGTGGGCCAATCGCGGTCCGTGCCGTGGGAGCGCCGCGAAGCCGCCTCCCAGCTCCTCGCCGCGCTGAAGGACCCGAACCGGACTTGGAACGCCGTAGTGGTCGGAGAAGGGACCCGGTGCTGGTTCGGCAACCAGTTCTCGTTGATCGCCCCGAAGATCGGTGCCTACGGGGTGGATCTCTGGGTGCCGGAGTTGGGCGGCAAGTTCGACACCCGCAACCCTTCGCACAAGATGCTCATGAGCGTGCTCGGCGGCATGAGCGAGTCCGAGCGCCAGCACCTCCAAGCACGGGTTCGGGCTGCAATGGATGCCCAGGTCCTCAACGAGGGACGCCACCAGGGCGGCCGAGCCCCCTACGGCTACACGGTGGCCGATGGCGGACCGCACCCCAACCCGCGTAAGGCGGCCGAGGGATACCGGCTGAAGGTGCTCACGGTCGACGAGTACGCAGCCGACGTCGTCCGGCGCATCTTCCGCGACTACCTCAACGACATGGGCGATCGGGCAATCGCCAACGGACTCAACCGGGACGGCATTCCTTGCCCCTCGGCGAAGCGGCCTGACCAGAACCGGCACCGGCTCGCCGACGGCTGGCAGGCCAGCACCGTGCGCGCGATCCTCGAAAATCCCCGCTACACCGGCTACGCGATCTTCGGCCGCTGGACCAAGCACGAAACCCTTCTCAACCCGGATGACGTCGCCGCGGGACACGTGACCCGCTTCCGCCGATCCAGTCCGGATCGCATCGTGCGCTCACGCACTCCGGCGCATCCGGAAATCGTGTCCGTCGAAGATTTCACGCAAGCCCAGTTGCTCCGCCGGTCTCGATCAGCGGGCGGCAACCGCGGAATCGCGAAGCTCGAACGCACACGCGACAAGGGCACGCGGCGGTACTTGCTGCGGGGAATGGCGCGTTGCGGGTTCTGCGGTCGCAAGATGCACGGTGCGATGATCCGCAAGCACGAGACCTACTACCGGTGCCTGGCACGCTCACTCGCACCCGGCTCTGAAGCACTGGCCGATCATCCGAGAACGGTGAATCTGCGAGAAGCCGCCGTGCTGGAACCGATCAACACCTGGATCGGACACCTGTTCGCCCCGGCGAACGTCGATCGCACCGTTTTGGCACTGCTTGGCTCTCAGACCGAGCCCGGCAACCGGACAGGCCCGAAGGACGCGTTGAAGAAGAAGCTGACCGACGCCACTACGCGGCTGCACCGGCTGTAAGCCGCTGTCGAAGCGGGAGCCGATCCGGCGGCGCTAGTCGACGCGATCAACACGGCACAAGCCGAACGGTCTGCCGCGCAAGCAGAGCTCGACGGGACGCCCGAGGCGCGGATGCTGAAAGACGGGGAGATCTACGCCATGATCGATTCGCTCGGTGGCGTGAGGGCTGCCCTCGCGGACGGCAAGTCGGAGAGCCTGAACCAGCTCTACGACAGCCTGCAACTCCGCTTAAAGTACGAACCACACGCGCGAGCCGTAGAAGCTACGATCTCACCGCGTGTGGTTAGCGTGCGTGTCGGAGGGGGGACTTGAACCCCCACGCCCATTAGTAGGGCACTAGCACCTCAAGCTAGCGCGTCTGCCATTCCGCCACTCCGACGTCTCGGAACCGGCCCGGTCTGTTTCCCCCCGGTCGGCCCCGCTCTGTTGTGTTAATAGATTAGCCCATGGTCAAACGGGCCATGAACCCACCCCCCTCTTTGGGGTCGGAGTGATAGAAAAGGCTGGTGAGTGAGCACATCGATCCAGCATCCGACGGTGATCCGGGCCTGCAACGCGCCGAGGACGAGGTGGCCGGCCTCGCCAGCGACTTGATCCGCATCGACACGACCAACACCGGGGACCCGGCCACGCTGGTCGGTGAGCGGGTGGCCGCCGAGTACGTCGCGGAGAAGCTCACCGAGGTGGGCTATGAGACGACCTACGTCGAATCCGGGGACCGGCCCGGACGGGCCAACGTGATCGCACGGCTGCCCGGTGCGGACCCCTCACGGGGTGGTCTGCTGGTCCACGGTCACCTCGACGTGGTGCCTGCCGACCCGTCCGAGTGGTCGGTGCACCCGTTCTCGGGGGCGATCCAGGACGGCTACGTGTGGGGGCGCGGCGCGGTCGACATGAAGGACATGCTCGCGATGAGCCTGGCCGTGGCGCGCCGGTTCAAGCGCGACGGCATCACTCCCCCGCGCGACATCGTGTTCGCATTCCTGGCGGACGAGGAAGCGGGCAGTCTGCAGGGTGCGCAGTGGCTGGCCGATCACCGCCCGGAATTGTTCGAGGGTTGCACCGAGGCCATCAGCGAGGTCGGCGGCTACTCGGTCACGCTCAAGGACGGCGTGCGCACCTACCTGGTGCAGACCGCCGAGAAGGGCATCCGCTGGCTGAACCTGCGGGTGCGCGCCCGCGCGGGGCACGGCTCGATGGTGCACGGCGACAACGCGGTCACCAAGCTCGCCACCGCCGTGTCCAAGCTCGGCCAACACCAGTTTCCACTGGTCATGAACGACTCGGTCCAGGAGTTCCTGGACGGTGTCACCGAACTCACGGGCTGGGACTTCCCGGCGGACGACCTCGACGGGTCGGTCGCCAAGCTAGGCAACCTGTCCCGGATCGTCGGTGCGACGCTCCGGGACACCGCCAACCCGACGATGCTCACGGCCGGCTACAAGCACAACGTCATCCCGTCGGTCGCCGAGGCAGCGGTCGACTGCCGCATCCTGCCGGGCAGGGAAGAGGCGTTCGATCGCGAACTCGCCGAACTGCTCGGCCCCGATGTGGAACGGGAGTGGGTCGGGCTGCCGCCGGTGGAAACGCGGTTCGAAGGGCGCCTGGTCGACACGATGACCGCTTCGCTGACGGCCGAGGACCCCGCAGCCACGACACTCCCGTACATGATGTCCGGCGGTACCGACGCGAAGTCCTTCAGCAGGCTCGGCATGAACTGCTACGGCTTCGCGCCGTTGAAGCTGCCCGCCGATCTGGATTTCACCGCTCTGTTCCACGGCGTGGACGAGCGGGTTCCGGTCGATGCGCTGCGATTCGGCACCCGGGTGCTGGACCGGTTCCTCCGCAACTCCTGACCCGCGACAACTCCTGACCGTGGCACGACAGCGCAGTCCCGTCCCCACCGGCGCGGTGGGGACGGGTACGGGCGCCCCCGTCGCGAAATTCGGTGGCAGGCCGGAGCAGGGCCCGGTAGTACGGGTGCACACAGCCGCTCACGGTTCGGGGGTATCGAAAGCTGACCTACCTCGTCGCTTCCACCATCGACGGCTTCATCACCGGACCGGCCAACGACAACCCGGACTTCTTCCTGTTCGATGGTGATCACGGGGAAGCGTTGCTGGCGGAGTACCCGGAGGTGTTCCCCACGCACGTCCGAAATGTCTTCGGGATCGAGGAGGTGCCGAACAAGCGGTTCGACACGGTTCTTCAGGGCCGGAGAAGTTGGGAAATCGGCGTGGAGGCGGGAATCACCAACGCCTACCGGCATCTGCGCAACATCGTCTTCTCCCGGACGATCAACGGGAATCGCGATTCGTCGGTGGAGTTCGTGGCCGCCGATCCGGTGGAGACCGTTCGCGAGCTCAAGCGGGAACCGGGCGCCGGGATCTGGCTCTGCGGTGGCGCGAAGCTGGCCGCCGCGCTCCGACCGGAGATCGACGAGCTCGTGATCAAAGTTCACCCGGTTGTCGCTGGTGACGGGGTTCGGCTCTTCGACGGAGAGTTCTCCCTGAGCCGTTTCGAGCTCGTCGATACCCGGCCGTTCGACAGCGGCGTCGTCCACCTCACCTACACCGGTCGCCGGCCGGCGTCATGATCGGCGCACGGATTCGGCACGTGCCGAGCGGAGGTGTTCGACCTCGGTCCGCAGCTCGCGCACCTCGCCGAGCAACGACCGCACGTTCTGATCGATCTCCACGTTCTCCCGCTGCTCCTCCTGGTCCACCTGGGATTCCATGGCGTTGACCGCGACCGCGATGAACAGGTTGAGCACGGTGAACGTTGTGATGCCGATGTAGGCGATGAAGAAGATCCATGCGAGAGGTTCCTCCATCATCACGTCGCGGGCGACTTCGGACCAGGCCTCGCCGGTCATGACCTGGAACAGGGTGAAAAGCGAATCGCCCAGGTCGCCGAAGTACTCCGGGGAGCTGGTGCTGAACAGCTTGGTGGCGATCACCGAACCCACGTAAAGGATGAGGCCGAGCAGTGCGGCGATCGACGCCATGCCCGGAACGGCGGTCAGCAACGCGCTGACGACACGGCGCATGCTGGGGATGACCGAAATCAGCCGCAGGACCCGGAGAACGCGAAGTGACCGCAGGACGCTGAAAGCGCCGGTGACCGGCAGCAGTGCGACACCGATGATCAGCGCGTCGAAGCAGTTCCACGGATCCCGAAAGAACCGCCATCCGTAGGCGTACCACCGCGCGGCCACTTCCACGGTGAACACGGCCAGTACGACGCGGTCCACCGCGCGCAGCACTGGACCGTGGTCGGCCAGCAGTTGCGGCGATGTTTCGCAACCGAGGGTCCCCGCGTTGATGACGATCAGTGCGATGATCAGCCGTTGGCAGGTGGGCGCGTCGACCAGCACTCGAACGCGCTCGCGCGGACTCACCAAAGCCCCCCGGACTTCGTCGACGACAACCGGTGTTGATCAATCTACCGGCTGCGGGTGGCACTCCCCTCGCCCGTGGAAGTGACCCGTGGAAGTGCCCGTCCGGAATGTCCGACGTGGCATTCGGTGTCCGACAAGTGGTGGAGCGGGACGCGGTGCCCGGTCGCTACAGGAGAATGGCGTGGGCGGCGATGAAGTAGATGATCAAACCGCTCGCGTCGACAAGGGTGGTGACCAGCGGGGCCGAGATGACGGCGGGATCGATGCCTATCCGCTTTGCCAGCAAGGGCATGGTGGAGCCGATGATGGCGGCCCATGCGCAGATCACGATCAGGGACACCCCCACGGTGGCCGCGACCGCCAGATTGACCAGCAGTGTTCCCAGCACGAGCCCGACGGCAGCCAGGACGACGCCCAGCAGCAGACCGACGCGGCATTCGCGCCACGCGACGCGCAGGACATCGCCGGTCCGGACCTCGCCAACCGCGAGCGCGCGCACGGCGGCGGTGGCCGCTTGGGCGCCGGCATTGCCCCCGGTACCGACCAGCAGGGGGATGAACAGCGCCAGCGCGGTGACCTGTTCGAGGGTGTTCTCGAAGAACTGGAGGACGTTGACGGTCAGGGTCGCGGCGACGATGAGCAGCAGCAGCCAGATGACTCGTGATTTGGCGAGTTGGGCCACGCCGGCCGACATGTAGTGACCGGTCCACGGGGCCGCCGCGGCCTGGCGTGCGACGTCTTCCGTGTCGGCGGCTTCGATCACTTCGATCGCGTCGTCGATGGTGAGCAGACCGAGGACGCGGTCTTCGCTGTCCACCACGGGCAGGCCCAAAAGGTTGGTCTCCTGCATGAGGCGGGCGGCGTCCTCGGCGTCGTCGGTGGCGCGCACTCGCGGGGTCTCGGTGAAGGCGAGTTCGTCCACGGTCTTACCGGGTGAGCTCAGGACGAGATCGCGGAGCGAGACGGTGCCGACGAAGTATCGCTGATCGTCGATCACCGCCAGGGTGTAGATGGTTTCCGCGTCGGACCCGTTGTCGTGCACGATCCGCAGCGCTTCCTCAGCCGTGAGGCTCCGGCGGATCGCCACGGTTTCGGGGCTCATGTACCGGCCGACGGAACCGTCCGGGTATCCGAGCAGCGCGGCGGTCATGGCCCGCTTGCGGGGGCTGAGCCCGGCCAGGACGTGGCGGGCGAATTTGGCAGGTGCTTCCCCGAGCAGGCGTGCGCGGTCATCGGGGTCCATGGCATCGACCAGGTCCCGGAACGCCTCGTCCCGCAGGCCGGAGAGCACGTTGTGCTGGTCGGCCGGGTCCAGCTCTTCGAACACGGCCAACGCGCGGTCCTTGTCCAGCAGGCGGAACAGCAGCACGGCGTTGACCGGGTCGGTGCGGGCGAGCTCGTCGGCGATCTCGTGGGGTGGGTGTCGGGACAGCCAGTCCTGCATCCCGACGACGTCGTTGCTCTCGAGCAACTCGCGGGGTACGTCGGGGTCCATGCCGATCCCTCCCTGTGGCGGGTGGCTGCCGCGGGCGGTAACGGCGCTGGGCTGAAGTCGCCGGACGACAGGTCGGTGCCGGCATCGGCCGACTGTTCAGTCTAGCGGCTTCCCCCGTTCGCAGGGTGGATCAACGCCCGGGTGGCCGGTCGGAGCCGGGGCCGGAAGGGCTCTGCGTTTGCGTCCCGCTCCCGATCAGCGCACCGGGCGGCGTGCGGGGGTCGCGGGAACGGCGAAGAGGGCGGAATCGAGTTCGCGACCGATCGCGTGCCGCAGTTCGCTCCGCACGTGAGCGAGCGCGGCGTTGTCGACGCCGGTGTCGATACCTTCCTGGTGGAACATGTGCACGAGGTCGTCGGTGGCGATGTTCCCCGCCGCGCCGGGCGCGAACGGGCAGCCACCGATGCCGCCGAGTGCAGCGTCGAAGCGACGAACCCCTTCGCGGTAGCCCTCCCGGGCGTTCGCGAGCGCCATCCCGTAGGTGTTGTGCAGGTGCAGGCCGATCTCCAGCGCTGGCTGGGCCTCCCGCACCGCGGCGACCGTCCGGGTGATCTGTCCCGGGTGTGCGGCGCCGATGGTGTCGGCCAGCTGCACGCGGGTCACGCCCATCTCCACCAGCTCTCCCGCCAGGTCGGCCACTCTGGCGGGTTCGGTGGTTCCGTCGAAGGGACAGACGAAGGCGGTCGCGATCGCGGCTTCGAGGGCTACTCCCGCGGGCGCGAGCACATCAGCGCATCGGCTCAGCCGCGCCAGCGCTCGGTCGACGTTCGCCCCGGTGTTGGCGTGGCTGTGCCCTTCGCTCGCCGAGATGACCAGGCGAGCGCTGTCGATCCCGCAACTCACCGCCCGTTCGGCACCGGTCGCGTTGAAGACCAGCCCGTGCAGGGTGATCCCGGTGATCTCGCGGACCGCGGCGACGAGTCGGTCGGTGTCCGCCATCGCCGGGACTCGTTCGGGATGGACGAAGGCACCGACTTCCAGGGAGGTGAAACCGGCCGCTGCGAATCGGTGGACGAGTCGGATCTTCTCGGTCGTCGGTACGGAGGCGGCCTCGTTCTGCAGGCCGTCCCGCAGCGCGACCTCGGTGAGCAGCACGTCCTCGGGGAGCACGTTAGGCATGGTCAGATCACGCCATCCGCGCGCAGCGCCTCGAGTTCGGTCTCGTCGATGCCCAACCGCCCCAACACCTGGGCCGTGTGGTCTCCCAACTCGGGACCGAGCCACTCGGTGCGTCCCGGACTGGTCGTCAGTTTCGGGACGATGCCGGGAAAAGAGGTTCGGACGCCGTCGTGCTCGTCCAGCGGTACCCAATGACTTTCCCGCATTCCACGGGCCTCGTAGTGCGGGTCCGCCGAGATGTCCTCGGCGGTGTAGATCGGTCCGCACGGCACGGCGGCTTCTCGCAGTGCTTCGAGCACGTCGGTCTGGTTCGCGGTCATCGACCACGCTTCAATGGCGGGGTCGATCTCGTCGACGTGGGCGACGCGGCCGCTGTTTTCCCGCATGCGCGGGTCGTCCGCAAGGTCCGGGCGTCCGATCAGGTGCATGAGGCGCCGATAGATCCCGTCGTTGTTGCCGCCGATCACCACGTATTTGCCGTCACCGCACCGGTAGCTGTTGGAAGGTGCCACCCCCGGGATGGTGCTCCCGGATGGTTCTCGGGTGGTGCCGAACGCCTCGAAGTCCGGCACCAGCGTTTCGGTCATCGCGAAAACCGCCTCGTACAGGGCGACATCGACCACTTCGGGCCGCCGATCCCCCCGGCCCTGCCGTAGCAGCGCCATCAATGTGCCGATCACGGCGTAGAGGCCGGCGACCGAATCGGCGAGGCTGATACCGGTTCGTACCGGTGGCATTCCCGGGTAGCCGGTCAGGTGGCGCAGACCGCCCATCGCCTCGGCCACCCCGCCGAAACCGGGATGGCTGCGGTAGGGGCCGGTTTGGCCGTAGCCGGAGATGCGAGTGATCACCAGGTCGGGATTGTGGGCTTGGAGTCGGTCCGGGCCGATCCCCCAGCGTTCGAGCGTGCCGGGCCGGAAGTTCTCCAGGACGACGTCGGAACGCCCCACCAGGTCGAGGACGAGGTCCTGCCCGCGCTCGGTTCGCAGGTCGAGGGTGACTGATTTCTTGTTTCGGCCGAGCAGGCGGAACAGCAGCGAGGTCTCGCTGCCGTGCTGACGCCAGCCGCGCAGCTCGTCGCCGGTTCCGGGGCGCTCGATCTTGATGACTTCGGCGCCGAACTCGGCCAGCAGTCTGCCCGCGGACGGGGCCGCGATGAAGTTCCCCAGTTCCAGGACCGTGATCCCCGCCAGCGGCCCGCGGGCAGTGTCGTCGGCTTCTCCCGTCCGGGGGTGGGAGCTCGTTCGTCCGGCTTCCTTCGAGTCACCTTTCGACACGACCACACCTCCATGCGGCTCGCATACTGAGTTAACGAATTACAATGTAGGAGATGTCGCTCCGTCAAGGCTGCATCCGACGAAGTCTTCGGCGAGAGAGCCGTCCACCTTCTGACCAGCAACACGGAGCTCGGCCCACCCTTCTCACCTGGTGAGTACGATCGCTCCGACTCGTCCGAGCGACCCCGAGGAGTGGCAAGTTGACCGAAGCCCAGAGCGCAGCGGCGCGCCCGGTCCTCGTGCTGCGGAAGGTCCGGCGAATTCTGGAGTGCTTCACCCTGGAGGAGCCGGAGCTCGGGCTGCAGCGGATCATCAAGCTCACCGGGCTGCCCGCCAGCACCTGCCAGCGGCTCGTGCAGAACCTCGTGCACGAGGGATTCCTCCACAAGGACGGGGACAGCTACCGGATCGGCCTCGACCTGGTTCGTTGGGCCGCCCCGGGCAACTACGGCATGGACCTGGTCAAGCTGACCGGACCCGTTCTCGAACGGCTCCGGGGCTCGGCGGAAGAAAGCGCGTACCTGCAGGTCCGCGACGGTCCACATCGGACGATAGTCGCGCTGTCCGAGGTGCGACACCTGGTGATCCGGCGGTTCATGGTCGGCATGGTGATGCCGTTGCACGTCGGCTCCGCGGGAAAGGTCTTCCTCGCCTACGATCCGGCCGCCTGGCGGGACGCGGTCCGCCACGGGCTCCGGCGTGAGGACGACAACGTGACCGTCGATCCCGAAGCCCTGCAAGAGGAGGTGTCCGAAACGCGGGAACGCGGATACGCGGTGACCTTCGAGGAGCGCAGCGCGGGTGCCGGTTCGATCAGCGCACCCGTGTTCGGCGTGGACGGCGGCATCGTGGCAGCCATCGGCATCGGCGCTCCGAGCCAGCGCTTCACCCCGGAGACCGCACAGCGGCTCGTACCGCTCGTGGTGGAGGCCGCCGGGGAGGCGTCCGAACTCATGGGCTGTCGGTCGCGTCCATAGGGGTATCACGCTCGGAAACGATTCCGCGATTCTCGAACGTTGTGCGGCCTTGACGAATGTTGATCCGAATCGCAAGGTAGTTTCCTGCATTCTGGTTGCAGAACCCACATGGCGAGTCAACTTTCGCAGATGCTCACCCCCGGCATCCGGCAACTCCACGCTCGGCGCGGGGCGGGCTTGCCGAAAGCTGTTCCGCCATTGTCGGCGCGCAGCTGCCCGGTGCGAGCCACCGGGCATGCGGTAGGCGCCTCGGACGATTGGAGCTCTGGTGTCGAGACCCGATGCGCGCGCCGATGCACGAGAACCGGTGCGACAGCCCTGGCTCTGGGTCGGGGTGATCGCGATCATCCTGGCAGGGATTCCGTGGTACCTCCCGGAAGGAGCCATCACGCCGATCGTCCTGGGCGTACCACTGTGGACACTCTCCGCGGTGGGCTCCTCCGTCGCGCTGTGCGGGTTCCTGCACTGGGCTCTTTCCCGGCACTGGAACCTGGTCGAGGACGACGAAGAGGCCACCACCGGTCCAACCGACACCGCCCCTGGCGAGCGCGGCGAGAGGGGCTGACGTGGACAACCTCACGTTCGGCGGGTCGGCAGGCGTCACCGTTCTGGTCGCCTACGCCGTGGCGATGCTGCTCATCGGATACTTCATCGGCGGCCGGAAGACCAACGCGCGCCACAGCATGAAGAGCTACTACCTCGCGGGCGGCAACCTCGGGGTCCTCGTACTGTTCTTCACCCTCTACGCCACCCAGTACAGCGGAAACACGATCATCGGTTACGCCCCGGAGGCGTACCGCGAGGGCTTCGCCTGGTGGCAGTCGGTCACGTTCTTCACTGCCGTCATCGCCGGGTACATGCTGTTCGCTCCCCGGCTCTACGTGCTGGCCAAGCAGCACTCGTTCGTCACGCCGACCGACTGGATCCGGTACCGCTTCGACTCCTCTCCCCTGGTGCTGCTGTCCACCGTGCTGATGTTCTGGGGACTGGCGAGTTACCTGCTCGAACAGCTGATCGCCATGGGACACGCCATCGCCGGGCTTACCGGCGACACCGTTCCGTACCAGATCGCCATGGCGGCGTTCGTGATCGTCATGCTGCTCTACTCCTGGATGGGCGGGATGCGCGCGGTGGCGTTCACCGATGTCATGCAGGGCATCGCCATGCTCTTGGGGGTCGGGTTCCTGCTGGCGGGGGCCTTCTACCTGTCCGGCGGTTCGGTGGCGTCGACCACGCAGTACCTCATCGACAACAAGCCGGAAGCCATCGCGGTGCCACCGTTGGAAGACTCGATCAACTGGTTCTCGATGATCCTGATGGTGGGTATCGGCATCGTTCTCTACCCGCACGCGATCCAGCGAATCTACTCGGCCCGTAGTGAGCGCACGTTGAAGCGTTCGCTCCAACGCATGGTCTGGATGCCGTTGGTCACGGCGGGCGTGGTGTTCTGCATCGGCCTGCTGGGCATCCGGCTGTTCCCGGGGCTGTCCGAGGACGATTCCGAACTGCTCGTCGGTCTGATCGCCAACGAGGTCGCGAGCTTGAACGTGGTCTTCTACGTCGCGATGGTGTTGCTGTTCGGCGGCATCGTCGCCGCCATCGTCTCGACGGCCGACTCCGCCCTGCTGAGCCTGTCGTCGATCGTGTCCAAGGACATCGTCGCCCGGTACACCCGAGTCGAAGACGAGCACCGGCAGGTGGTGATCGGCAAGGTCGTCGGCGTCGTCGTGGTACTCGGGCTGCTCGTGATGGCTTGGCACCCACCCGCGACCCTGGTGAACATCTTCGTGCTGAAGATCGAGCTGCTGGTGCAGTTGGCGCCGGTGTTCATGCTCGGCCTGTACTGGAAGCGGTTGGCGGTCTGGCCGACGTTCTGGGGCATGGCGGCAGGCGCCGCGTTGGCGGGCGGTATGACCCTGGCGGGGACCGGGACGGTGCACGGCGTGCACGGCGGCATCATCGGGCTGGTGCTCAACCTGGCCATCTGCGTTGGTGGTTCCTTGCTGCTGCGATCGGACGAGTCTGCCGACGGCGGATCCGCGACACCGGTCGAACACGTCAAGGACGCGTGACCGGGCCGGTTTCGCGGGTTTTCCCAGCGCTGATCGGAAATGCGATCCCGCGCGAGGGGTGTGGGTTGCGTGCAGGCAGGATGACGGTCAGTGAGCCCGGTACGGAAAGGATCCATCCCAGCAATGGCGACCGAGAGTCCGAACGAGCGCAAGATCGACCGGGGCGGCGAGGGCGAAGGCGGCTGTCCGATCAGCCGTGGTGCCGGCGGAGTCTGGGAAGTTCGGGACTTCGCCGCGGCCCGGGCCGTGTTGCGCAGCACCGAGACTGTCCAAGCTGGACTGGGTGTCGAAACGGTGGAGAAGATGCCCGCCGGTATTCGCCGTCCGGTGCTGTACCGGGATGGTCCCGAACATCGCGAGGACCGCAGGCAGACCGCGAAGTTCTTCACCCCGCGCCGGGTCGACGAGCAATACCGCTCGGTGATGCGACGTGTCGCCGAGGAGCAGGTCGGGAAGGTGCGCGCTGCCGGCCGCGCGAACCTCCCCGACCTCAGCTTCCACCTCGCGATCGAGGTCGCGTGTTCGGTGATCGGCCTGACCGAGAGCCGCCCCGGGATCCGCCGCAGACTGGAGCGCTTCTTCCCCGAGGAGTTCGGCGAGCCGGGTTTCACCAGCATGCACGGTCTTTACTGGGTGTGGCGGCAGGCCACGAACTGGCTGGTCATCTACCTCGGTGACGTGCGACCCGCGGTACGGGCTCGCCGCAGGCACCGACGTGACGACCTGATCTCGCACCTGCTCGACGACGGTTGTTCATCGGCCGAAATCCTCGGCGAGTGCATCACCTTCGCGGCCGCCGGTATGGTCACCACCCGCGAGTTCGTCAACGCCGCGGCATGGCACCTGTTCACCGATGAGGCCCTGCTCGCCCGGTACCGGGAGGCCGACGAAACCGAACGGCTCGCGATCCTGCACGAGATCCTCCGCTTGGAGCCGGTGGTCGGTCACCTCCGCAGGCGAACCACTGCTCCGATCGACATCCCGGCGGGCGAGGACACCATCACCGTCCCGCCGGGCGAAGTTCTCCACATCGCGGTGAGCGAGACGAACACCGATCCGGACGCGGTGGGCCGGGAACCGTTGGCGCTGCGTCCCGAGCGGACACTCACGTCCGGGTGCGGTGCGTCGGGGATATCGTTCGGCGACGGTCCGCACAAGTGCCCCGGATCGAGCATCGCGATCCTGGAAACGGACATTTTTCTGAGCGAGCTGTTCGCGCTTCCCGGCATTCGCATGGAAGCGCCGCCGAAGGTATCGTTCAACGACGCGATCGGCGGTTACGAACTGCGCGGGCTCGTCGTGGCCGCCGACGAGCCGACGCCCGGGGACGACGTGGTTCGTCCTGCCGAGGAAGGTCCGCACCGAACCGCCGGTGGTTGAGTCGCCCTGCGCGGTCGTTCGCACGACACGGGTCCCTCTCCGTGCGACACGCCGCGAACTCCGACCCGCCTCTTGATCGCCGGGGTCTCGCGCCGGGATCATCGGAAGGCCGGTGGGCGGCCCGTCGCTCCCGGTCGTGCCGAAAGGGTCGAGCACGGTTCGCAGGGGTTCCGTGGCCTTGTCGGCAGCGGGATCGTGCAGCGGACGTCGGTTCCTCGCCCGCGCGGGAGCCCGTGCCCGTCCGCAACAGGAGGAGTCCGCACCGTCGGCCATGATCAAGAACTCGGACCGAACAGCGCAGCGAGCGGAAGCCGCACAGCGGCAGGCCGCCACTGATCGAGGAACGGCGAACGGGCGGACCACCAGGGCAGCCCGAGGCGTCACCGTCGTGCCCTACCGGGGGTGGACCATCACTCCCGGACGGCTGCGCGAGCTCGCGGGCCGGTATTCGACCCCGTGGGACCGCAACGCGGGGGGACAGAGCACATCGGCTACCGAGACCGCGAACGTGCTGCGGGCGTGGCAACAGGGCAACGTCCTGCAACGCGAGCCACGACGCGCGTTCTACGCCTACCAGCAGACCGGCCCGCACGGTGTCCAATGCGGATTGCTGGCGGCGGTCCAGCTCGACAGCCGTCTGCTCCCGCACGAGGAGGTCCTCCCCGCCAGATGCGAGGAGGTCGCCGAGATCCTCGAGCTGGCGAGGGTGAATCCCGGCCCCGTCCTGCTCGGGCATTCAGGTGGTGCGGCTACCGCCGCCAGGGTGGACGAAGCAACCAGGCATGCGCCCACGACGGAAGTGCTCGCTTCGGACGGGCAACGTCACCAGGTGTGGCGCATCGACGACCGCCGGGCCCGCAGCGACATCGCGGAAGAGCTCGCGGCGATTCCCGCGTTCATCGCGGACGGACACCACCGCTACATCGCCGCGCGCCAGCACCGTCGCCGCATGCACGCTGCCGGCCGCGGCGCGGGCCCGTGGGACCACCTCTCCGCGTTGCTCGTGGACATCCGGCGGACGCCGCTGCAGCTGGCCCCGGTCCACCGGGTACTGCCGCACGTGGACGCGGCATCGGCGCTGGCCGCGGCCGCCGACCGCTTCCGGGTCCTGCGCCTGCGCGGCGAACTCCGCGATTGGCTGACCATCCTCAAGCGACATGCCGGACCGCAGCCCGCATTCGTGGTCGTGACGGGACGCGAGGCGTACCTGCTCATCGACCCGGACCGGCAATTCCTCGCGTCCTCGTTGCGACAGGTGCCCACTCCCCTGCGCCATCTCCACCTGACCACTTTGCACAAGGTCCTCATCGCGGGCTTGTGGGGCGTCCCGGAGTTTCCGGAACACGTTCAGTTCGAGGACAGCGCGGTGCGAGCGACCGAGCGGGTCCGGCAGTACGGCGGGATCGCCGTACTGCTGAATCCACCGGAGCAGGCGGATCTGCGCGACGCGGCCGCTGCGGGGGTCCGGCTCCCGAGCAAGGCAACGTCGTTCGTACCGAAACCCCACCCGAGTCTCGTGTTCCGAACCCTGGACGAGCAATAAGCGCATCGAGCGGGCCCTGCCGACCGAACACCGCGCCGGTACCAGCCGCTTCGCCAAGACCGGTGCGGGGTGCGGCGGTACGGAGTGCAGCGGTGCGGGAGGTGGTCAACGCCTCCGGTGCCGTGCCCGCCCCGACAATGTTCGACGTCCGTGATCACCTCGTACCCTGATCTTGTCGCCAGTTTCCACAGAGTGAGGTGCCCGCATGTTCTGGACAATCATTGGTTGGCTGGTTTTCGGCTTGATCGCCGGTTTCATCGCCAGAGCCGTCGTGCCCGGCAAGGACGACATCGGATTCCTGATGACGATCCTGCTCGGGGTCGTGGGCTCGGTGGTCGGTGGTTTCGTCTTCGGCCTGTTCACCGTCGGGCTCCGCGGTTTCGAGCCTGCCGGGTGGATCGGTTCGGTCATCGGCGCGATCGTCGTTCTGGTGGTCTACAACAAGGTCAGTGGACGCAAGCGCTCCCGTTCCTGACGAGCGGACTGTCGGTGCCGTCTGATTCCATCGACCTGGAAGATCATCAGGCAGTGGAGGTGCGGTGATGCGACAGTCGGCCGAGGCCGGTGGTGGACCGGTAACTGTGTGGATCGCCACTTACCTGGAACAGCTGCAAGCCAGGAAGCTGGCGGCGAACTCACTGCGGGCCTACCGCCGGGACCTCGAGTCCGTGAGCACCGAGTCGGCCGAGATTGCCGAGGTGGCACCGGAAGACCTGCGGATCGAGGACCTCACCGCATCGCTCCTGCGGTCCGCGTTCGCGCGGCACGCGTCGGCGCGTTCGGCATCCTCGGTGACTCGGTCCTGGTCCACCTGGAACGGCTTCTTCGGCTTTTTGGTCATCGAGGGCGCCGTCACCGGCAATCCGATGCCGATCGTGCCCAAACCGCGGAACGCGCCCGCCACGCCGAAGCCTCTGCAGGGTGAGGACACCCCGGAACGCCTGCTACGGACGGTTTCGGAAGGAGCGGCTCGGGCGCGCAACCCGTGGCCGGAACGCGATCTCGCGGTGCTGGCCACCCTGCTGTGCACGGGCGTGCGTTCGGCCGAACTGCTGGAGTTGCGCGTTTCTTCGCTGGCCGGTCGTCGTGGCGACCGGCGACTGCACGTCACCGGCAAGGGCGGCCGGAACCGGTCGGTACCGATCGAAGGCGTGCTCGACGATCTTGTGGAGTCCTACCTTCGTTCCCGACGCTCCCGCTTCGGTGAGCGACTGCCCGGTTCCGATGCGTTGTTCGTGGACCACCGGGGCGAGCCCTTGCGTCGGGGCGGTCTGCAGTACCTGGTTCGCCGGTGCGTCCGGGCGGCGGGTATCTCCGACCGGGTGCAGAGCGGCGCGATGGTGCACGCCCTGCGTCACACGTTCGCCACGAGGCTGGCCGAGGACGGCGCCAGCGCAGCGGAGATCGCCAAGCTGCTGGGACATGCGTCGATCAACTCCAGCCAGACCTACATCGACGTCACGGCACGGGAACAACGGTTGTCGGTTCGTGCGAACCGGACGCACCAGGTACTCAACGAACTCGCGCCGGAGGACGACGCGATCCGTTGAGGACCTCACGGTCCCCAGCGCCCGTTGCCCTCGGTGAGCCCGAGGACGGCCCCGTCGGGAGCCGCCAGCAGGATGACGTCGTCGAGCGACGAGTGTCGCGTCCGGGACAGGACCTCACCGCCGAGCCCGGTGACCCGATTGCCCGCGGCGTCGAGATCGTGCACCGAGAAGTAGCACAACCACCCCGCACGGTCGCCCGCACGGCGTTCGGTCCTCCTACCGGCTACTGGGTGACCCGCGGAGGCGTAGATCGCATCCACCGGGGTGCCGTTGATCGTCCAGCCGAGCACCTCGGCCCAGAACTCGTCCGCGCGGGCTGCCGACGAGGTGAGCAGCTCCAGCCAGCACGGTTCGCCCTCGCGCGGCCCCGGCGCGCGAGGGCCGTGCCGTACCCGCGCGGTGACGAGCTCGGCGACCGCGTCGTCGGGCCCGGTCAGCACGCCGTTGTGGGCGGCACCGGCCAGCACCGGTAGCCAGCCTTTCGATCGTCCCGTGCGACAGGTGCGTATCGAGGCGCACTGCCGCGAGCCGACCCAGCATTCGAAACCACTCGCCGACGGCAAAACGTGCCAGGCGAGCAGTGCTTGGTAGAACTCGGCGGCAGACTCGGGCACCGAGGTGATCAGCTCGGTGCGCCGCAGTCCGTGGACCTCGTTGTATGGGCGCACGCAATCGCTTTCTGGCAGGTCCGATATCCGGCCGAGGCCGGACCGTTCATCTTGTCCGCACGGACGGCATCCCACAATGCTCCGTCCGGCCCACCGCGCACGTGAGCACCAGGCTCACCGAATCCGCTCGAGATCGGCGGCGACGTTGACGACGTTGCCCGCCACACTGCGAAGCTCGTCGACCCCGGCCCCGTCCTGAGCTGCTGTCACGACGTCCTCGGCTGCGCAACGCAGCTGGAACAACCGGTCCTGCAGGTCGGCGAGTTCGGCTGCCGACAGCACCACGGCGTCTTCCGGCAGGCCACCCCGCTGCACCGCCGAGCGCCGCTCGTAAGCGCGCTGCCTGCAGGATTGCGCGCAGTACATCCGGGGGCGGCCCTGCCTGCCCGCATCGGGAATGCGACGACCGCACCAACCACAGTGCCGGGCGGTTCGCTTTCGTTCGGTTGTTTGGTCGGGTGCGTGCAGGGTGTCCACGAACGACACGCTAGCGGGGGGCTTGCGCGGGCGTTCGCAGGGCACGCCGATGGCGAGGCTGTTCTCGGTCCGCGACGGGCCTCGGGCACAGTGGAGGTCGTGACGCACCCGTTCCTGCAAGGTCCCTGGCCGCGCGCATTCGCTCATCGTGGTTGGCACCTGGACGACCTCGACGGCATGGAGAATTCGATGAGCGCGTTCCGACGCGCGGTGTTCGAGGGATACCGGTACATCGAAACCGACGTGCATTCCACCGCGGACGACGTGGTGATCGTGCATCACGACGAGACTTTGGATCGGACCACCGATGGTCGCGGCAGCATCCGCAGGCTGCCGTGGTCGGCGGTGGGCTCGGCGGCGATCGACGGGCGGGAGCCGGTGGCTCGGCTCGACGACGTGCTCGAGGAGTTCCCGGAGACGCGGTTCAACATCGACGTCAAGGCCGACGAAAGCGTGTTGCCGGTGTTGCGGACGTTGCGGCGTCACCGGGCGTGGGATCGGGTGTGCCTCGCTTCGTTCGACGACCGTCGGCTGGCCACGCTGCGGAATCAAGGCGATTCCCGGTTGTTGACGTCCTTGGGGCAGCGTTCGGTAACGGCGCTGTGGCTCGCTTCCCGATACGGCGGTTGGCCCAGGCGCTCGCGTATCAGGGGTTCGGCGGCGCAAGTGCCACCACTCCACGGCCGGCTCCGAGTCGTGGACCCTCGGTTCGTCCGCCTGGCTCATCGCTGGGGAATCGAGGTGCACACCTGGACGGTTGATGAGGCTGAGGAGATGAGGACCCTGCTCGACCTGGGCGTGGACGGGCTGGTGACCGACCGGCCGGACGTGTTGCGGAAGGTGCTCTCGGAGCGCGGCCTGTTCGCATCCGCCGTCGATCCGGAGGCCGAGATCCGCTAGGGCGCGCGTCATGGGTTCCGGCTTCCGACCGATCTGGGGTGGCCGACCGTCGTGCTCGGAGTTCGCAGCCTGTTCGAACAGCTCTTCCCGGCATGATCCGTGTTGTGCCAACGCGGGCGATCTCGATGATCGCGCGGCCAGTAGAGTCCCACTACCACCAGTAGAAGCCGGTTCGACGGAGGCGGCGAAAGGCGGTAGAGCGTGACGGACGGCGATCTCGCGGCGGAGGCCTTGGCACGCCGACGCGAGCACCGCGGTTGGTGCTGGTACGACTGGGCGAATTCGGTGTTCCCGACCTCGGTCACCACCGTTTTCCTGTCGCTGTACCTGACCGGCGTGGCCACCGAAGCGGCCAAGGCCGATGTCGCCCGCAACGGCGTGGACGCCTGCCCCGGCGGCGACGCGCTGCGCCAATGCGACATCTCCCTGCTCGGTTTCGCCTTCCCCGCCGGCTCGTTGTGGGGGTATCTGCTCTCGGTGGCCACCGTCGTCCAGGTCTTCGTGCTGCCGATCACCGGCGCGATCGCCGATCGGACGCAGAACAAGCGCTGGATGCTGGGGGCGTTCGCGTTCGGCGGGGCGACGGCAACCTCGTTGTTGGCGCTGGTGGGCGGGGACAACTGGCAGCTCGGTGTCGTCCTGTTCATCGCCGCCAACATCTGCTTCGGCGCTTCGGTGGTCGTCTACTACTCCTTCCTCCCCGAGATCGCCGATGCCGATGAGCGCGACCGGCTCTCCTCCCGCGGTTGGGCGTTCGGTTACCTCGGTGGCGGCTGCGCACTCGCTCTGCACCTCGCGATCTTCCTGGGCCACGAGGCGGTGGGCCTCAACGCCGACGGGGCGGTTCGACTCGTGTTCTTCTCCTCGGGGCTCTGGTGGGCGGCGTTCACGCTGCTGCCGGTGTTCGCGCTCGGTCGCCACCACGAGCCAGAAGGAACCGAGCGGGGGACCTCGGTGGTCACGGCCGGATTCCGGCAGCTGTGGTCGACGTTCCGGCAGGCCCGCCACTTTCCGTTGACCTTGGCCTTCCTGGCCGCCTACATGGTCTACACCGATGGGATCGCCACCGTCGCCCAGGTTTCCGCCCAGTACGGCAACCTGGAACTCGACCTGCCCCAGGAAAGCTTGATCGTCACGCTGCTGATCGTGCAGTTCATCGCCTTCGTCGGTGGGATCCTGCACGGCACCGTCGCGCAGCGGATCGGCGCGAAGAAGACCATCCTGATCAGCCTGCTGGTGTGGATCGGGGTGCTCGGGGCGGCATACTTCGTGCAGGCGGGCAGGCCATTGCAGTTCTACGGGCTCGCGGTCGGCATCGGTCTCGTGCTCGGGGGAACCAACGCGCTGTCCCGCTCGTTGTTCAGCCAGATGGTGCCCGATGGGCGGGAGGCCGAGTACTTCTCGCTCTACGAGGTCGGCGAGCGTTCGACCTCGTGGTTGGGCCCATTGGTGTTCGCAGGTGTCGGCCAGGCCACGGGATCGTTCCGGTTGGCCATCATCTCGCTCGTCGTGTTCTTCGTGATCGGATTCGTGTTGCTCGCGTTCGTCCCGGTACGCCGCGCGATCGAGGCAGTGGGAAATCCGGCTCCGAAGGTGTTGTGAGTGCTGCGTCTCCGGAGGTGGCGTCGTACCGTTGCCAATGGCACGTCGCGGCGCGCCTACTCCAAGCTGGTGAATCGACCGGCCGAGTGCACGTGTGCGATCGGCATATGCCAGTACGCAGCGTCGTGGCAACGCTCAGCATGCGGAAGCTACTTCGTGTGATTTTCCGTCACGTCAATCGGACGATCCAGCGACGTGGTGCAGCTCCCGCCCTCATCCAGACCCGGACCTCGTTTGGCCTAAGTAACACACCATCTGGCACTATCACCCGTTCGAACGCACCTATAGATTGCGAGGGGGATAACGCGTCACGAACGCGGACCGACTGCATCTCTAGGTATGAGTCTTCGTTGACGGGTGAATAACGTCACCGACGGCAACCAGGAGCCCTACGCCGGGAACATGCGACGGCAATACGTCGTTGCACTCGGTGAGCACAACCGCCCCGGGAAATCTCCGGGCCGAAGTGAAAGGAACCGTCATGGCCGATCGCGTTCTGCGTGGCAGCCGGCTCGGAGCGGTCAGCTACGAGACCGACCGAAACCACGACCTCGCACCGCGCCGGACGGTGCGCTATGCCTGCACCAAGGACCATGAGTTCGAGGTGCCGTTCTCCGACGACGCCGAGGTGCCTCCGACTTGGGAATGCCGACTCCACGGCACCGAGTCGAAGATCATCGACGGCTCCGAGCCGGAGCAGAAGAAGGCTAAACCGCCGCGCACCCATTGGGACATGCTGCTCGAACGTCGCAGCATTCCCGAGCTCGAGGAACTGCTCAACGAACGTCTGGAGGAGCTTCGCGGACGCCGCGGGCGCTCCTGACTTCCCCACCCGCCGAAACGAAGAGTGCCCGGAACCCAACGAGGGTCCGGGCACTTTTTGCGTTCCAGAGGGTTGCCCAAGGCCACTCGCCACCGGCCAGCCGGGTCGAGGGCACCGGGGGTCGCACGCACGGCGGCGCACGACGAGACTCCGGCCACCGAAAGCGGCTACCCGCGCTTCACCTCCGGGCGGCACCGACGAGGCCGAGCACCTGTCCCCCACGACGCCTGAGCCCCCACTTGGTGACTCGCACCAGAGCTTCGCGGACGATCGAACCGCTCATCTTCGATTCGCCGATCTCCCGCTCGGTGAACGTGATCGGTACCTCCACGACGACGAAACCGGCCTCCACCGACCTCCAGGCCAGGTCGACCTGAAAGCAGTACCCCTGCGAAGCGATGTCGTGCAGTTCCAACCGATCGAGGACGTAGCGCCGGTACGCGCGATAGCCACCCGTGATGTCCCTGATCGACGAGCCGAGGGCCAACCGCGAATACAGATTTCCGCCCTTGGAGAGCCATTTCCGGTACCAGGGCCAGTTGACCACCCGCCCGCCGGGAACGTAGCGCGAGCCGAGCACGACATCGGCCCCCACCCCGTCCCTGTCGAGCATCGCCAGCATCCGGGGCAGTTCCTCCGGTGCGTGCGAACCATCGGCGTCCATCTCGACGATCACGCCGTAATCCCGGCTCAGCGCCCATTCGAAGCCCGTGACGTAGGCAGCCCCCAGGCCCGCCTTCTCCGCGCGATGCACGACGTGCACGCGCTGGTCCAGGGCTGCGAGTTCGTCGGCGACGACTCCGGTGCCGTCCGGGCTCTCGTCATCGACCACCAGCACGTGGGCGGTCGGCACAGCATCGTGCAGGCGCTGCACGACCGGACCCACGTTCTCCCGTTCGTTGAAGGTGGGGATGACCACCAACACCGCATCACCGCTGCCGGAATGTTGCCGGTTCGGCATCCGTTCCTCCCTGCCGGTGCGATCGCACCGACCCTCACTCTCGTTCCGCTCGCGGTACCCCTCCCGCGAGCTGGTATCAGCTCGCCCCGGCCCGATGCCTGCGCCGAAAGGTCAACCCGATCGCCAGGACGCCCAGGGCCGACAGTCCCCACATCGGGATTCCGCCGAGGCGAGTCGCGGGCGTCAGCGTCGTCCGCAACGGCACCTCGGCCACGAGGTTCTGTTCGGTGAACTGTCCGGTTTCCTCCGTCACCACACCATCGGGACGCACGATCGCGCTCACCCCACTGGTCGCCGAGACGACCACCGCGCGGCCGTGCTCGACCGCCCGGAGCTGTGACATCGCCACGTGCTGGTACGTCATCTCCGACTGGCCGTACCACGCATTGTTCGTCGGCACCGCCAGCACGGTCGCACCGTCACGCACAGCACCCCGGAACACGTCGTCGTAAGCGACGTCGTAGCACAGCCCCACGCCCAACAGGGCCGGGCCGGCCGCCAGAACCCCCGGCTCGGTTCCCGGAGTCATGTCCCGATCGAACCGGTCCACGAACGGGCTGACCACGCGCGCGACCGAACGCATCGGGATGGTCTCGGCGAACGGCACCAGGTGCTGCTTGGTGTAGTACTCACCGGCTCCGCTGCCGGGGGCCCAGCGCACCACGCGGTTGTACAACCCGCCGTCACCGTCCTTGGTGAGTCCGCCGACCATCACGGGAACATCGAGACGATCGGTCACACGGGCGAGTTCCGGATCCCGCGGCGGCGCTCCCCAACTACCGACCTGCTCGGGCAGCACGACGAAATCGGGCTTGGCCACCAGACCTTGATCGATGTCCTCGGCCAGCCTGTCGGCACCGCGAACATGGTTGTCGTGCAATACATCATCAGCGTAGAGCAGGTCGAGCCCGAGGTCGGGCGCATTCCCCTGCACCACCCCGACCGTGGCCGTTCCGGACTCCGGTCCGACATCGATCACCGGCAACACGGCCACCCCCGCGAGCACCGGTACCGCAGCCGTGATGACCGGCACCACCCATCCCCGCGGCCGACCCGCCAGGCGCAGCACCAGAACCGCCAACGACGTACCGATGAGCGCGACCGCGAAACTGACGAGTGCCGTTCCGCCCAGCGACGCCAGCGGAAGGAGCACCCCCTCGGTCTGGCCGAAAGCCAGTCGACCCCACGGAAACCCGCCGAACGGCACGGAGCTGCGCAGGGACTCGGCAGCCACGAACACCGACGCCATCCAGATCGGCGCACCCCGCAGGCGGCTCACCCGCGCCATCCCGGCACCGGCGAGGCCGAAGAACACCGCTTCGATCAGCACCACGCCCAGCCACGGCCACGGTCCGAACTGGGGCCCCAGGAAGTCCTGCAACCACCCCAGCAACGGCAGCAGGAACGCGAACCCGAACAGCAGGCCGTAGCCGAACCCGGCGCCGGAGCGCCGTCGGTGGAGGCACGCGGCGAACGCGGCGAACGCCAACGGCGCCAACCACCACAGGTCACGCGGGGGACCCGACCAGTACAGGACGAATCCCGCCGAGAGCACGGCCAGGATTCGCAACCACACCGCCGTGCCGCGGATTCGCCGAGCACGGGACATCCCGGTGGCCTGCTCGTCACCGCTCGTACTCACCGTGGGAACAACCACCCGATCAACCTTCTCGGTGTTGCGGTCCCCACCAATCGGTCGGGACGACCTACGTTTACCGGCGCGATGCTCCGAACGCGCCAGACAAATGTACGCTGACGCGCTCAACGCATCGGATGGCCAGGGAACCGGCAAGCCGGTCCGAAGCCGTGCGCAGCCACCGGCGACCAGCCATGACCTCAGGCGTGGTCGTCGTCTTCCGGGTCCCTGGCGTAGATGGTCTCCCCGCGGAGAACCGTGCGTAAGCAGCGCGGCAACGGTGTCCCCGGAGTCAGGTCCGGCAGCGCGGGGACACCGGATCTCGGATCCGTCGACCAGCGTTGTACTCGTGAGTCCGGGGCCGAGACCACCAGCTCACCGGCGTCCCACACCACATAGGTCGCGGGAGCACCCGCTACGAGCATTCCGGTCACGCCGTCGTCGACACCGGCCGCCCGCCAACCACCCCTGGTGTGGGCGGTGAACGCAGCTCTGGCCGAGATCCCGAAACCGTCCGTGTGGTGGTGGACGGCCGCCCTGATCGACCCCCACGGGTCCACCGATGTGACCGGCGCGTCGGATCCGAACGCGAGCACCACGCCACTGGCGGCCAGACTCGAGAACGGATTGAGACGCACGCCCCGCTCGGGCCCGAGCCTGCGCGCATACATGTCCTTCGCCCCGCCCCAGGCCGCATCGAACGACGGCTGCACCGAGGCCACCACGCCGTACTTACCCAGTTCCGCGGCCTGGTCGGCATCGACCATCTCGAGGTGCTCGAGACGGTGCCGCATGCCTGCCAAGGCCGGCACGCCGAGGGTGGACGCCGCTCGCCGGAAGCCCTCGCACACCTCGGCGACCCCTGCGTCGCCGATCACGTGGAACCCCGCCTGCAGGTTGTTCCGGGTGCACTGCACGAGGTGCTCCGCGACGGCTTCCGAATCCAGATAGAGCACACCGGAGGTCGTGGGGGCGTCCGTGTACGGCTCGCGTAACGCGGCCGTGCGCGAGCCCACCGCGCCGTCCACGAACAGATCACCGGCCAGCCCACGGACATCGAGTTCGGCGGCGCGGTTCAAGGCGGAAAGCTCCCCCCAGTAACCCACCACCTCGGGCACGCCTCCCTTGGCCGCCAACTCCAGCAGCTCGACGAGGTCGTCGGACTCGGAGATGTCCGGTCCCGCACACTCGTGCACGCTGGCGATCCCGTTCGCGGCCGCGTGTCGCAGGAAAGCGATCTGAGCCTCCCGGCGCTGCGCGTCGCTCAGCGACTCGCGGGCAGCGCTACGGGCGTGGTGGTGCGCCACTCGGGTGAGCGGCCCCTCGACGCTCCAGCCTTCCGCCCCGCGCGCCAGCGGCGCCTGCTCGATCAAAGCACTCGAGACGAGAGCGGAGTGGACGTCGATCCGCGAGAGGTAGACGGCGGCACCGCCCGCGGCTTGGTCGATTTCCGCGCGTGTCGGCGGCCTGCGCTCCGGCCACCACGTCTCGTCCCAGCCGTGGCCCCACACCAGCGCACCCGGATGCTCCTCGACGTGGTCGCGGAGCGCGTGCAGAAATTCGGTCAACGACGCGCAGCCCGTCAGGTCGAGCCCGTTGAGCAGCAGGCCGGTCGAGGTCGCGTGCACGTGCGCGTCGACGAACGCAGGAGCCACGAAGGCCCCCTGGAGATCGACGATTTCCGCGTCCGGATGCAGCGCGCGACCAACCTTGTCGGTGCCGACCCATGCGATCGTGCCGTCGGTCACGGCCATCGCTGTGGCGTCGGCGCTGGCGGGCGTGTAAATCCGGCCGCCAAGCAACAACGTGGTGTCGGACATGTGTCGGTCCTGCCCCTGCATTCCCTGTTCACGGTCGCGTGGTCACTGCGCACTCCCACCGTGCCCGTGGACGCGCGGCGCGTTGGCGCAGCCATCTATTCGTCCAAGGAACACGATCGTTTCGCTGGAGCTTACCCGCAGGGTCCTTGCGGCCCGCGCCACGTCGGCCCGGTCAGCGGTCCCACCGGTCACGTGCGTCCTCTGCCTGGGTCGACGTCCCCGGAAGCGGGTGCTGACCGGGGTCGTCGGTCTCTTCACCATCGTCGTCGACGGACACGACCTCACCGTCGATCACGTCACCGGGGCCATCCGTTCGCTGCTGCCGATGGAGATATTCCGCCTGCACGCGCATACGGTCATGAGCCTCCCGCGACCGGCGTTCCGCAGAACGCTCAACCCGCTTGCGCACCAGTGCGCGTGTTGGCGGGAACAGGCACAGCAGGCCGAGCACATCACTGATGACGCCAGGCAGAATGATCAACACGCCCCCGGCGGCGATCAACACCCCGTCTGCGAGTTCGCGGGTGGGCGGGCGTCGCAACCTCGCAGCCTCGGAGAATTCCTGCAGCGTACGACGTCCTTCGCGGCGAAGCAGCCAGATGCCGACGACTCCGCCCAAGATCAGCAGTCCGATCGTCGGCAGCACTCCGAGGTGCTGGCCGATGGTGACGAGCACGCTGATTTCCAGCACGCCGGCGACGAGGAGCAGGACGAGTATCGGCACGGTCTTCGCGGACCTCCGGTCGAATGCGTTGTGTCTTGTTCAACGCGCGGAAGGCCTCGAATACTCCCGCGCGCAGTGTCAGATTGGAGCAGTTGGCCACATCGGGCGTGAAACGGCCCCGACACAGGTGCCGAGACACCGCCGATATCCGCCCCCCATAGACTGCCCATGATGCGGGCGCACCTGTCGAAACTCCTCATTCTTCTGCTGGTCTGCGGTGTTCTGGCGGTCGTCATCCTGGTGAGCGATCGACGGTTGCCGGATCCGCCAGTGCCACCTGCGCCGTTGCCTCCTGCCGTCGTCACGCTCGGCGACAGCACGATGTCCGGTGAGGGCGGGGGTGACTACGAGCCCGGCACCAACGGCGCGAACGGCAACTGGTGCCACCGATCCGCCGCCGCGCCCGTGCACCAGATGCGACTTCCCCCGGACGTCACGCCGATCAACCTCGCGTGTTCCGGTGCTCGTGCCGAGCACGTCGGCTCCCAGCCCTCGGACTTTCCCGAAGAACCGCAGGCGCTGCAATTGGCGGAGCTCACCGAGAGCTATCGCATCACCGCCGTCGTGGTCCAGGTCGGCGCCAACGACGACCCCGCGTTCATCGATGCGGTCAATCGCTGCGTGAACGCCTGGGCGAACCGATCTCCGGAAGGGTGTGTGAGCACGTTGCGCTCGGCGTGGCCGGAACGCGTCGAACAGATGACGCCGAAGGTGATCGCGGCCCTCCAGGACGTGCGCGAGGTGATGGACCGGGCCGGATACACGCGGGAGGGTTACTCGCTGATCGTGCAGTCCTACCCCTCGCCGGTCGGTCCCGGCATCCCCCCGGAGCTGCAGAACCTGTCCGGCTGTCCGTTCCTGACTCGAGACCTCGAGTGGATCCGGGACATCGGCGTGATCCAGCTGTCCGACGGATTGCGGGAAGCGGCGGAGGCTGTCGACGCGCGGTTTCTCGACCTCTCGCGCGCCGGGCGCGGGCACGAAGCGTGCACCGCCGGGACGGGGGCTCCCAGGCAGGAGTGGTTCACCCGACTGACCGTGGATTGGGAGAGCCTCCAGAACGAGTATCGGGCTCCGCACGCGATGCAGGAGTCGTTCCATGCCAACGCCACCGGATACGCACACATGGGGCGTTGCATGGGTGAGTTCCTGACGAGCCGCGAGACCTATGCGGCGTGCCTGCCCGACGGGTCGGGCGAACTCCACCCGGTCTCGCATCCGGTCGCCGCCCAACCGTGAGCCGGACGCAACCGACCGGCGCAGGCCTCCGCGCGGCATGCCGAGCGGAGGCCTGCGTGCTCGTCACCGGGGTCGTTGCCAGGCGAAAGACCCGTCAGATCTGCGGCGGGCGGTTCTCGAACGGCGTCGACAGCACCACCGTCGTCCGCGTCGAGACCTTCGCGGCTTCCCGGATCTGCCGCAGCAGCTCTTCCAAGCCCAGGGGCGAGGCAACCCGCACCTGCAGGATGTAGGACTCGTCGCCTGCCACCGAGTAGCAGGATTCGATCTCCGGCAGGTGCTGCAACCGCTGCGGGTAGTCGTCGGGGGCGGCAGGATCGATCGGAGTCAGGGAGATGAACGCGGTCAACGGCAACCCGATCTGGTCGCCGTCCACCTTCGCCACGTATCCCTGCAGCGCACCGCGTTGCTCCAGTCGACGCACCCGTTGGTGAACGGCCGAGACGCTCAGTCCGACCCGCTCTGCGAGGTCGGTGAAGCTGCACCGGCCGTCGTTGGCGAGTTCTCGCAGGATCGCCCGGTCCGTTCCTTCCAACTCGCCGGGCTGCGGCACGCTCCGGTCACTCACGAGGGCAACACCACCAGGTCGTGGGTCTGGTTGTTGACGCTTTCGACTCCGTCATCGGTGACGATCACGATGTCCTCGATCCGAGCGCCCCACTTGCCCGCCTGGTAGATGCCGGGTTCGATGCTGAATGCCATCCCCGGCTGCAGGGTGGTCTTGTCACCACCGACGATGTAGGGCTCCTCGTGCACGTCGAGGCCGATCCCGTGGCCGGTGCGGTGCACGAAGAAGTCGCCGAACCCGGCAGCCGCGATGGGTTTCCTGGCGGCCGCGTCGATCGACTCGGTGGTCGCGCCCGGGCGAACCGCGTCGACGGCGGCCCGCTGGGCCGCCTGCAATACCGCGTAGGTGTCGCGGACGTCCGGCTGCGCGGGTTCGCCCACCGAGTAGGTCCGGGTGCAGTCGGAGTTGTACCCCGCAGCGATCGGGCCGCCGATGTCCACGACCACGACATCACCCGGTTCGATCACTCGGTCGGACAGCGCGTGGTGCGGACTCGCCCCGTTCGGTCCGGAGCCGACGATGATGAACTCCGCCTCCAGATGCCCTTCGGCGACGATTGCTTCGCCGATGTCGGCACCGACTGCGGCCTCGGTCCGTCCCGCACGCAGGAACTCGCCCATTCGCGCGTGCACGCGGTCGATCGCCGCACCGGCCTGGCGGAGCGCGTCGATCTCCGCCGCGTCCTTGCGCATCCGCAGCTCCCGCAGCACCGAGCCGGCCAGCACCTGGTTGGCACCCGGGATCGCGTCGCGGAGGGGAAGCGCGTGCAGCGCAGGCATCACGTCGGCGATGGCGACCCGGGCCGGGGCGGCACCGTTCCGGCGAAGGAGATCGGTGACGATCGCGTACGGGTCCTGCCCGTCGACCCAGGTGACGATCTCGATGCCGAGATCCCGCGCTGGGACGTCAGCGTATCCGGGCTCTTCGAGCTTGGGAAGTACCAGGGCGGGAGGAACGTCGCTGCCTGCTGCCGGCAACACGAGGCAACTGAGCCGTTCGAACGATTCACCACCGACTCCGACGAGGTAGCGAAGATCCGAGCCCGGAGTGATCAGCAATGCGTCGAGGTCGGCTTTCGCAGCGGTCTCGGAAGCACGTGCGAGGCGGGCGGACAGCACGGTGGGGTCCTGCTTGGTCGAAACGGTGGCCATGGGCACCAAGCCTAATGCCGGGTGGGCGTGCTGCCACGGCTGCGGTCGGTATCCGCCAACGGTCCGGCATCGCGTTCACCGCTCGGTGCCGGGCCCATCTCTCAGGGTCCGGCACCGAGCGAGCTGTCCGACCACGCGCCAGGAAGCCGGGGCGGCGTTCACCGCAGGGTGCAGACCTCCAACGACCGCACCGCCACCCGTCCTCCTTCGGCGAACGGGACGAGGCGATCATCCTGCGGCTCGGGGAAGACGAGATCCGTCAGTACCGCCTGTCCCCGATCGGCCACCCCTTTCCGATCACACGTGTTCGGATTCGTCCAGGTTCTGCTCGACCAACGCGGCGAGTTCGGTCAGTGCGGCTTCACTGTCGGCACCGAGCTCGACCTGGTCACCGTGCTGGGCACCGAGGGTCATCAGTGCGAGGGGGCTGGCCGCGTCGACCGGGTCGCCCGGCGTGCCGTCGACGACCTTGGCGATCGTGACCGGTGTCGACTGGCTACTCGCCGCCTTGGCCAGCAATGCGGCGGGACGAGCGTGCAATCCGACGGTTGAGGCGATGGTTGCCCGGCGTTGCATGTCAGTTCCTTTCACGCGGCGACCGCGGAGGTCCCGTTCGAGGTCGTGTCGGTGGATGTGGTTCCGCCATGGCCCAGCCGCTTGGCGAAGATCGCGGCCGCGGCGGCGACGCAGACTCCCGCGAGGATCGCGATCACGTACAGCAGTGGTTGGCCCACGAGGGGGAGAACGAACAGTCCGCCGTGCGGGGCCCGCAAGGTCGCTCCGAACGCCATGGACAGCGCCCCGGTCGTGGCCGAGCCGGCCACGATGGGCGGGATGACGCGCAGCGGGTCGGCAGCCGCGAACGGGATCGCCGCCTCGGTGATGAACGAGGCTCCCAACAGCCATGCCGTTCGCCCGTTGGCACGTTCCGCCGGGGTGAACAGGGTGCTGCGCACCGTGGTGGCCAGCGCCAACGCCAGCGGCGGCACCATGCCCGCTGCCATCACCGCTGCCATGATCTCCAATGCGGTGGGGTTGGCGATGCTCAGTCCGCCGACCGCGAAGGTGTAGGCGACCTTGTTCACCGGCCCGCCCATGTCGAAGGCGATCATCGCGCCGAGCAGCGCACCGAGCAATGCGGCGTTGGCGCCGGAAAGCCCGTTGAGCCATTCGGTGAGGCCGCTCATTCCCGCGGCGAGCGGCTTCCCGACGACGACGAGCATGAGGACACCGACCGCCAGGGACCCCAGCAGCGGCAGGACCACCACGGGCATGATCCCGGCGACGGCGCGTGGCACCTTGAATTGCTTGAGACCACCCACGATCGCACCCGCGAGCAGCCCGGCGACCAAGCCGCCGAGGAACCCCGCTTCGACGGTCACCGCGGCCGCGCCTCCGACGAATCCCGGCGCGATCGCGGGCCGGTCGGCCATCGCGTAGGCGATGAACCCGGCGAGGACGGGCACGAGGAATTCGAACGCCGAGGAACCGATCTGGTTGGCCAGCGCCGCCCAGCTGGTCAGGCTCGCCGGGTCGAATTGCTCGGTCACGTCCGGGGCTTCGGTGATCTGGTAGCCGCCGAGCGCGAAGCTCAGGGCGATGAGCAGGCCACCAGCGGCCACGAACGGGATCATGTAGCTGACACCGGTCATGAGCCATTGCCGCAACCGGCCGCCGAAGGCACCGATTGTCGTTCTCGTGGTATCCGGTTCCCGCTCGCCGTTCGGAGCGCCGTCCTTGTCGGTGGTGGAACCAGCGGATTCCGCGGGAGTTTCCGCGGCGGCAGCGGTCCTGGCCTGGTCCAGCAGGCCGGCCGCCCCGCTGATGGCCTGCTTGACCGCGGCGTCCACGGTGGGCTTGCCTGCGAAGCGGTCTCGATCGCGGACCCCGACGTCGGCCGCGAAGATCACCGCGTCGGCCGCCTGGATGTCGGCCGTGGACAGCGCTGTGGCCCCCGCCGAGCCCTGCGTCTCGACCTCGATCTCGTCACCGGCGTCCTTCGCCGCCTGCTCCAGCGCCTCGGCGGCCATGTAGGTGTGCGCGATGCCGGTGGGGCATGCGGTCACGGCGACGAACTTCATGGCGAGACCTCCTCGCGCACGTACTCGGCCACCGCTCCTGCGTCGGTGGACTCCAGCAGGGTCTGCTTGAACTCGGTGCGCACCAGCCTGCGGGCGAGCGCGGCGAGCACCGACATGTGCTCGGAATCGCCACCTTCGGGTGCGGCGATCAGGAAGATCAGCTTGGCCGGCCCGTCCTCGGCGCCGAAGTCGACCCCCGCTTCGCTGCGGCCGAAGGCGAGCGTCGGTGTGGTGACCGCTTCCGAGCGGCAGTGCGGGATGCCGATGCCGCCTTCCAGCCCGGTCGCCATCTGTTCTTCCCGCGCCCGCACATCGGCCAGGAACTGGTCGAGGTCGGTGATGCGTCCCGCATCGAGCAGCCGTTGGGCCAGCGCCCGTACCGCGGTGTTCTTGTCATCCGCGGACAACCGCAGGTCCACGAGTTCGGCAGTGATCAGTTCGGTAGTCATACGGCCGCTCCGCTGAGGCTCAATGATGTGTCCACTTCGTCCACGCGCACCGATGAGGTGCGCAGGTCTTCCGGTAGGGGCATGCGACTGCCCGCCAGTCCGACAGCGGCCGCGCCATAGGCGACCGCTGTGCGCAGGGCGCGCGGACCGTCCGCGCCGGCGCCCAGATATCCCGCCACCATCGCGTCGCCCGCGCCGACAGTGCTGCGCACCGGCGTGGCCGGCCCGGTGGCGTGCCACGCACCGCCGTCGTCGACCAGCAGTGCGCCGTGCCTGCCGAGGCTCACGAGGACGGTTCCGACTCCCATCCCCCTGACCTCGTGAGCGACGTCGAGTACGTCACCCAGCCGCTGCAGTGGCCGCTCGGCGAGTTCGACGAGTTCGGCGAGGTTCGGCTTCACCAGGTCCGGCCCCGCCTTGCACGCCGCGGCCAAAGCCGGTCCGGAGGCATCGACGGCGACCTTCGCGCCCGCGCTGCGCGCCGAGCGAACGAGATCGGCGTGCAGCTCCGGCGCGCAGCCGGGCGGCAGGCTCCCGCAGGTGACCAGCCAGTCGGCGTCCCTGGCGAGCTCGACCGCCCTGCTCTGGAGCGCGGCGGCTTCGGTGTCGCGGAGCAGGGGGCCGCGTTCGTTGAACTTCGTCGTGACGCCGTCGGCTTGGACGACGGTCACGTTGCTTCGGGTGGGTGAGGCGATCGGTACTTCCGCGACGGGGACTCCTTCGGAATCCAGAAGCTCGGCCAGCGTCGCCCCCTCGGAACCGCCGGAAGGCAACAACGCCACGGCGGCTCGATCAGCGCCGACGAGGGCGCGGGCCACGTTGACCCCTTTGCCACCGGGGTCCAGACGCACTCCGGCGGCCCGGTGCACTCGGCCGACGACGAGTTCGCCG
The DNA here is from genome assembly GCF_054779195.1 of Parasphingorhabdus pacifica. Classification (NCBI taxonomy): domain Bacteria; kingdom Pseudomonadati; phylum Pseudomonadota; class Alphaproteobacteria; order Sphingomonadales; family Sphingorhabdaceae; genus Parasphingorhabdus; species Parasphingorhabdus pacifica. The sequence continues at coordinate 220,611 of NZ_BAAGYS010000010.1, forward strand.
ACCTGCACCGTGCGGTCCAGGCTGGGGTTCGGGGTCACGGTAACGATCACGCCAGCACCACTTCGGTCTCGTCGTTGAGCTGATCGACGGCGTCGGTGTCGAGGCCGGTGTCGGTGATCAGCAGGTCGATCTCGGAGATCTCGGCGAAGCGGCTGAACTGGTCGTCCCCGTACTTCCCGTGGTCGGCGAGCAGGATCCGGCGACGGCAGGCGCGCACCATCGCGGCCTTGACCGCTGCCTCGGCGGTGTCCGGCGTGGTGCATCCCCGGGTTTCCGAGAACCCGTTGGCGCCGAAGAAGCCCACGTCGACGGTGAGACCGTGCAGGACGTCCAGCGCCCAGGATTCGACGGAGGCCAGCGTCGTGCCGCGCACGCGACCGCCGAGCAGGTGCAGTGTGCAGTTGCCGCGACTTGCCAACTGATTGGCCACCGGCAGGGCATTCGTGACGACGGTCAGCTCGCGGTCGGTGGGCAGCAGGCCCGCCAATCTGGTGGTGGTGGTTCCCGCGTCGAGGAGCACCGTGCCGCGGGCGGGCACCCGGTCCAGGGCAGCGCGCGCGATCCGTTCCTTTTCGGCGGCGCTGGTCCGGTCCCGCGCGGAGACGCCGGGTTCGAAGTCGAGACGGTCGACCGGGATCGCCCCGCCGTAGACCCGACGCACCAGGCCTTGTCGTTCCAGCGCACCGAGATCGCGGCGGATGGTCTCCGGTGACACCTCGAACTCCCCTGCCGCGGCCATGACATCGATGCGCCCATCACGTCGTGCCCGTTGGGCCAAGCACTGCTTGCGCTCCGCACCGTACATGCCCGTTTTCCTCCGGTCCCGTGTTTGGTATTGCCTGATTCTGCCTTTTGTTGCCATATTGTCAAGGCTCGAAGAACGCACGGAGAAATCGAGGAGTCGCATGTCCAGCCACCCGCTCCCCAGCACCAGCACTCCGCAGGCCGCCACGCCGATGCGAGGCGTGGGGGTCAGTCCGGGTCGAGCGCGTGGCCCGGTGGTACAGGTGGTCGAACGGCATCCCGAACCGCCCCGCGGGCCCGCGCCCACGGACTCCGAGCAGGAGGCCGCGCTGATCCGCCCCGCGGCCAGGACCATCTCGGAACGGCTGCTCACGCGGGCGGAGTCGCTGGCCGGACAACCCCGGGCGGTGGTGGAGACGACGGCCGCGATGGCCACCGACTCGCAACTGCTCTCCCGAGCGGAGTCGTACGTCCACCAGCACGGCCTCCCCGCCGGTCGGGCGGTGTTCGAGTCAGCGGCGGAGTTCACGCAGGCGCTGACCGCCGCGGGCGGCTACCTCGCCGAACGGGTGCCGGACGTCCACGACGTGCGGGACAGGCTGATCGCCGAGATCAACGGCCTGCCCGCTCCGGGCATCCCGAACCTGAGCGGTCCGAGCGTGCTCGTGGCCAGGGACCTCGCTCCGGCCGACACCGCCGATCTCGACCCCGATCTCGTGCTGGCCCTGGTCACCGAGGAAGGCGGACCGACCAGCCACACCGCGATCCTGGCCAGAGCACTGGGGATCCCGGCCGTCGTCGCGGTCCGCGGCCTGCTCGACGAGCACGCCGCGGCCGCCTGCGTGGACGGCACGTCGGGCTCCGTGGAACTCCACGACGCCCCGGTCGCCGTCGAAGGAGCCGACCGCCGCTCCCCCGCGCAGTGGAGCGGCAGTGGCGCCACCAGCGACGGGGTCCCGATCAAGGTGCTCGCCAACATCGGCTCGTCCGGCGAGGCACGCACCGCGGTCGAATCCGGAGCCGAGGGAGTCGGGCTTTTCCGGACCGAGTTCTGCTTCCTCTCCGCCGCTGACGAACCGGACGTCGCCAGGCAGCAGGAAGCCTATGCCCAGGCGCTTGAACCGTTCGCGGGGAGAACGGTCGTCGTCCGCACCCTCGACGCCGGAGCCGACAAACCACTGCCGTTCCTGAATGCGGCGGAGGAACCCAATCCGGCGCTCGGTGTGCGCGGCCTCCGAGTCGCATTCGAACAGGCCGGGGTCCTCGACCGACAACTGGCGGCGATCGCCGGCGCCGCCCGGAACTCCGGTGCCGACGTGTCGGTGATGGCCCCCATGGTCGCCACTGCCGGTGAGGCGGCCTGGTTCGCCGAACGCGCCCGTGCGGCGGGCATCGAACGCACCGGGGTCATGGTGGAAACCCCTGCCGCGGCGCTCAACGCCGCCGAACTGCTCGACACGGTCGATTTCGTCAGCATCGGCACCAACGACCTCGCCCAGTACACCTTCGCCGCCGACCGCATGACCGGTGCGCTGGCCGCGCTCAACGACCCGTGGCAACCGGCTCTGCTGCGGCTGATCGCGATGCTCGGCAAGGCCGGAGCCGACCGGGGCAAAGCCGTGGGGGTTTGCGGCGAGGCCGCTGCCGACCCGCAGCTCGCCCTGGTTCTGGCCGGGCTCGGCGCCACGAGCCTGTCCATGACCGCTGCCGCGATGCCCGCCGTCGGCAGCGCGCTGGCCGAACACCCGATGTCCACCTGCGAGGAGGCCGCGCGGGCAGCGTTGTCGGCGAGCTCTCCGGAAGATGCCCGCGCACGTGTGCGAGCTACCCTCGACACGCCTCGAGCCGGGCAGACCGCCCGGCCGGTGACGTGACAGGCTTACCCACCGTGACAGGTCATCTGATGCTGATCGACTCGGCGGGGCTGTGGTTCCGCTCGTACTACGCCCTTCCCGAGTCGCTGACCGCTCCTGACGGCACACCGGTCAACTCGGTGCGCGGGTTTTGCGACATGCTCGCCAAGCTGATCACCGACCGCCGCCCGACCCGACTCGTCGCTTGCCTCGACAACGACTGGCGACCGCAGTTCAGGGTCGATGCGCTGCCTTCCTACAAGGCGCACCGCGTGGCCGAGGCCGATCCCGACGCCGAAGCAGTGCCCGACACGCTCAGTCCGCAGATCCCGATCATCCTGGAACTGCTGGACGCTATCGGGATCACCACGGCAGAAGCCGACGGGTTCGAAGCCGATGACGTCCTCGGGGTCCTCGCCGAACGGGAGCGCACGGACCCCGTCGAGGTCGTCACCGGCGACCGGGACCTGTTCCAACTCGTCCGCGCCGGTCCCACACCCGTACGCGTCATCTACGTGGGAGGCGGTCTGTCCAAGATCCAGGACTACGGACTCGCCGAACTCGCCGAGCGCTACGCCCTGTCGCCGGATCGAGCCGGGGACGACTACGCCGAGATGGCCGTGCTTCGGGGGGACCCGTCGGACGGCCTTCCCGGTGTGGCCGGGATCGGGGAGAAAACAGCAGCGAAACTGATCACCCAGTTTGGATCCCTGAACGCGCTCCTCGACGCTGCCGCGCACGGGGACAACCGGATCACGTCGCGCATCCGGGGCAAACTGGCCGACGCGGCCGACTACCTGTCCGCCGCGCCCTCGGTGGTTCAGGTCGTCCGGGACGCCCCGGTGGTCGTCGACCGCTCCAGCGACGCGATCCCCCGCTCCCCCGCCGACCCCGAGCGGGTCGCCGAGATCGGGCGCACGTGGGGGCTCGGTGGTCCGCTGGAGCGCCTGCTCAAGGCCCTGAACGGCTGATCTCCCGCGTGCGGTGCGTGCTGCGGCCTGCGGCACGCACCGTCGCAGGTCCCGCCAGCTGGCCGGTCGACCGAGCACCCCGGTCGATGCCCGCAGCGGCGCGAACGGTCAGAATCCGGTACCGCACCAGGGCACCTCGTCGGTGCGAAACAGCCGATCGGCTTCCCGCACCGCATCCCGGTCGTAGACGTCGATGCGTTTCGACGCGGCCAGCGTCGATACCGCCACGTCACCGAGGTAGAGCGAGCCGAGCAGGTCCACGTCGATGCCGAGCTGGGCCGACTGCTCGCAGCGAACCACTCCGCCCGGGGCGACCCGGTAGTTCCCGGAGTTCTCCGGCAGGAAACGATCCCGCACTTCGAGGACCACGGGGTCGGCTTCGTTGAACGTGCGCGCGTTCAACGCCGATGCCACGTCCACCAACCGAATCCACAGGTCATCGGATACATCCGTGACCCGGCACGTCCGCCGATCGACCAACCACCATTCCAGCGGCTCGTCCAAGGGTCGATCGACCGCGGCCACCTCGGTCACCAGGTCGATTCCCAGCAGGAAACGCCACAGGCTCGCCGTGGCGGAGGTATCCGCACCCTGGATATCGCTGATCTTCAGCACGCACCCACCTGTGTCGAACTGGTGGTCGCGCTTCTCCGTGTCGTACAACGCGAACCCGTCTTCGACTCCGTCGTCGTCCGAATGCACCGCGACGAGACCGTTCTCCGGCAACAACGCCAGCCGGGTGGCCCACCAAGCATCGGAGCGCGTGATCATTCCCGGCCGGGTCGACGAGATCCGGCCGTACACCTCTGGCAACAGCTTCTCCGCAGTCGCCGTATCGACCAGTCGCACGCTGCCCGCCCCCGGGGCATCCGCGCGAAAGACCGTGTCACTCTGCCGCAGCGACACCTTCCGCGAACGGCTCGCCGGCCCGTAGCCGAAACGCGGGTAGATGACCGTCTCCGAGGCGTGCAGCATCGCCACCGGCTCGCCGCGGTCCCGCACATCCGTCAGCTGGGCCCGCATCAGATCGGTGAGCACGCCCCGCCGCGTCCGATCCGCGCGAACGCCCACACCGGTCACAGCCGCCGCCGCGACCGACCCCCCACCGGGCACCACCAACGAACCCGTCATCGACAGCGCGGTACCCCACATCTCGTCGTTGCCGAACACGCCGAAAACCCGGCCGGGTTCGTACCGCTCCTTCGAACGCAGCCAGCGAGCCGCGGAGGGCTGGGCAACGTGGAGGGAAGCGAGGAACAGGCGAGAGGCTTCTTCGAATTCGTCTTCGGCCAGCGGCCGCACGTCGTGCTCGCTCACACCGATGATCCTGCCGCTTCGGCCGTCCGAAGTCGAACCGTTCGTTCAGCCCGGGTGGCCGACCTCGTAGATGCCGTCCTCGTCCTTGACCGTGACCGCGACAGCCTTGGCCTCACCGCTGATGTGCGCGTCACAGACGAACGAGTGACCGGGCTCGACGGGTTCCTCGGCGGGGCAGGAAACCGATTCCACCCCGCTGATCCGGTAGGAGTCCTCCAGCGTCTGCTTGACGCCCAGTTCCACGCTGCGGGTGTCGAAGACGTTCCCCACGAACCAACCGGGCGAGACGAAACCGAGCACCAGCACGATCGCGCCCGCGATCAGCATCAGCAGCGAACCCAAGATCCACGGCAGGGCCGAACGCCGCTTTCGGGGCGGTTCCGGCACACCGCCGGATGTGCTCGGCGGATACACCGGCTGCTGCGGGGGCTGATGCTGCGGGGGCTGATGCTGCGCGGGAGGGAACTGGCCGTAATCGGCCCCGGCCGGTCCGGACGGTGGCTGCGCGGGCACCGGCCGCCCGTATCCGCCCTGCTGTTGGCCATGCCCCGGGTTTCCGTACCCGCCCTGCTGGCCGTAACCCGCATACGGCCCCGGCGCCTGCGGCTGCCCCCACTGCGGCTGCCCCCACTGCGGCTGGCCAGGACCATAAGGGTTCGACATGTGCACCTCCGGACAACCACGACGATCACAGCCATCTTCGCGTACCGCGTGGCCGCGACGCGCCGCGGCCTCCGCAGCGCGCCGCGCGAACGCCCGTCACACCGAGCCGGCTGCCACCACTCCGCGACGGATCGCCGTGACCGCCTTGGCCGCCGCCGCACCCAACGGCTCGGACTTGCCCACCACGACGCGAATCTGGTCGAGCAGATCCACGACCTGACGACACCAGCGCACGAAGTCACCCGCGGACAGCTCGTGCCCGGTCGATTCGGCCGTCGTCAGCACCTTCTCCAACGACTCCCCGCGCGCCCACCGGAACACGGGCCACGCGAACCCCGGGTCCGGCTCCCGCGTGCGGTCGAGTTTGTGCCTGCGCTCGTCGTCCTCCAACTCGCCCCACAGCTGCCAGGTGGCGTTGAGCGCGTCGGCAACCGCCCCCGCGGGCACCTGCGGGGCCAGCGGCCCTTCCCTGCGGGACTCGTACACCAGCGACGAGACCACCGCCGCCAACTCGGCAGGCCCCAACGAGTTCCAGACCCCGACTCGGATGCACTCCGCAGCCAGCAGGTCCGACTCGCTGTAGAGCCGGGACAACCGCTGGCCGTGGTCGGTCACGGGAGCCTCCGGGTCGTCGTCCGGACCGACCGCGACATAACCGCGTTCCAACAGCAGCGCGACGATCCGGTCGAACCCGCGCGCCAACGAGTGGGTCGTGGCCGAAACCTTCCGCTTGACCTGTTCGGTCTCCACCCGTAGACGTTCTCGCCGCTCGGCCCAACGGGCGTGACTCTCCCGCTCGTCGCAGCCGTGGCACGGATGTGCGCGCATGGCCCGCCGCAAACTGGCCAGTTCCGCGTCGTCGCCCGCCCCGGATTCGCCCTTGTTCCGTTTTCCGGGCGGGCTGAAGCCCGTCTCGCGGAGCGCGGAAGCCAGGTCGCGGCGTGACTTCGGCGAACGCGTGTCGACGTGCTTGGGGAGCTTCATCTTGCCCAACGGTTCCACCGGAGAGGTGAAATCCGCCACCGACAGCCGGCCGGACCAGCGATCCTCGGTGAGCACCAGCGGTCGCGGCTCGTTCATCGGTGACAGGCCGGGATCGATGACCACGGCGATGCCCGCACGACGGCCGGCGGGCACCACGATGACGTCGCCCTTGCGCAGCTTCTCCAGCGACTGGGAGGCCTCCGCCCGCCGGGACGCGCGGTTCTGCTTCGCCAACTGCTTTTCCCGCTCGGATATCCGGCGACGCAACTGGAAGTACTCGTCGAAGTCACCCAGGTGGCACTGTGCCGACTCCGCATAGCCTTCCAACGCGGTCAGGTTGCGGTCCACCCGTCGGGACAGCCCCACGACGGAGCGGTCCGCCTGGAACTGCGCGAAGGACTGCTCCAGCAACTCCCGAGCCGCGTCCTTGCCCACCCGGTTCACCAGATTCACAGCCATGTTGTAGCCGGGGCGGAACGACGAGCGCAGCGGATAGGTTCGTGTCGAAGCCAGCCCGGCGACCTGCTTGGGGTCCACACCCGGCTGCCACAACACGACCGCGTGCCCCTCGATGTCGATGCCGCGCCGCCCGGCCCGCCCGGTCAACTGCGTGTACTCGCCGGGGGTGAGGTCGACGTGCGACTCGCCGTTGAACTTCACCAGCCGCTCCAGCACCACGGTGCGAGCGGGCATGTTGATGCCCAGCGCGAGCGTCTCGGTGGCGAACACCGCCTTCACCAAGCCGCGGACGAACAACTCCTCCACGGTTTCCTTGAACGCGGGCAGCAATCCCGCGTGGTGGGCGGCGACACCCCGCTCCAGAGCTTCTCGCCACTCCCAGAAACCGAGCACGGACAGGTCCGACTCCGGCAGCTCGCTGGTGCGCTCGTCGATGACCTCCCGGATCTCGGCGATCTCGGACTCCGAGGTCAAGCGCAGTCCGGCTCGCACGCATTGGGAAACCGCGGCATCGCAACCGGCCCGGCTGAAGATGAACACGATCGCGGGCAAGAGGCCCGAAGCATCCAACCCGTTGAGGACCTCCACCCTCGAAGGCGGCTGGAACCTGGGCGGACGCGGCCCCTTCCGCTTCGGCTGGGGACCACCTCGGCCGCGGTCGGGCAGGTGAACCCGCATGAGTTCCTGGGTCCGGCGCAGCAACTGCGGATTGATCTTCAGTTCCCGATGCTTGTCCTCCCCGCCGAACAGGTCGAACATCCGCGGCCCCACCAGCATGTGCTGCCACAGCGGCACCGGCCGGTGCTCGTCGACGACGACGGTCGTGTCGCCGCGCACCTCGACGAGCCACTCGCCGAACTCCTCGGCGTTGCTCACCGTCGCCGACAGGCTCGCCAGCTGCACGTACTCGGGCAGGTGCAGGATCACTTCTTCCCACACGGCACCGCGGAACCGGTCGGCCAGGTAGTGCACCTCGTCCATCACGACGTAACCGAGCTGGTCGATGGTGCGCGAACCGGCGTAGAGCATGTTCCGCAGCACCTCGGTCGTCATCACGACCACCTGCGCCTCGCCGTTGATCGAGGTGTCACCGGTCAGGAGACCGACGGCGTCCTCGCCGTAGCGTTCGCAGAAATCCGCGTACTTCTGGTTCGACAGCGCCTTGATCGGAGTCGTGTAGAAGCACTTGCGCCCCTCCGACAACGCCAAGTGCACCGCGAACTCGCCGACCACGGTCTTGCCCGCACCCGTCGGGGCGCACACCAGAACGCCGTGACCGGATTCCAGTGCCTGGCACCCCGTCCGCTGGAACGGGTCGAGCTCGAAGGAGATTCCGGCCGCGAATTCGGCCAGCTGGGGGTGCGTACCCCGGCTCTGGTGGGCGGTGTACGCCTCCGCCGGGGACAGGTTGGTGCTATTCGAACGGCTGACAGCCACGTCTCCAGGCTTTCACACCTCCCCCGGCGCCGTCGCACGCACGGTGTCGGAGGCCGGCGCGATCACCTTCAGCGCGCCTGGGGAGCAGCGCAAGCTCAGCGGCAACCGCGCCTGCGGTTCCCCGTCCGCGTGGGTGAACCAGCCGTTCGGCCCGCCCAATCGCAGCGAACTCGTCCGGAACGTGCGCACCTCCGGATGATCCACGTGGTGTCCCGTTCGCATCGCCGGAAGCATCCGTAACAGAGTCGCCCGGGAGACGTCGCCGATCACAGTCACGTCGAACTCGCCGTCGCCGGGGTCACCGCTCGGACAGATCGGTATTCCGCCCCCGTACCAAGCGGTGTTGCCCACAGCGATCGATGTGGCGTGGAGCTCGGTGGCCTCCCCGTCGGCCTCCACGCGCAACGGCATCGTCCGCAGGTCCACCAGCTCGCGCAGCAGTGCCAGGTCGTACCGGTACTTGCCGAACGGTCGGCGCACCCGGTTCGCCCGCGCACCGACCCTCGAATCGAATCCCGCGCACAGCACGGTGGAGAACCAGCGACCGCCCACCACCTTGCCGAGATCGATGCGCCGCGGTGCCTGCTCGGCCATCGTGGCCGCGACCGCGCGCGCCGCGGCCACCGGTTCGAGCGGGATACCCGTGGCCCGGGCGAAGTCGTTGCTCATGCCGATCGGGATCGCCGCGACGGCCGATTCGGTTCCCGCACACGCCTGAACCGTGCGGTGGACGGCGCCGTCACCTCCGAGCACCGCCACGACGTCGGCCCCCGCGGCCACCGACTCGGCAGCAGCCTTCGCGCTACCCGCGGGGTCCTTGGTCACCACCACCCGCACCTCGGACACCGCGCGGAGGTGGCCGGCCACCGGCCGGGCCACCTCGGCGGCGCGACCACGACCGGCGGACGAATCGATCAACAGGACGCTGCGCACGAGGAGGCATCCTCACACGGGATGCCCGGTCAGGTCACATCGTCGTTGTCTGTCCTGCTGGCCGCCGATGACGTCGAGCTGGTGGACGCGGTCAGGTCGTCCAGCGACGACGGACTGGTGTTGATGTCCGAAGCCTCGTCGGGATCGAGCCCCGCCAGACCTTCCGCCGCGAGCTTGCGTTCCCGGGAGCGGTCCTGCTGCCTGCAGATGAGCATCGCGATCCCGAACAGCACGCTCAGCGCGAGCGCCAGCACCAGCATCGAGAACGGGTCCTGCCCCGGAGTGGCGATGGCCGCGAAAACGAACAGTGCGAAGACGAGACCTCGCCACCAGTTTTTGAGCTTGGCGTAGCTCACCACGTTCGCGCGGTTGAGCATCACCATGATGAGCGGCAGCTCGAAGCTCACACCGAATATGACCAGCATCAGCAGCACGAAGTTGATGTACTCGCCACCGGTCAGGGCGGTGAAGAAAGTCCCACCGCCGAAGCTCGTCATGAACTCCAGTCCCTCTGGCACCACGAAGTACGCGAGCACCGCGCCGAGCGCGAACAGCACGCTCGCCAAGGCCACGAAGACGCTGGCGAACTTGCGCTCCTTGGCATAGAGGCCGGGCGTGATGAACGCCCACAGCTGGTAGAGCCACACCGGGCTGAACAGCACCGCGCCCACGGAGATACCGACCTTGAGCCGGAGCATGAACACTTCGAACGGCTTGGTCTGCATCAGCTGGCACTCACCGTTCGGACTGAACCGGATTTCCTTCGGCAGTCCGCAGTAAGGGCCGGTGATGAGTTCGCCCAACGTGGGCAACCCGAAGTACGTGTTGGAGAACCACCAGAACCCGAAGACGCCCCCCGCGAGGATCGCCACCACGCCGACCCCGAGTCGGTAGCGAAGCTCGTAGAGGTGATCGATCAGCGTCATCGTGCCGTCGGGATTGTGCCGACGGCCCCAGCGACGACGACCACCGCGGAACAGGTTCAAGCGGCTCAGCGGATTGGAATCCACCGGTGGTTACCTGTCCCCGTTCAGTTCTTGGCGTCGTCGCGCTTCGATTCTTCCACCGGCGAAGACGTAGGAGTGGAGGCATCCGGAGAAGTCAGCTGCTGCTGCTCCCCGTTGCTCTTGTCCTCGTCCGCACGCTTGGCAGCTGCCTCGTCTTCCTTCATTCCACGCGCTTCCGCCTTGAACACGCGTGCGGACTGGCCGAGCGACCGCGCCATCTGCGGCAACTTGGTCGCCCCGAACAGCAAGATAACGATACCCGCGATGATCAGAAGCTCGGTGGCTCCCATGTTGAAAGGCACGGCAATTCCTCCAGTCGTCCCGACTGGCGTGATGATACGCCGTCGAGAACGCTCGTCGATAGCTCAGCGGCGCCACTCGTCGACGGCCACCCGGATGCCGGCCATGCGAGCCTTGAGCATCCCGCTGCGATCGTTGAAGTCGACGACGGCCCTCTTCTGCACCGTGCGGAAGAGGTTCAACGTCCGCAACGTCTTGATCAGCAACAGGACGAGCAGCAGCAGGCCGATCCCCAGCAGCACCAGACTCGATACGTACGGCACGGATTCACCGTAGCGCGTTCAGATGGACGGTTGGTGACGTGCCCGTGTCAACGCGTCCTCGGCGCGGGAACGCACCTCGCTCGCCAACTCCGACGGGCTCTCCACCCTCGCCCGGCCGCCCAATCCCAGAACGAGCCGGACCATCCACGACCGGTCGGAGTACCGCATTCGAACCCGAGCACGCCCGTCCGGGAGTTCCGCGATTTCGTCCACCGGGTAGTACTCGGCCACCCATCGCGCGTCCGGGTCGAGGACGAGCAACGCACTCGGCTGGTCCGGCATCGGGCGGAACACGCCGGACGAGAAGTCGGTCGGTTCCGCATCCGACGGAGGTTCCGCCGACTCGGCCAGTACTTCGATGTCGTCTATCCGGTCCAACCGGAACAACCGAACCCCCTCCGCCGAGCGACACCACGCCTCCAGGTAGGTCCGCCCGTCGATGACCGCCATCCGCATCGGGTCCACTGTTCGCTCGCTGATCTCGTCCCGGGAAGCCGTGTAGTAGCGCATGTGCAGCACCCGGCGTTTCGTGGTCGCCTCCCGTACAGCTTCCCGAACGCCGGCGCCCACCGGCCCCTCACGACCGTCCAGTCCGACGACGACTCCGGTCTCCCGTGCCTGGCCGACGGCCGCCTCCACCTTCGCGATGGCGCTGCGCACCGCCGCGCTGTCCGCGATTCCTGGGCTGTCGGCGAGTGCGCGCAGCGCCACCAGCAGCGCCGTCGCCTCCGAAGCGGTCAACCGCAGCGGGCGCCGCATTCCCGCGTCGTAGGTGACGGTGACGGTGTCGCCGCCGAACGACAGATCGATGAGATCGCCCGGCCCGTAACCGGGCAGGCCGCACATCCACAGCAGTTCGAGATCGCGCCTGAGTTGCTGCTCTCCGACCCCGAAGTCCGCAGCGACGTCCGCGACGGGTACCCCCGGCCTGCTCAGGAGATACGGAACCAACGCGAGCAGCCTCGGCAGGCGCTCCGTCGCGCTCGTCATCGTCCGTCCCCCTCCTCCACGCCCGGCGACGCGGCGCCGAGATGCGTTTCGTGCACGGCCTTGCGCAACGTTTCGGGTTCCAGAACCACCGCATCGGGGCCGTAGCCTGCAATCCAGCTTCCCGCCGCCTCCGGGTACAGGAGCTCCAGTTCGAGCACGTCACCGGGCAGACCGGCCAACTCCCGGGTACCGATCACCTTCCCCTGGCGACGCAGTCCCTGTGCCCGGTCCCGCTCGACCCACAACCGGGCGGTGGTCACCGGTGGCTGTTCGCTCTCGTCCCCGGCCACGATTCGCAGCAGGTCCACTTCCGGTGGGCGCCGAACCCTGCCCGCCGGACCGCTCGCCACCGGGCTTCCGACCACCCGGGACAACCGGAAGCAGCGGCGCGCCTGCCGGTCCCGGTCGTGGCCGACGAGGTACCAGTGTCCTCGCCAGGAAACCACTCCCCACGGTTCGACCGTGCGGTGCTGAGACTGCGGCTTCCCCGGCCGTCGATAGTCGAACCGGACGACCCGACCCGACTGCACCGCTGAGAGCAACGTGGAAAAGGCGGGTTCGCTGGTCCGAACCCTGGGTTCGATCACCCCCGCTGCGTGCTCGTCCACCTCGACACCGGCCGCGCGGAGCTTGAGAAGTGCGCCGCGCGCGGCTCCGGAGAGCTCGGGCGAGTCCCACAACCGGACTGCCAGGGCCACCGCGGCGGCCTCGTCCGGTTCCAGACCGATGTCGCCGAGCTCGTAGTCCTGGCGCGCGATGCGGTAGCCGTCCGCGAGGTCGAACGCCGAGTTCCGGCCCGTCTCAAGCGGCACGCCCAGATCCCGCAGTTCGGCCTTGTCCCGTTCGAAAGTCCGGAAGAACGCTTCGTCGCTGGGAGCCTCCGAGTAGCCGGGAACGATGCCCCGGATCCGCTCCGCCGTGAGGAACTGGCGCGTGGACAGCAGACACAACACCAGGTTCACCAAGCGTTCAGCACGCGCAGTGGCCACTCGGGAACTCTAGCTCCAGCTGCGCTTCTCGTGTGGACGGGTGCGTTCGGACGGGCTACCGGGCGCCGAGGCTCGCCCGGATTCGCCGTCCTTCACCACCGCGGACCGACGTGCTTCGTTCGAAACCGCGATCGCTCCGCTCTCTCGAACCGCGCCGGGCGATCGTTCCCGTTCGGATCTTCCGGGTGGCGCGGATACTGGTGACTTCCTACAGCGAACCGATCAGACGTTCCACCCTCTCGTCCACGGCGCGGAACGGGTCCTTGCACAGGACCGTGCGCTGGGCCTGGTCGTTGAGCTTGAGGTGCACCCAGTCGACAGTGAAGTCCCGACCGGCTGCCTGGGCCGCCGCGATGAAGTCCCCACGGAGCTTGGCCCGGGTGCTCTGCGGCGGGGTGTCCTTGGCCGCTTCGATCTCCCCGTCCTCGGTCGCCCGGTCCACCAGGTCCTTGCGTTGCAGCATGTCGAACAGGCCTCGTCCACGCCGGATATCGTGGTAGGCGAGGTCGAGCTGCGCGATGCGCGGACTGGAGAGTTCCAACCCGTGCTTGTCCTGGTAGCGCTGCAGCAACCGGTGCTTGATCGCCCAGTCGACCTCCCGGTCCACCAGCGAGTAGTCCTGTTGCTCGACGGCTTTGACCGCTCTCGTCCACAGGTCCAGGATGCGGTCGGTCATCGGGTCCGAGCCGCGCTTGGCGACGTGGTCGTGCGCGCGGCTGAGGTACTCGCGCTGGATGTCGAGGGCCGAAGCCTCCCGGCCGCCCGCCAGCCGCACGGTCCGCCGGCCCGTGAGGTCGTGGCTGATCTCGCGGATCGCCCGGATCGGATTGTCCAGGGTGAAGTCCCGGAACTGAACTCCCTGCTCGATCATTTCCAGCACGAGGTTGGCCGCGCCGACCTTCAACAGCGTGGTCACCTCGGACATGTTGGAGTCGCCCACGATGACGTGCAGCCGGCGGTAACGCTCGGCGTCGGCGTGCGGTTCGTCCCGCGTATTGATGATCGGCCGGGACCGCGTGGTCGCGCTTGAGACGCCTTCCCAGATGTGCTCGGCTCGCTGGGAGAGGCAGTAGACCGCACCACGCGGGGTTTGCAGGACCTTGCCCGCGCCGCTGATGAGCTGGCGGGTGACGAGAAAGGGCAACAACACATCGGAAATTCGGGAGAACTCACCCGATCGACCGACAAGGTAGTTTTCGTGACATCCGTAGGAGTTGCCCGCGGAATCGGTGTTGTTCTTGAACAGGAAGATGTCTCCACCGATGCCCTCGTCGCTGAGACGGCGCTCGGCGTCGGCGAGCAGGTCCTCCAGAATCCGCTCACCAGCTTTGTCATGGGTGACCAGCTGCGTGAGGTCATCGCACTCGGCAGTTGCGTACTCCGGGTGCGAACCCACATCGAGGTACAGCCGGGACCCGTTGCGCAGGAACACGTTCGACGAACGGCCCCACGACACGACCCGGCGGAACAGATACCTGGCCACCTCGTCCGGCGAGAGTCGGCGCTGCCCGTGAAAGGTGCAGGTGACCCCAAACTCGGTTTCAAGACCGAAGATCCTCCGCTGCATGCCTCCACAGTAGGCGCCATGGCGTCCCTCGGCGGGCCGCCGTTCGGGCGCCGGTAGCGTTTGTCAGGTGCCGGAATGGTTTCGGAGAGTTCTCAACCGGGTGGATCGAGTCGATCGCGACCTCGTTCAGCGTAGTGCTCGCCTTCCGCGGAGCTCTGCCGATCCGGGCCTGAAACACCTGAGCAATTCAGCCAACCGAAGTGCATTATGGCTGGTCACAGCCCTTGGACTCGCCAGCTGGAAGGGTGTCCCACGTCGCGCGGCGTTCCGAGGGCTCGCGGCGATCGCCGGAGCGAGCGCGGTGACAAACCTGCTGGGCAAGCCCCTTTTTCCGCGTCGACGGCCGGCTGCCCACCTCGTTGCGTCACATCGGCGGCTCTCGGATCCGCCGACTTCCCCGTCCTTTCCCTCCGGACATGCGGCATCCGCCACGGCCTTCGCGACCGCGGTGGCCGTGGAATCACCGCTCGCCGGAGCCGCGATCGCGCCACTGGCAGCCGGAGTCGCCTACTCGCGGGTACACACCGGCGTGCACTGGCCCACCGACGTGGTGTGCGGCTCCGTCCTCGGCGCCGCTGCGGCGATAACGACCACCCGTTGGTGGCCGCGCCGACCGGATGAACCCGCTCAGCTCAGCCATCCCGTGAAAGCACCGGCCGTGCACAACGGCCAGGGCATGCTTGTCGTGATCAATCCCGGTTCCGGAGACAGCTCCGAAGCCACGGAAGAGCGCGTGGCCGCGAGCTGGCCCCGGGCCGAAAGCCTGCGCGTCCACCCCGAGATGGACCTGACCGAGGCCCTGGAGGGCCTGCTCGACTCCGGACAGGGCGCGACGCGGGCTCTCGGCGTGGCTGGTGGGGACGGCACCGTGGCCACCGTCGCGTCCGTCGCCGCACGACACGACCTACCGCTGGCCGTGCTCTCGGTCGGAACTCTGAACCACTTCGCCCGGGACGTGGCCGTCGAGGAACCGGATGCGGTCTTCGGTGCCGTCAACCGGGGCGAGGCCGTCTCGCTGGACCTGAGCACGGTCACGGTCGACGACCGGCCGGTGCGCTGGTTCATCAACACCGCGAGCCTCGGCGGCTATCCCGACATGGTCCGGCTCCGCGAGCGGTGGGCGCCCCGCTGGGGACGCTGGCCGGCCGGCGCGGCCGCATTGGCGCGCATGCTCTACGAGTCCACCCCGCTGGACCTGGAGATCAACGGCAGATGGATGCGGGTGTGGGTGCTGTTCGTGGGCAACGGTGCCTACCGGCCGCGTGGCTTCGCCCCCGGTTGGCGGGTCCGGCTGGACAACGGGCTACTGGACGTGCGCTACGTGCGCGCCGACACCCGCTGCTCTCGGCTTCGGTTCCTGCTGGCCGCGCTGACCGGTGCACTGCACCGAAGCCGGACCTACGTCGAACGCGACTGCCGGGAACTCGACATCGCGGTGCGCGGTGCACCGGTATCCCTTGCCACCGACGGCGAGATCGGCCCGGTAGGAAACCGGTTCCGCTTCGCCGCGCACCGCGATGCCCTGGCCGTGTACCGGCCCGGAACCCGATCGGACTGAGCGGTCGAACCGTCAGCCGTCCTTCTCGCCGTCACTACTGCTGTCCGACTCGGCTCCCGATTCCTCCTGCTGGGACTCGGCAGCCGGGAGCAGCGCTTCCAGCGCGGAGCCGCTCACCCGGCGGAACGTGCGGTGTGGCCGTGAGCGGTCCAGCACCGCGACCTCGAGTTGTTTGCTCCCGAGGTCTCGGGAGCTGTCCCCGCCCGAAGTCAGTGCGCGGACCGCCACCCCCATCGCGGCCTCGAGCTCCATGCCGTCGTTGAACGAGTCCTTCATCGAAGTCGTGATGGTTTCGGCCTGCCCGCCCATCACGACGTACTGCGGCTCGTCCACGATGGAACCGTCGTAAGTCAGGCGGTACAGCTGGTCGGCCTCGGCGGAGGCCCCGACTTCCGCCACGCAGATCTCCACCTCGAACGGTTTCACCTGTTCGGTGAAGATCGCACCCAGGGTCTGGGCGTAGGCGTTGGCCAGAGCACGTCCGGTGACATCCCGTCGGTCGTAGGAATATCCCTTGACGTCGGCCATCCGGATGCCTGCCATCCGCAGGTTCTCGAATTCGCTGTAACGACCGACGGCCGCGAAACCGATCCGGTCGTAGATCTCAGAAACCTTGTGCAGGGTCGTCGAGGGGTTCTCGGCCACGAACAGCACGCCACCGGCGTACTTCAACACCACCACGCTGCGTCCCCGGGCGATGCCCTTGCGAGCAAGCTCGGAGCGCTCCCGCATCAACTGTTCGGGATTGGTGTAGAACGGCATCGTCACAGCTGTGCACTCCTGGATCGAATCGTTCGGCGCGATATGGGGTCCGGCAGAGTGCCTGTCAGCCGCCCGGGTTCTCCATGCGGCTGTTGACGACTTCGGCCGCGATGGTGGAGGCCTGTTCCTCGGACATTCGAACAGCCCCCTCGGGCCCGGTGATCGTGATGATCGACGGGTAGATCCGGCGGGACAGGTCGGGGCCACCGGTCGCGGTGTCATCGTCGGCGGCGTCGTAGAGCGCTTCCATGGCCGTCCGGGTGGCCGAGTCGACATCACCGTTCGGATCGTGCCGCTTCTTCAGCGCCGACTTGGCGAACAGCGATCCCGAGCCGACGGATTGGTAACCGCCTGCCTCGTTGTAGCGGCCTCCCGTGACGTCGTACGTCACGATTCGGCCAGCCTGGTCCGGATCTTCGGCTTCGACGTCGTAGCCGGCGAACAGCGGCAACACCGCCAACCCGGCCATCGCTGCCTGCAGATTGCCGCGCAGCATGGTGGCGAGCTTGTTCGCCTTGCCGTCCAGGGACAGCGATACGCCCTCGAGCTTCTCGTAGTGCTCGAGCTCGATCGCGTACAACCGCACCATTTCGAGCGCGATTCCCGCCGTGCCTGCGATACCGACGGCCGAGTAGTCGTCGGTGACGTAGAGCTTCTCCATGTCCCGCTGGGCGATGAGGTTGCCCATGGTGGCCCGACGGTCACCGGCCAGGAGGACTCCGCCTCGGAAGGTCAGTGCGACGATCGTCGTACCGTGCGGGGCCTCGACGACCCCGTCAGGCGCGCCGCGGTTCTCCGGCATCAGTTCGGGTGCCGTGAGGCGGAGAAAATCGGTGAAGGACGAAGATCCAGGGGTGAGGTAAGCGGGGGGCAGGGCCTGACCCGGAAAAGGGCGGGTCGAGCTGGAATCCATCAGCGACATCGTCTCCTGCTCGAATCGGCTGGTGCCACGACTGGCCTGCGACTCTAAAGATCGAAAAGCACTTTAGCCAGGCTGCGTGCGGCCAGCCGTCGCCGGGCCGGTGAGGCCACCGGCCCGGCACGTTCGTCATCACGCAGCGTGACTTCCTACGGGTGCTTACTGTCCGCCTTTTTGCACGTAGGCGCGGACGAAGTCCTCGGCGTTCTCTTCCAAGACGTCGTCGATCTCGTCCAGGATGGCGTCGACGTCTTCGCCGACCTTTTCGCGCTGCTCTTGACCTGCGGCTTCGGGACCCGACTCGTCGTCACCGTCGTCGCCGCCATGCCGCTTGACCTTTTCCTGGGACATCTCGCCTCCCGGTGGTTACCCACGGACGCCGACTTCGCGAATGCCGTGCATCCTACTGTGAACACTACCTAGTGGACCCCTTGTCCGCCCACATCCAAGCGAGCGTGGTTTCGATCTCCACGACCACGCAGGGTCAACTCTTCGTGAGCGAATCGACCAGCTCCTCGGCGCTGTTCGCCACATCCAGGAGTTCACCCACGTGGGCTCGCGTCCCGCGCAGCGGTTCGAGGGTCGGTATCCGCACCAACGACTCCCGCCCGAGGTCGAAGATCACCGAGTCCCAGGACGCCGCGGCCACGGCGGCCGGGTACTGCTCCAGGCAGCGGCCGCGGAAGTACGCCCGGGTGTCCTCCGGCGGTTCGAGCACCGCTCTGCGGACCTCCTCCTCGTCGACGATCCGTCGCATCGATCCTCTGGCCACCAAGCGGTTGTACAGGCCCTTTCCGAGCCGCACATCGGAGTACTGCAGGTCGATCATGTGCAGGCGCGGGGAGGCCCAGCCGAGGTTGTCGCGCGAGCGGTAGCTCTCCAGGAGTTGGAGCTTGGCGGGCCAGTCCAACCGGTCCGCACAGCTCATCGGGTCCGAGTCGAGCATGTCGAGAACCTCGTTCCACTCCTCCAGAACCTCCCTGGAGGTGGGGTCTCCGCCCGTTTCCTCGACGTGCCGTTCAGCCCGCTCGTGGTATGCGCGCTGCAGATCGACCCCGGTGAAGCGCTTGCCGCCCGCGAGTTCCACGGTTGTGCGCAGCGTCGGATCATGACTGATCGCGTGCACCGCCTGGACCGGGTCGGCCAGTTTGAGGTCGTCGAACCGCTCCCCCGCCTCGATCATGTCCAGCACCAGTGCGGTGGTCCCCAATTTCAGGTACGTAGCGGTTTCGGCGAGGTTGGCGTCGCCGATGATGACATGCAGTCTGCGGTACTTGTCCGCGTCGGCATGCGGTTCGTCCCGCGTATTGATGATCCCGCGCTTGAGCGTGGTCTCCAGGCCCACTTCGACCTCGACGTAGTCCGCGCGCTGGGAGAGCTGAAAACCCGGCTTCTCCCCCGCCTGGCCGATCCCGACCCGACCCGATCCGCACATGACCTGACGAGAGGCGAAGAACGGCGTCAGCCCGGAGATCACCGCGGTGAACGGGGTGTTGCGCGCCATCAGATAGTTCTCGTGGGTCCCGTAGCTGGCACCCTTGCCGTCGACGTTGTTCTTGTAGAGCTGCATGGGCGCGGTCCCCGGCACGCTCGTCGCCCGCACGGCAGCCTCTTCCATGACCCGCTCACCGGCCTTGTCCCAGACCACGGCGTCACGTGGATTCGTCACCTCGGGTGCCGAGTACTCCGGGTGCGCGTGGTCGACGTACAGCCGCGCTCCGTTCGTCAGGATGACGTTGGCAGCGCCCAGGTCGTCGTTTTCGGAACCATTGCTCTGGTTCGAGGATGTGCTCAGGTCGAAGCCGCGTGCGTCCTTCAACGGCGATTCGACTTCGTAGTCCCACCGGGCCCGCCGGGCCCGTGGAATGTCGGCCGCCGCCGCGTAGGCGAGCACGATGTGCGTGGAGGTCAGTACCGGATTGGCCGTCGAATCGCCCGGCACGACGATGCCGTACTCCACCTCGGTTCCCATGATCCGCCGCATACCCGCAGCTTACGGGTTGTCGGCGGTTCGGCGGTGCTTTCGCCGGGCGGTTGTGATCAACCTGCTGCCTGCGGCGAGCTGTCGGTATGCGTCCGCCGAGTTAGTGCGACCATCGGAAGGGTGAGTCAATTGGACGAGGTTGTGGCCCTATACGACTCGTCCGGGCATGTGGTCGGTTCCGCTTCACGGGAACGGATGCGTCGGGAAGGCCGCTGGCACGCAGCTTCCGCGGTTCTCCTACTTACACCCGATCGTGTGATGGTCTACGTGCATCTCCGCACCCTGACCAAAGACGTGAACCCGGGGATGCACGACTGCTTCGCTGGCGGGGTCGTCGGAGCCGGCGAACGTCCGGTAGCGGCCGCCAGGCGCGAACTCGCCGAAGAGCTGGGAGTCCGCGGAGCACCGCTGCGCTACCTGTTCCGATCCGTCTACGACCGGGATACGGTGCGATTCCACGGCTTCGTCTACGAGGCGCTCTGGGACGGACCCGTGGTCCACCAACCCGAAGAGATCGCCTCCGGCGGTTGGATGCCGCTGAGCGAACTCGCCGAACGATTGCGGGATCCCGGGTGGTCGTTCGTACCCGACGGCCGCCAGTTCATCGCAGAGTGGTTCCGGCTATACGCACCACCCGCCTTCGGAGACGCCGGCCCCGGCTGACCTGCCGGAGCGGCCAACCGGGGCCGGCGCGAACTCAGCTGCCGCTCAGTGCCAGGGCAGGCTCGCGCGTTCACCCCAGTACGTCGCCGGATCCTGGGTCAGCGTCGCGAGATCGGCCAGGTCCTGTTCGGTCAGCTCCACCGAACAGGCTGCCAGGTTCGATTTCAGCTGCGCCACGCTCGCCGGTCCCAGCAGCGCCAGATCCGCCCAGGGGCGACTGAGCACGTGCGCGAGCGCGATGGCATCCGCACCGACGCCGTGCCGCTCGGCGACGGCGTCGAGCGGTTCCGGTGGCCGAACCGCCAGCCTGCCGTTGGCCAGGGACTCCTTGACCATGACCAACCAGCCGCCGTGGTGCACTTCGGTCAGCACTCGGTCCACCGACGGTTCGAGCGAGTTCCACGTCGACTGCACGGCGCTGAACAGCTGGCGCCCACCGACTTCGAGTTCCCAGGCACGCTCGACCGTCTCCGCCTGGGCAGCCCCGCTCGTGGAGAACCCGATCCGCACGCCAGAATCCCGCAATCGCGCGAGAGCGCACTGCAGGGCGAGGTCGTCGAAAAGCGGACTGTCGAGCGTCAACGAATGCACCTGGTAGAGGCTCACGCGATCGTCCAACAGCCGCCGGGTCTCATCCCACTGGGTGTGCAGGCGCTCGACGGAATGCTCCTTGACCTCGTGCACCTCGGTTTCGATTCGCCACTCGGCGACGTAGGCGTAACCCCACTTGCTGGAGACCGTGACGTCCTCGTGTCCCCGCTCGCCCAGCCACTGGGCGAGAAACTCCTCCGCACTGCCGTAAGACCTGGCCGTGTCCACCCAGCGAATGCCTTCCGCGTAGGCCGCGTCGAGCACGGAACGAGTCCGTTCCCGCATCTGCTCGGCCGTGCGTTGCTCGGGCAGCGCGTCCGTGCGTCCGATGTTGATGTAGGCCGGGCGTCCGAGGGCCGCCAATCCCAATGCGAGCCGCCGGATCCGCTGGTGCGTAGGGATCATGCCTCGAACGTAAACGGTCTCGCGCAGCACCGACACTCGGCACACCTCGGGGCCGCCACCTGTACGGAGTACGGATGACGGCCCCGGGTGCCGGATAGGTACCTCAGAGGTACTGGCCGGTGTTGGTCGCCGTATCGATTGCCCTGCCGGATTCCTGGTTCTTGCCGCTGACGAGGGTGCGGATGTAGACGATCCGCTCCCCCTTCTTGCCGGAGATCCGAGCCCAGTCGTCCGGATTGGTCGTGTTGGGCAGGTCCTCGTTCTCTGCGAACTCGTCGACGATGGCGTCCTGCAGGTGTTGCACGCGCAGACCGGGCTGACCGGTCTCCAACACGGACTTGATCGCCGCCTTCTTGGACCGGTCCACGATGTTCTGGATCATCGCACCGGAGTTGAAGTCCTTGAAGTACAGAACTTCCTTGTCCCCGTTGGCATAGGTGACCTCCAGGAACCTGTTCTCGTCGGTCTCTGCGTACATCCGCTCGACCGTTGTCTGGATCATCGCGTCCACGCAGGACTCCTCGTCGCCACCGAACTCCCGGAGGTCGTCCTCGTGGACGGGCAGCTCCTTGGTCAGGTACTTCGAGAAGATGTCCTTGGCCGACTCGGCGTCCGGCCGCTCGATCTTGATCTTCACATCGAGCCTGCCCGGCCGGAGGATCGCGGGGTCGATCATGTCCTCACGGTTGGAGGCGCCGATCACGATGACGTTCTCCAACCCCTCGACACCGTCGATCTCGCTGAGCAGCTGGGGCACGATCGTGGTCTCCACGTCGGAGGAGACACCGCTGCCACGGGTGCGGAAGATCGAGTCCATCTCGTCGAAGAACACGATCACCGGCGTGCCCTCGGATGCCTTCTCCCGAGCCCGCTGGAAGATCATCCTGATGTGGCGTTCGGTCTCACCCACGAACTTGTTCAGTAGTTCCGGGCCCTTGATGTTCAGGAAATAGGACTTCGCCTGACCATCATCATCGCCGCGCGAGGACGCGACCTTCTTGGCCAGCGAGTTCGCCACCGCCTTGGCGATGAGCGTCTTCCCGCAACCGGGCGGGCCGTACAGCAGCACGCCCTTCGGTGGCCTCAGCTGGTACTGGTTGTAGAGATCGGCGTGCAGGAACGGCAGTTCGACGGCGTCGCGGATCTGCTCGATCTGGTTTCCCAGACCACCGATGTCCAGGTAGCCGACGTCGGGAACCTCCTCGAGCACGAGGTCCTCGACCTCCGCCTTCGGTACGACGTCGTAGGCATAACCGGCCTTGCTGTCGACCAGCAGTGAGTCGCCGGACTTCAGCTCCGTATCGACCAGGTGGTCGGTCAACCAGACCACGCGTTCCTCGTCGGTGTGCCCGACGACGAGCGCCCGCGCCGTCTGAGTCGCCTGCGCCACGGGTAGCAACTCGCGGAAGGTGCAGACCTCACCGGTTTGCTCGAATTCACCGCCCTCGACCACGGTCAGGGCCTCGTTGAGCCGGACGGATTGTCCCAACCGCAGCTCGCCGACCTCCACGTTGGGAGAGGCCGCGACCCGCATCTTCCGGCCGGAGGTGAACACGTCGACCGTGCCGTCTTCGAACCGGTTCAGGAAAACCCCGTAACCGCTCGGTGGCTGGGCAAGTCGGTCGACCTCTTCGCGTAGCGCCGTCAGCTGACTGCGCGCTTCTTTCAGGGTTTCGGTGAGTTTGGCGTTCCGTTCGGTGAGTTGGCTCACTCGCTCGGATGCCTCGGCCAGCCGCTTTTCCAGCAACCGGACCTGTTGCGGGGACTCGTTGAGCTTTCGGCGCAGCGAAGCCACTTCGTCTTCGAGAAGACGAACCTGGCCCTTCAGGTCGGCGTCACCGCCGACGTGCTGCTCGCCGCCCTCTTCAGGCCGGCTGCCGGGACGGTCGTGCTGCATGTCGGCATCCTCCTCCCGTGCTCGTACCACCACGGTACCGGCGATCACCGACGACGGCGGCGTCGCGCGAGTGCCCGCCGGGTCGCCCAGACTGCCATAAAAATCCGCAAATACCCATGTGCCAAGCCATTTGACAACTTGTCCCGGGCGTTGCGGACCGGCCGAATGGCCACCGTCCGTCGACGATCATGGTCCATTCGGTGTTCTACACCGCCTGGACGGCTTGTGAACAGACCGCGTACGAGGGTTAAATTCCGCCTGGCGAGATAGCTCGACTACCCACGCCAGCATCCGGGTGGTAGCAGCCAACAACCGGGTGGCATCAACGAGATCTCGTCACTCACGGCCGCTTTTCCCATCATATGGAACAAGTTTCGGCCTGTTGTTACTCCTCTCACGCCGTGATTCGAGCGCGAATATGCCGACTCCGGTCATATCGAGCAGATCACTCTGGTCTACTGGCGCCGCAACTCAGATCGGGCACGACGACGCGCCCGCACCGAACCGCACTGGGGAAGGACGCCATGACCTATCCGCCGCAACAGCCCGATCCGGGCGGGTGGGACCAGCAAGCCGCGGGCAACCCGGGCACGGAGCAGGGCCCCGCCGGAGCGCCGCAGCAGCAGCCCGCCTGGTACGGCAACCAGCACACCGGGTGGGGGCAGCAGCAGCCCCCTGGACCTCCCGGCCGGTTCCAACCGGGACAGCCGCCACCTCCGGGCCAACCGCATCCCGGCCAACCTCCGTTCGCGCCGCAACCCGGCCAGCAGGCCCCGGAAGCCGCTCAGTTCCCCCCACCGCCCGATTGGGGCGGTGGCGAGTTCGGGCAGAACTCGTGGGTGCAGGAACCCGGTGGTTTCGCGGCTGTCGAGCCGCCGAGGGAGAAGAAGTCACGGCTGCCATGGGTGCTCGGCATCATCGGCGTGCTCGTCCTCATCGGTGGCATCGGTGGCGGGGTGTACTTCTTCTCCGGAGGCCCGGGCGAAGCCAGGACGGTCGCCCAGAACCTGGTGGACAAGGTCAACGCGAACGACTTCGACGGGCTCGGCGCGCACCTGTGCCAGAGCAACCGCGACGATCTCGAAGGCGAGCTGGAAATGCTCGAGCCCGGCGAGTTCGAACTGCGCCTCGGTCGGGTCAGCGAGGACGGGGAAAAGGCCAGCGCTCAGCTGCTCGGCAGCTACGAGATGGACGGGGTGACCCGTCAGGTCGACCAGATGATGGGCCTGGAGGTCGAGGCCGGTTCGTGGAAGATCTGCGACCTCGACCAGTGAACGTCGCGAAGAAGAACCGAAGAACGAGTTCGAGGGGGAACAGGCAGTGACGAACCCACCGCAGCAGCCCGGCCAGGGCGGCTGGGGCCAGCAGCCGGGCCAGCCGTACGGCCAACAGCCCGGCCAGCCGTACGGTCAACAGCCCGGAGGGCAGTACCCGGGCAGCGGGCAGCAACCGGCTCAGCCTTACGGGCAGCAACCCGGCCAACAGGCCTGGGGGCAGCAACAACAGCCAGGGGGGCAGTACCCGCCGAGCGGTCCCATGCAGCAGCCCTACGCCCAGCAGGGTCCCGGCCAGCAGGGCTACGCACCGTACGGCCAGCAGCCCGGCTACGGCCAGCAGCCCGGCTACGGGGGCTACGGGCAACCTCCGAAGAAGAAGTCCCCGCTGCCCTGGATTCTGGGTGGCGTCGGTGGTTTCCTCGCGCTCGTCCTGGTGTTCGTCTTCGCCGTGAGCATGCTCGGTGGCGGCAGCTCGTCCGACGAAGTGGCCGAGGAGCTGGTCACGGCCTTCAACGACAAGGACACCGCGGCCATCAAAGACCTCTCCTGCGAAAAGCTGAAGACCGCCGCCGAGGACCTCGAAGGCCAAGTGGACCCGAACGCCCAGATGCCCGACAGCATGAGCGACATGACCTCCACGTACACGCTCAATGGAGTCACCGAGAACGGCGACACGGCTACTGCCTCGGTGAGCATCAAGCACGAGAACGTTCCGTCGGCGATCGAGGAATACATGCCGACGAGCATGGAGCTCAAGCTCGTCGACGAGGACGGGTGGAAGTTCTGCGGCACGGGTGGCATGGGCGGCATGTGACCGACCGCGCGGTAGTCGTGGCCCGCCCCGAGTGCATCTCGGCGCGGGCCACGCGCTTCTCCCGGGGCGCCCGGGATCCTGCGGGGCTTCCTACCCCTTGCTGGGGCGGCGCTGCGGGCGCGGTGGCGTGACCCCGTCCGCGAGTCGACGCGTCACCAGCAGGAACGCCGTGTGCGCCACCATCCGGTGTTCCGGACGCACCGCCATACCGACCACGTGCCACGGGCGGATGAGGGTTTCCCACGCCTGCGGTTCCGTCCAGGACTGCTGCTCGCGGAGCGCTTCGGTCACTCTCGAGAGCTGAGTGGTGGTGGCCACGTACACCACCAGGACCCCGCCCGGCACCAGGTTCGCGTGCACGGTGTCCAGCACGTCCCACGGCGAGAGCATGTCCAGGACGACCCGGTCGACCTGGTCCCCTTCGTACTGCTTGATATCGCCGACGTGCATCTTCCAGTTCGGCGGGATCTCGCCGAAAAAGCGCTCCACGTTGCGTTCGGCGTGTTCGGCGTGGTCCTCGCGAATCTCGTACGAGACGACGTCGCCCTCGGAGCCGACCGCGCGGAGCAACGAGCACGTCAACGCCCCCGATCCTGCCCCGGCTTCGAGCACTCGCGCACCCGGACGGATGTCCCCCCACATCAGGATCTGGGCGGCATCCTTCGGATAGATGACCTGAGCACCACGCGGCATCGACAGGACATAGTCGGACAGCAGCGGTCGGACCGCCAGGAACGAGGTACCTCCGGCCGACGTGACCACCGACCCTTCGGGCCTTCCGATGAGGTCATCGTGCGGGAGGGCACCGCGGTGGGTGTGGTACTCGCCGCCGGTCTTGAGGACGACGGTGTAGCGGCGTCCCTTGGGATCGGTCAACTGGACCCGGTCGCCCGGCTGGAACTCACCGCTGACGGTGCTCACGTGCTTCGAACCTCCTGCGCATGATCATGTGCCCGAACGGGCGTGACGGACCATCGTCGCAGAGGGGCACCTCGTGCCCGCGAGCGCACTCATCCACGTCTGGCGTGCGCGTTCAGTGCCGTACGCAGGTCCTCCCGGCTCAGGACCCCGCTGGGGCGGCCGCACTCGTCGACCACGAGGAACTGCCAGGCCAGCACCGACTGCACGCGCTCCAGGATGGCGTCGGCGGGCTCGCTCTCGAGCAGGACCGTCTCGGGGGTGACGGGCTCGGCCGCTCGCTCCGCAGGCTCCTGCGGGGTGTGGGTGACCAGCCGCTCGGCGGCGGTCTGATCCAGCAGGCCGACCGCGATCCCGTCGGCGCGGACCAGTACGACGCCCCGCCCGGCAGCGGCCATCAGGGCATCACTGACGGGGCTCTCCGCGGGCAGCTGCAGCACGGGACGCACCAACTGGTTCAGCGCCAACCCGTCCGGCCACCGCTTGCGCTGTTCCGCGGCGTGCTCGGCGCTGGCTCCCACCACGACGAACCAGGCCATCAGAACGCAGACACCGAGCCGGAGCCACTGGTCCTGCGTGTCCCGCAGCAGCCCGACGACCGCCCAGCAGACCAGGCCGAAAGCGACGACTCCCGCTCCGACCACACCAGCGGTGGTCCCGCTCCGACGCCGCCCGGTCCCGGCCCACATCAACGACCGGAGCATGCGTCCGCCGTCGAGCGGCAACCCGGGAAGCAGGTTGAAAACCGCCACCGCGAGGTTGGCCACGCAGGTTTGCGCGACCAGCAGCCAGATCGCTCCTCCCGGAGTCAAGGCGAACCATCCGAGCCCCGTCGCGGCCGCGAGCACGAGAGAGACCACCGGCCCCGCGAGCGCCACCAGCCCCTCCTCCGACGGCTTCGACGGAGTGCGCGAGATCTCGGAGATGCCTCCGAGCAGGTACAGGCGGACCCGGCGCACCGGCAGCCCCAGCCGCAGCGCGACCAGGCAGTGCCCGAGTTCGTGCAGGAGCACCGACGCGGCCAGCAGCACCGTGAACACCGCGGCGATCAGCGCGCTGGTCCACACGTCGGCGCCGGGCAGGAGTCGCCCTACCAGCGGGGTGTAGAGCAGGACGATCAACGCGGCACCCAGCCACCACGACGGTGACAACATCACGGGGACGCCGGCTATCCGGAAGAGCAGCAGCCCTCCTTCATGCAGCTTCGAGCTACCCGACGGCGAAGTGGTGGCCATGGCCCGAAAGCGTAGAGCGTCGGCCGTGTGAGCGTGGTAATCGACCACCGGACGGGAACGGCCGCCCAATGCTGTCGGAGCGCTCAACTAGGGTGCGGCACATGTCGGAGACGGCCCAGACGGCACCCAGCAATGCGGACGATGCTCCCCGCCGACCCGCGCTGTCCCCTTCGCGAGCAGGTGACTTCAAGCAGTGTCCGCTGCTCTACCGCTTCCGCGCTGTGGACCGGATCCCGGAAACACCGACCAGGGCCCAGGTGCGCGGGACGGTGGTGCACTCGGTCCTCGAACGACTGTTCACCATGCCCACGGCCGAGCGCAACCGGCAGCAGGCACGTGAGCTGCTCTCGCCTGCGTGGCAGGAACTTCTCGCCGACCAGCCCGAGCTGGCCGATCTGTTCGACGGTCCGGACGATCCGGAACTGCGAAAATGGCTCGATTCGGCGAGTTCGTTGGTGGACTCCTACTTCGAGCTGGAGGACCCGAGCCGGCTGGAACCGGACGCGTGCGAGCTGCGAGTCGAAACCGAGCTGGATTCGGGCGTTCTCCTGCGCGGGTTCATCGACCGGGTGGACGTGGCACCGACCGGCGAAATCCGCCTGGTCGACTACAAGACCGGAGCGGCTCCGCGCGAGATCGGCGAAGCCAAGGCCATGTTCCAGATGAAGTTCTACGCCCTCGTGCTGTGGCGCACCCGCGGGGTGCTTCCCAGGCAACTGCTGCTGATGTATCTCAAGAACGAGCAGTCACTCGCCTACACGCCGGACGAGAGCGAGTTGCTCCGGTTCGAGCGCACGCTGGAAGCGATCTGGCAGGCGATCTTGCGCGCGGGCCGCACGGGCGACTTCCGGCCCAACCCGAGCAAGCTCTGCGACTACTGCGACTTCCAGGCGTTGTGCCCGGCCAAGGGCGGCACACCACCGCCGTACCCCGGGTGGCCGGAACCGGACCCGGGGCCGGAGTCGGTGCTGGACCGGAGCGACTGAACAGCCCGCGGCAAGGCCGCCGTTCGGTTAGGCCAGGTCGCTCCCATCCAGGCAGGAGACGAGCCGCCGGCGTTCGATGCGCCTATCAGGCTGTTGACGCGGCGACACGCGTAGCCGGGGTTAGTCGTCGTAGGGATCGTAGTTGGCCGCGCTTCCCATGAAACCGGTGAGCGCCTGCGTCGAGTCGACGATGGCGAAGCGCGCACCGGTGGGGTCCCGCAGGACCGCGACACGTCCGATGCTGGAGTCGTAGGGATCGACCCGGACTCGCCCGCCGAGCGTGATCGCGCGCCGAACCAGCTCGTCGGTGCCCTGTGCGGACTCCACCCCCAGGTACAGCAGCCAGTGCGGCACGGTTTTCGGGGTGACGAATTCGCGGATCATGCTGACTCGGGCGAGCACCGACTCGCTGCCGAGGTACCAGACGGAGTAATCCGACCTGTGTTCCGTGCCGAACTGCTCGGAACCGTAGCCGAACAGCTCCCCGAAGAACGAGTCCGCGCTCTGAACCTTGATCGCCACCAGTTCGGCCCACATGAGTGTTCCCGGCAGGCCCACGTCGAACTGCCAGTCCGCCTCGGGCTCCAGGAGGCCGAACTTGATGTCCGCCGGGCTCATCAGCACGCTGCGGGTACCGATCCCGGGAATCCGTCCGGGGTCCGCGGTGACATCACCACCCAGGCTTTCCGCGCGCGCGACGGTGGCATCGTGGTCGGCGGCCGCGAGGTACAGGCGCCACCGCGAGCCCTCGTCCTCCGAGGTTCGGATGCTCGCGACCGGGAACCCGTCCCGGTAGGCAACCAGTTGGCCGTCGGCCCGGCCGACGTCGTGCGACTCGTACTGCCAACCGAAAAGTCCAGCGTAGAACTCGCAGGCCTTGTCCGGCTCGGCCGTGACCAGTTCGATCCAGCAGGGCATCCCCTCGAAGAGATCCCATCGAGGCGATGTCACTCTCGGCATGGCCATAGAACCTTCACCCCCACCGTCGCCGCATCAAGATCCCGCCATTATCCGCCCGTGTCGAGGATCGTGGGCGGATTGCGGAAATGAACTCCCGCAACTGCGAGTTCGTGCAGCTGAGGAGAGGCGATCAGCAGAAGTTTTCCGGGCCGACCCGGCAGACGGGGCCGGGTCGGCCCGAAAAGCTGGTTCGGTCATCGGGCGTTGGTCACAGTCGGCAAGCGCGGATGTCCGAGGAGAGGATGGCCTTGGCCCCGAACGCCGCCAACCGATCCATGATCGCCGGAGCTTCCTTGCGGGCGACCATCGCTCGAACCGCGACCCACCGCTCATCGGCCAGCGGCGCCATGGTCGGCGATTCGAGCCCGGGAGTCATCTTCATCGCCTCGTCGAGCAACTCACGCGGGCAGTTGTAGTCCAGCATCACGTATTGCTGGGCGAAGACCACACCCTGCAACCGAGCGATCAGCTGGCTCTTGGCCCGCTCGGAATCCGAGCCCCGGCGTTCCACCACCACGGCTTCCGATCGGCAGATCGAATCACCGAACGCCACCAGTCCGTTCTGACGAAGCGTGCGGCCGGAACCCACCACGTCGGCGATGGCGTCGGCGACGCCGAGCTGGATCGAGATCTCCACCGCCCCGTCGAGCCGGATCACCTCCGCATCGACGCCGTAGCGGGCGAGGTCGGCGGTGACCAGCTGCGAATACGACGTGGCGATCCGCTTGCCGGCCAGGTCCTCGACGGTCCAGTCCCGCTCGCGGATCGGTGCCGCGTAGCGAAAGGTCGATCCGCCGAATCCCAGGCCGAGCCGCTCTTCGACGGGCGCGTTGGAGTCCTGCGCGAGGTCACGGCCGGTGATGCCGAGATCCAGTTCACCCGATCCGACGTAGATCGCGATGTCCTTGGGGCGCAGGAAGAAGAACTCGACGTCGTTGACGGAGTCGAGAACGGTCAGATCGCGCTGCTCATGGCGCTGCCGGTACCCGGCTTCCGCGAGCATCTCGGACGCGGGACCGGCCAGCGTGCCCTTGTTGGGCACTGCCACACGCAGCATCGGACTCAGTTCTCCTTCGTTTCCAGTGGATTGCCCGTGAGTCAACTTCTCACAGGTAGCGGTAGACGTCCTGCAACGACAGACCACGACCGAGCATGATCACTTGGAGTCGGTACAGCAGCTGCGAGATCTCTTCGGCGAGCTGCTCGTCGGTCTCGTGCTCAGCGGCGATCCACACCTCACCGGCTTCCTCGATGACCTTCTTGCCCTGTGCGTGGACTCCGGCATCGAGAGCCGCGACGGTGGACGACCCCTCCGGTCGGGTGCGGGCGCGTTCCTGCAGTTCGGCGAACAGCTCGTCGAAGGTCTTCACGATTCTCGATCCTTCCATCCCGGGTCACAGCGCTCGACAGCGGACCCGGGACATCCTCGCCGGTGAGGCACGGATCACTTCGCGGAACGCCGCGTCGGAGACGGATCCACGCTCAGCGGGTCGTGGAGTCGGCCAGCATCCCGCCGAGGGAGGCCGCGTCGACGCCCTCGAGCGAATCCCGCAGCACACGCCGTTCACCAGGGTCCAGCGGAACCTCGCAGGGCACGGCGAGCACCGTGCAGCCCGCGGTGACCGCCGCGGCAACACCGGTCGGTGAGTCCTCGATCGCCACGCAGTCCTCGGGCCGAACACCGAGCATTCGGCAGGCGCGCAAGTAGGGTTCCGGGTCCGGCTTGTTCCGGCCGTCCACCTCGTCTCCGCAGACGGTGACGCGGAAGGAGTCCCGCCCGAGCGTCTCCAGTGCGATCTCGGTCAACGAGCGGATCGTGGAGGTCACCAGTGCTGCCGGAACATCCGCGGCCCGGACCGAGCGGAGGAGCTCCGCCGCACCCGGACGCCACGGCACGCCGTCCTGGAAGAGTTCGGTGATGCGTACCTCCACCCAAGCCGCCGCCGAGGTGACTTCGCCGTCCCCCGTGTCCAGTCCGAGGTCGCCGAGCAGCATCCGCATGCTGCGCATCATGTTCGACCCGACCATCGCCGCTCGGGTCTCGTGACTGAGCGTGCCACCTCGATGCGCTGCGAAGTCCTCCATCGCGACCGTCCACAGCTTCTCCGAGTCACTCAACGTCCCGTCCATGTCGAACAACACGGCCGCGGGACGGCTCGAACTCTGACCGGCAGTCATCGCGTACAGGTCTCCAGTCGTCGACAGCGCTTCCAGCAGTACAGCAGAGCCGCCCGAGCGCGTCCCAGCGAACGTGTTCGATCCCTCCGTTCAGGCCCTGCGGAAGCACTCCGCCCGCGGAGCACGGCAGACTGGGGGCATGGACGAACAGCACCGGGGCGACGCCGACTTCGCCGAAGGCCCGAACACGCTGTGCTTCACCTGCGGCGGCTTTCGCAAGACCAGTGAACCCCGGCTCTATCTCATCCAAGCGACCGAAGAGATGCAGACCGGGATGACCCTCAGCGAATGGCGCACCTGCCCGCAGTGCGAGGGCGCGGGCCAAGTTCCTGGCCTCCCCGCTCCCGGCTGATCGTCCACGTGACCACGGGCGGGCGGGGGGCTCACCCACACCGTGTCGCAACACACGAGGAACGGAATTTTCGCAGCGCAGAGAAGTGTTGTCGGAGCGTGAGTCACTTCGGCCGGGTCGACCCGCCCGACGATGCGGAAACAACATCGGGACGTGGGACGCTGCAGCGTGACTGCCGTCGTAGGCTGACCCGGTGAACGATCGCGACCCACGCTCCGAAGAAGACTCGCGCACTGAACCGCTCGAGCTGACCAACCCGATCGTGGTGGCTGCCTGCGAAGGCTGGAACGATGGGATTACACGAACAGGAGGGCTGCAATGACCGAGCCGCAGAACCTCCCGGAGCTGTCGTCCCCCGTGGTCCTTTGTGCTTTCGAAGGCTGGAACGATGCAGGTGACGCCGCCAGCTCCGCGATCGAGCACCTTCAGCTCACCTGGGACGCGACACCACTGGCCGAGATCGACCCGGATCCGTACTACGACTTCCAGGTGTCGCGTCCGACGGTGAAGCTCGTGGAAGGCATCACCAGGCAGGTCACCTGGCCGACGACCCGGTTGTCGGTTTGCCGGCCGCCGGGCACCGAACGCGACGTGGTCCTGGTGCACGGGATAGAACCCAACATGCGGTGGCGGGCGTTCTGCAGCGAGCTGCTCGACAACGTCACGAAGGTCGGTACCACCACCGTGGTAACCCTTGGGGCCCTCCTCGCCGACTCCCCGCACACCCGCCCCGTTCCGGTGACCGGAACCTCGTACGACGCGGAATCCGCTGCGCAGTACGGGCTGGAGCGCTCCCGCTACGAGGGCCCTACCGGCATCGTCGGGATCTTCCAGGACGCCTGCGTGCAATCAGGCATCCCGGCGATCTCGTTCTGGGCCGCGGTGCCGCACTACGTTTCACAGCCACCGTCACCGAAGGCGACGCTGGCCCTGTTGCACCGGGTCGAAGAAGCGCTGGACCTCGAGGTCCCGCTCGGCAACCTTCCCGAGCAGGCCGAGGAGTGGGAGACCACGGTCAGCGAGATGGCCGAGGAGGACGAGGACGTCCGCAACTACGTCCGCGCGCTCGAAGAGCGCGGCGACGCCGAGGTCAAGCTCACCGAGACCAGCGGGGACGCCATTGCCGCGGAGTTCGAGCGCTACCTGCGTCGGCGGGGGCCGGGCGGCAAGGGGCCCACGGGTCCTGGGCCCGGCTGAGCCGCACCGGGTGAGACGACCTTCCGGGGCCCTACCGGCCGATGGCGGCCGGTAGGGCATCGAGAGGCCCGGTTCCGACCTGACCGTGCCGGGCTGGCCGGATGATCCGGGCCGGCTGCGGTCCGGCCGGCCGCGGTACCGGGTACGAGCGCCCGGTACAGCCGCAACGGGACGCCCGGAAGGCACCGCCGGTCCGGTCGGCCTACTCCTGCGTGGTCATTTCCTCGATCATCTGCCTGGCACCTTCGGGGTCGAGGAACCACGACGTCAGGTCCTTCGCATCGTTGAACCCGTTGACCACTCGCCGTGCCACGGCCGAACTCATGGATGCGGCGCCGAAGACGTTGAGGACGTGCTCGGGCGGCGGCTGCAACATCGCGTTCGTCCACGCCGTCACGTACTGCACGTCGTCCCAATACCGCTCGAACGCCTGCTCCATCCACTCGGCATCGAACGGCTCGTCACCACGCTCCACGATGCTGTTCAAATAGGACTCCGCGCACTTGGCCGCGTTGTTCGACCCCTGCCCCGTGATCGGATCGTTCGCCACGACCACGTCGGCCACACCGAGCACGATCCCACCGGCGGGCAACCTGCCGACCGGCTTCCGCACTGTGGGTGTGTATCCGCCCGCCAGCGTGGCGCCCGAATCGGTGATCCTCGCGTCCTTGAAGCGCTCGTACTCCCACGGCAGGTACCGGCGCATCAGCCCCAGCATCCGCGCCCAGTGCTCCTCCGGCGACGGACGGTCCTGGAAGCAGTCCAACGCACCGCCGGGCACGGCTTCGAAGAACGGGATCTCGCACGGCCCGGACAACGTGTATCCCGGAATCACGAACAGCTCGCCCTCACCCGGAACCACGTTGAACCGAACCGCATCCATATCCGGATGCTCCGGACGCCGCCGCCCACCATGCACGTACGCCACCGACAACATCCGCTGCGGCGACCGATACGGCGAACGCTCCGGATCACGATCGAACAACTGAACCAGCTCACCCTTGCCCGCAGCCACCAGCACCAGGTCGTAGAGCCGGGTCAAACCGTCGAGGTCCGAGGTGGTGACACCGTTGTAGATGACCTTGCCGCCGCGTTCCTCCAGCAGCTCCAGCCAACCGGCCATCTTGACCCGCTGATCGACCGACTGCGCGTACTCATCCAGCACGCCGTACCAGTCCATGACCCGACTGCCGTCCGGGTCCGCGATGGAGACGCCCACCCCGTCGACGTTGGGAGTTTCGCGTTCCCACAGGTTCAAACCGTGATCCCGCTCGTACTGCAACGCACGACCGAACATGCACTGCGTCGACATCACCCGACCGGCACGGATCTCCTCCGGAGTCCGCGACGACATCACCGTCACATCGTAATCGTGCTCCCGCAGGCTCAGAGCCAGTTGCAAACCAGCCTGCCCCGCTCCCACGATGAGGATCTTCCGCATTCCTCGCCAATCTTTCCGTTGCTCGTCAGGCCGGCTTCAGTGCCGGTCGATCAGCTGTACGCAGCCACCAGGTCCGCCGCGCCTTCGGGGTCGAGGAACCACGACGTCAGGTCCTTCGGGTCGTTGAACCCGTTGACCACGCGCCGTGCCAGAGCCGGATTTCCCGCAGCCGCGCCGAAGACGTTGAGGACGTGCTCGGGCGGCGGCTGCAACATCGCGTTCGTCCACGCCGTCACGTACTGCACGTCGTCCCAATACCGCTCGAACGCCTGCTCCATCCACTCGGCATCGAACGGCTCGTCACCACGCTCCACGATGCTGTTCAAATAGGACTCCGCGCACTTGGCCGCGTTGTTCGACCCCTGCCCCGTGATCGGATCGTTCGCCACGACCACGTCGGCCATGCCCAGAACCCGCGCACCCGTGGTGAGCGCGCCGACCGGGCGGCGCACCGTCGGCCTGAACCCACCTGCCAACGTGGCGCCCGAGTCGGTGATCCTCGCGTCCTTGAAGCGCTCGTACTCCCACGGCAGGTACCGGCGCATCAGCCCCAGCATCCGCGCCCAGTGCTCCTCCGGCGACGGGCGATCCTGGAAGCAGTCCAACGCACCGCCGGGGATCGCTTCGAAGAACGGCATGTCGCACGGCCCGGACAACGTGTATCCCGGAATCACGAACAGCTCGCCCTCACCCGGAACCACGTTGAACCGAACCGCATCCATATCCGGATGCTCCGGACGCCGCCGCCCACCATGCACGTACGCCACCGACAACATCCGCTGCGGCGACCGATACGGCGAACGCTCCGGATCACGATCGAACAACTGAACCAGCTCACCCTTGCCCGCAGCCACCACGACGAGATCGAATTCGGGCGCCATCTCACCGAGGTCAGCCGGAGTCGCTTCCTGCCGCAGGACCTTGCCGCCGCGTTGCTCCAGCAGCTCCAGCCAACCGGCCATCTTGACCCGCTGATCGACCGACTGCGCGTACTCATCCAGCTGCGCATGCCAATCCAGCGCCCTGGTCGCACCCGGGGTGGCGATGGACAGCCCGATCGCATCGATGTTGGGAGCTTCGCGTTCCCACAGGTTCAAACCGTGATCCCGCTCGTACTGCAACGCACGACCGAACATGCACTGCGTCGACATCACCCGACCGGCACGGATCTCCTCCGGAGTCCGCGACGACATCACCGTCACATCGTAATCGTGCTCCCGCAGGCTCAGAGCCAGTTGCAAACCAGCCTGCCCCGCTCCCACGATGAGGATCTTCCGCATCCTGATCACCTTTCGTACGTTCGGTAGCAGTCCAGCTGCCGGGACTGCGCGATGGCATCCGAAGTCCGCCGCGTTCCGGCCCTGCAGCGGGGGCGTGCGGCAGGTACGGGATACACCCACCCGCCGCACAAGAAAAAGCCGGAACCCGGTCGCTGAATAGCACTGAGGCTGTGCGACGGGGTTCCGGCCGGTGAAGAGTTCAGTTCACGCCGCCCCGGACGTCACGTTCAATCTCATCGTGTGCGTGACCAAGGTCCTCAGTGCATCCACAGTGGAATCGGGGTCGCGGGCATCGCACGTGATCAATGGTGTCTCCGGGCTCAACGCGAGCGCATCCCGGACTTCGTCCAGCTCATAGGGCAAATCGCCCTCGAAGAGGTTCAACGCAACCACGAACGGCACGTCCGAATCGTGTTCGAAGTAGTTGATCGCAGCGAACGACTCCTCGATGCGACGAGTGTCCACCAGGATCACCGCGCCGAGGGCCCCCCTGGACAAGTCGTCCCAGAGGAACCAGAACCGGGACTGTCCGGGTGTTCCGAACAGGTAGAGCATCAGGTCCGAGTGCAGCTCGATGCGACCGAAGTCCATCGCCACCGTAGTGGTCGTCTTGCTTCCCTCGGGATCGAGATTGTCGATCCCTTCACTGGCTTCGGTCATCCACGCCTCGGTGTTCAGCGGTGGAATCTCCGACACCGACGAAACGAACGTGGTCTTGCCAACTCCGAACCCACCCGCGATCACGATCTTCGCCGAGAGCATCAGCTCGGCCGGATCACGCGGAGAGCTTGTTGAGCCCATCGAGAACCCTCTCGAGGATGTTGTGGTCGTATCGGTAGGCATAACCGGTGGGGTGGATGAAGATCACCCCGTCCGCGGCGAGGTCACTGACCAGGACCCGGATCACTCCCATCGGCATGCTTAACGAGGCGGACAGCTCCGCCAGGGACACCGGTTTGCGCGCGCTTTCGTAGAGCGCGCGCGACTCGGGCAGCAGGGAGCCGCTGAGCTCGGGGTCATAGCTGGGCACCGAGATCATCGTCTCCACCAGCAGCTGGTGCCGGGAGCGGGTACGGCCACCTGTGAGGGTGTACGGCCGCACACGGCTGCTGCGGGATTCAATGTGGCTCACCATGACTGTTCCTCCGCCGTTGCCATCACGCGGGTCGCTGAGCGGTGACGACGCGTCGCAGGTCGGCGCGGACCTCCGGAGTCAACGCGTGGCCGGTGTTCTCGACGAACTGGGTCATCTCGTAAGCGACCACCCGCATTTGAGCTTCCGGCGACGTCAGCACTGCCAGTCCCGCCCCGGGACCGATCCCCATGAACAGGAAATACCCCTGGCTGAGCCGGATGATGATCTGCTCGCAACTGCCCTTGTTGAACAGTGCCGCACTGTTCTGCGCCAGGCTGAGCACTCCGCTGGAGATCGCGGCCAGTTGTTCGGCCTCGTCGTTGCCGACCGAGGATGACCCGGCGAGCGGGAGTCCGTCCGCGGACAGGATCAGCGCGTGCGTCGCTCCGTGCACCCGGCCGACGAAATCGTCGACCAACCAGCGGAAATTGTGTGAACCTGTCTTGTCGTCTGGCTCCGTCACTTCTCGTGTCCTTCGGGCAAGTGTTGGATGTCGGTCTCATCGTGCGGTCCGGGTGCTGCGTCGCCGTGCGCCGTTTCGCGCTCCTGGTGCGCCGCCTCTTCTCCTTCTGCGAATGCACCGAGGTCGGCCAACAGTTGCTCGTGGCCTTCCCGCTTGCTTTCCGGAGCGCTCTCCGGCTCCGGCGATCCCGGGAGCGAAACGGCGGATTCCTTCAAGCTCTGCGGCACTCGTCGGGGCAGACCGTTGGGAGTGGTAGCAGATCGCGATTCCGAACCAGAAGAACTTTCAGGTTCGGTGAAGACCGTTCCCTGCGGATGCAGCCCGCCGGAGATCGTGAATCCGTGGTTGGCCGAAGCGGGCGGCTCCACCTGTTCCTGCCGTTTCGGCAAGGGACGGGGCGGCGTCGGGACCGCGGGTGCCTCCTGCACGCCGGAATCAGCGCGCGAACTCGCGACGGGCCCGTCGTGCACCAACGCGACGGGCAGCAGCACGGAGGCGATCGTGCCGTGCGGGGCGCGCCGGGCGAGCCACACCCGAATCCCATGCCTGGTCGACAGTCGCCGGACGACCGCGAGCCCCATGTGTTGCACGGAGTTCCGGTCCAATACCGGCGCCGTGGCCAAGCGCTCGTTGAGCGCGGACAGGCGAGCGGCGGGGAGGCCGATCCCCGAATCCTCGACGCGAATCATCACGCTGCCCTGCTCAGTCAAGTGCGCGCTGACCGTCACCGACGAGGTCGGCGGCGAGTGCGTCGTGGCATTGTCCAGTAGCTCGGCCAGCAGCCGGCTGACGTCGTCGGCTGCCAGCCCGACCACACCGAGGGAGGCAACCTTGCCCAACTCCACTCTCGTGTAGTGCTCGATCGAGGACATGCCTGCCCGGATCACGTCGACCAGCGAAGCGGTTTCGTCCGTGCCGCGCCCCGCGTCCCGGCCGGCGAGCACGCGCAGGTTCTCCCCGTTGCGCCGCAGCCGCGTCGCCAAGTGGTCCAGTTTGTAGAGCTTCGCCAGAGCTTCCGGGTCGTCTTCGTTCGCCTCCATCTTTTCCAGCTGCTCCAGCAGCGAGTCCACGAGGTTCAGGTCTCGCAGCGCCACGCTCGAGCAGATCCCGGCCAGGACTTCCTGGGAGTCGGATTCCCGTGCCTGTGGACCGACGATCTGGGCGACGGTGTCGCGCGATCGCTGCAGTATCTGCCTAGTGGAACCTTCCAACCGCTGCCGAGCCGTACCGTCCAGCAGTGACTTGCGGGAGCGTTCCAGCATCTCCCGGACCCGCGTCACCATTTCACCTCGCGACCTGGGCGCGCGTAGCCAATTCGGGGTTCGTGCCGAGTCATGGCCCGTGATCAAACCAGAAGAAATTGGCGAAGTCCATGCGCCGGACAGACCGAACGCCCGGTTTCCGCTGCCACCGCAACAATGTTTCACGCCAAATGTGACCGAATGCGACCGCGCAGCACCGAACACCGAAAGGTGCATACTTCAACCAAGCACGGTTCGCGCAGCTCAATGCCCAACAGCAGGCGCGGGCACAAATGCACCCCATCCGCAAGGAGCACCCTGCCGATACTCTGTGTGATCAATGTTACGGCAGAATTAGTCTGTTTGAGTGTTGATAATCACGATCTTGGCCGGATGTCGCACCACACCGGAGCGCACGGAGGTCAGCACGACCCCGACGAGGCAGCATTGACCGCAACAAACGCCCACCCCAGTGCACAAATCGCCCAGCACATTCTTTTCCACTGGCGCGGTGCGCATCGCGTCCGCGGAAAGAATGCTCGCGACAACCTTCCAGGTTGTCGCGAGCACCTTTGTGGCACCTGACCGGCCGAACGCGTCGACTTCCGAGCGATGTTGCACCGGCCGAATAACCACTCCCGCACAAACACCGGAAGTGGCGGGCGCGAGAAGCGGGTAACATCGGCGATACTTCAGCGAACGAATTCAGCATCGCACCCGCTATCGCGGTTTCCTAGAGTTGGACACCCAGCAGCGCGTCGACCGCATCCCGCACGGTCGCCGGCGCCCCGTCGTCGTCTCCGGAACGAGTCAGGGCCTCGTCGACCCACGCATCCACCACCTGGAGAGCGCGCTCGGTGTCCAGATCGTCGGACAGCCGGTCCCGCAATCGATCGAGCGTGTCGCCCACCGGCGGCCCCGAATCGAGCTCGACCGCCTGCCGCCAGCGCGCCAACCTCGCCGCACCCGCGGTGAGCGCGTCGGCCGTCCACGAACGATCGCTCCGGTAGTGCCCGTCGAGCAGACCCAACCGGATGGCCATCGGATCGACCCGATCGCCTCGGAGGCGGGAGACGAAGACCAGGTTTCCCTTGGACTTGGACATCTTCTCCCCGTCCAGGCCGATCATGCCGGCGTGGCAGTAGTGCCGGGCGAAGGGGAAGTCACCGGTCACCGCCTCGGCGTGCGCCGCACTGAACTCGTGGTGCGGGAACGCCAGGTCCGAGCCACCACCCTGGACATCGAATCCCAGGCCGAGCCGGTTCAGGGCGATCACCGAGCATTCGAGGTGCCACCCGGGACGCCCCGGTCCGAACTCCGACTCCCAGGACGGCTCGCCGTCCCGCGCCGCCCGCCACAGGAGCGCGTCCAGTGGATGTTCCTTTCCGGGCCGTTCCGGATCGCCACCGCGCTCGGCGAACAGCTTTCGCATCGTTTCGTCGTCGTAGTTCGACTCGTAACCCAGCCGCCCGGTGGCGTTGTGCCGGTAGTAGATGTCGGGGTACTCGTCACCCTCGATCTGGTAAGCGGCACCGGAGGCCAGCAGTTTCCCCACGGTTTCGAGGATCTCCGGGATGGATTCGACCGCACCGACGAAGTCCGAAGGAGGCAGGACCCGGAGCGCTTCCATGTCCTCGCGGAACAACGCCGTCTCCCGCATCGCCAGCACGATCCAGTCCTCGTTGTCCCGGTTCGCTCGTTCCAGCAGCGGGTCATCGATATCCGTGACGTTCTGCACGTAGTGCACGTCATGACCGTTGTCCAGCCAGATCCGATTCACCAGATCGAACGCCAAGTAGGTAGCGGCATGACCGAGATGGGTCGCGTCGTACGGAGTGATTCCGCAGACGTACATCCGCGCGAGCGGGCCGGCGGCGGTGGGCCGGACCTCGCCGGTGGCAGTGTCGTATAGCCGCAGGGGACGGGGTGTGCCCGGCACTTTGGGCACCGAGACCGACGACCAGGGTTGCATGTACCCGACCTTAATCGCCCCGGTCCGCTCGCCGCCGCCCCCCAGGCACACCCGGCTACCCGGTGGTGCACAACCCCACCGGCCACGACCTGCCTCAACACGGCGTGGAATGTGACGAACCCATCCCTCGCCCCGCACCGCGCAGAGTCACTGCCAACGTGTGCGATCGATTCATCCCGGGCATGGGACGACGGGCGCGCACGATTTGTCGAGAACGGGCCCCAGCACGCTTCCGTCCAGCCATATGCGGTCACCTGTTCAGGTGAGGCAAGCGCTACGATCTTGCGCGCTGCCGGGGGGCTGGTCGCCCCACGCGATCTGGGAGGAAGCTGTGCAAGAAGCCAGCAATCAGCGTCACGGGGTGGACGACAAGGGCAGCCGGTCGCTGTCCATCGCCGCACTGCTCTTCGTCGCGATGGCCGCCGTGATGGGCTGGGGTGCCTCATTCGTCGGACTGCACGAATACGGCATGCAGTCGATGGCCGGATTCGATTACTGGTCCGCATGGCTGGTCCCGGCGACGTTCGACGGCGCCGCGTTCGCTTGCACACTGATGACCTATCGTTCCTCGATCAACGGGCGTTCGGCCTTCCGCGGCCGGGTGCTGATGTGGGCGTTCACCGCGGTCAGCTCCTGGATCAACTGGATCCACCAGCCGAGCCCGCAAGCGCAGATCGTCGCGGCCGGCCTTCCGATCGCGGCGGTGGCGGTCTTCGACGTGGTCCTCACCGAACTTCGCGCCGACCACGAGGCACGACACGGCAAACGAGGGTTCCGGCTTCGTCCGGGCCTGCTCTTCCTCCGTTGGTTGGTCGACCGCAGCGGCACCCGAACCGCCTTTCGCAAACAGGTCATGGACATTCCCGTGGAGGAGATCGCCGGCCTCGGGCCGATGTCGGCCGTGGGTCGCGAACAGGACAGGACCGCCGCAGCGTCGCCGGCAGCGGCCGACAGCACGGCCTCCCAACCGGAAACCGCGGTGGCCGCCGGGGCAGCGCGGCCCAAACTTGCTTCCGGGGATGCGATGACCACGGCCGTCGATCCCGAACCTGCGACGCTCCCCGGCAGCACCGACGCCGAGGCCGAGCAGCAGCTCCCGACCACGAACGCCGACGAAGCCGAGCCCGGATCCGGAACGGTTTCCGAGACCGATCGGGGCGAACCGGACCCCGAGGGGAAAGGTACGGACGGTCCGCTCACCACGGCTACGCGCCCGGGCGCGGACTCGACAGCACCGGTGACCGAGAGCACCGACGCCGCCGAAGCGGGCCTCGAAACCACCGAATCCGCACCGGCCGAACCTGAGCAGCCCGCTGCGGCGGAACCCGACACCCACGATGAGCAGACGATCCGGATCCACATCCCCGACGAACTCAGGAACCGGTCCGACCTTCCGGACCGCGCGCTCCCGGGCCGCACCGACGAAACCCCGGTATCGCACCAGGATCCGGCCATGACGATCGACCTCCACGAACCGCGGAAGAGCTCGGTACCCGAACGAGCAGCCGACCTCGCATCGGCCGGGACCCCGACCGATGCGGACGCGGATCGGGAAACGACCGAACCCGAACAAGACCTGCCGGAAAGCGCCGCAAACACCGCCGCCCCGGACCAGGCGAGCACGGCGGGCAACGACGACACCGCGCCGACCGAATCCACCGGTACCGGCGACAGCGCCCAAACGATGTCGCTTCCCCCGGTGCCCGACGGTCCACTGACCGACGCGGACAAGCGCAAGGCGGCGCGCAACGACTACCGAACCTCGGTCGAAGAACTGGATCAACCGGTAACCGGCGCGCAGCTCGGCAGGCGCTACGGACTCTCGGAGAAGTGGGGGCGTCGCCAGATCAACGCCGTTCGCGAGGAGATGCGGCGCGAGAAGCATCCCATGCTGGCGGGTGCGACGAGCAGGTCCTGATCCGGTCCGGATGCTTCGGGCCGGATCACAGGCGGCCCGAAGCACGGGCGAGAAACACAGTATCGGAGCACCGCGCAATACGCTCCGCACCGAGCACCAACATATCCGGAAATCGAGCGCGCATCGAACACCGCCGAGTAGAAAGAAGAGGTACCGCTGAATCGCAGGAGGGCACACGTGACTTGGGAACCCGAGGTAACTCCGTCCGAAGCCGGGTTCGACCCCGCACGCCTGCGACGACTCGACGAGCACTTCGCGCAGTACGTGGACGACGGCAGATTGCCGGGATGGCTCGTGCTGGTCGCTCGCAACGGTCGAATCGCGCACCTCTCCACCTACGGGCACCGGAACGTCGAAACCCGTGAGCCCGTCGAGAACGACACCCTGTTCCGGATCTACTCGATGACCAAGCCGATGACCTCGGTCGCGGTGATGATGCTCTACGAACAGGGCCTTCTCGAACTGACCGACCCGGTCAGCAGGTTCATCCCTTCCTTCGCCGACCTGCGGGTCTACACGGGCGGCCCCCCGAAGAAGGTGGAAACCCGCCCGGCTACCGAACCG
Organism: Parasphingorhabdus pacifica; assembly: GCF_054779195.1. Taxonomy (NCBI): domain Bacteria; kingdom Pseudomonadati; phylum Pseudomonadota; class Alphaproteobacteria; order Sphingomonadales; family Sphingorhabdaceae; genus Parasphingorhabdus; species Parasphingorhabdus pacifica. The sequence goes on from NZ_BAAGYS010000010.1 coordinate 263,798, forward strand.
ATGCGGATCTGGCACCTGCTGACCCACACCTCCGGGCTCACCTACGGCTTCCACTACCTGCACCCGGTGGACCAGATGTACCGGGACGCCGGATTCGAGTTCGGCATGGCACCGGGGCTAGACCTCGAAGGCTGCTGCGACCTGTGGGCGTCCCTGCCGTTGATGTTCGACCCTGGACACGCGTGGAACTACTCGGTATCCACCGACGTGCTCGGGCGGATCATCGAAGTCGCCTCCGGCCAGACGCTCGACGAGTTCTTCCGTACCCGGCTCCTGGAACCCCTGGGGATGCACGACACGAGCTTCCGGCCGGACCCGGCGAACGCCGAGCGCCTCGCCGGTCTCTACGTCGCCGACAGCACCGGTCATGCGAGAAGACCTCACAAGCCCAGCCCCTCCTTCGGCGAACCGACCAAAGCGCTCTCCGGCGGCGGGGGGCTGGTCTCCACGGCCCAGGACTACCACCGGTTCATGCGGATGTTGCTCAGTGGCGGCGAGCTCGACGGAACCCGCGTGCTCGGCAACCGCACGCTGCGGTTCATGGCGCGCAACCACCTCCCCGGTGACGCCGACCTCCCCCAGGTCGCCCTCGGTGCCTGGTCCGAGGTGGCCCACGCGGGAAAGGGCTTCGGACTCGGATTCGCGGTCGTCCGCGATCCCGCCGCCTCCAAGGTGCTCGGCTCGGCCGGGGAGCTCTCCTGGGGCGGACTCGCGAGCACCGCGTTCTGGATCGACCCGGTCGAAGACCTCTCCGTGCTGTTCCTGACCCAGCTGATCCCGTCCGGCAGTCACCCGATCCAACCCCAGGTGCGCCAGCTCGTCTACCAGGCGCTGGTGGACTGACGTTCCGCGCGGGGCCGGTGCGGCCGGCCCCGCGTCAGCCCTCCGGCAACAGCCGGCTCTCCCCGATCGCCAGGTCCCACAGCTTGTCGATTTCCAGGCCCGCGTCGCCCCACGCCTTGCGCAACCGCGTCAGGGGCTCGACCAGTGGTTCCCTGGTCAGCGCGAACGTTCCCCAGTGCATGCTCGCCAGCCGTTCCGCCCGCAGATCACCGAGTGCCCGGACCGCTTCTTCCGGGTCCATGTGTACGGGACGCATGAACCAGCGCGGGGCGTAAGCACCGATCGGCAGCATCGCCACCTCGATCCCCGGGTAGCGGCTACCGATGTCGGCCAGGTGCGGCCCGTAACCGGTGTCTCCCGCGTGGTAGAGCCGTCGCCCGTTGGGAAGGGTGATGACCCAGCTCCCCCACAGGGTGCGGCAGGTGTCGCGCAAGCTGCGACGGCTCCAGTGCTGGGCGGGAGTGAAGTCGAAGGTCAGCCCGGCCACTTCGGCGGATTCCCACCAGTCCAGTTCGGTCACCTGGGTGAAGCCCTTGCGGCGGAACCAGTCACCCAGCCGCGCGGGCGCCATTATCTGCGTCGTGCGCGGGAACCTTCGGATGGTCGGTTCGTCGAGGTGATCGTAGTGGTTGTGGCTGATGAGGATGGCGTCCACCGGGGGCATGTCCGAGAACGCGACACCGGGCGGAGTCACCCGACGGGGCACCCCGGGGATCCGTCTCGACCAGACGGGATCGACCAGCACGCTCACACCCGCGGCCCGCACCAGATAAGTCGCATGCCCGATCCACGTCAGCGCGGTGTCGTTCGTGGACAGCAGCGGAAGGCCCGCACGCAACACCGGGATCAGATCGGCGTCGTCCTCACCGGAAGGTCGACTGCCGCCGGTCCACATCAGCCGCATGATGTCGCCGAACCGTGGCAACGGTGCCACCAGTCGGTCCTCGAAGAAGCTCGGCCGGTCTCTTCGCACGTCCACCTTCCTCAGCACCGATCATCCACTGCCGGTCCCGACCAGGCAGGGTCAGAACGCCGGCCAGGGGATGGCGGGCCAATCCCCCGACGGCGCGGGCAGCTCACCGGCCCGCAGCAGCCGTTCGATCCGATCGTCGACCGCTTGTACTTCCTTCGGGGTGATGTGCTCGACCAGCTCGGTGGCCAGCTCCCCGTTCAGTTGAACGCGCAACGAGCCGAGCCGGTCGACGACCTCGCTCGTGAGCTCCTGGCCGATCCACCCCCACAGCACCGTGCGCAACTTGCCCTCTGCGTTGAGGCTTACCCCGTGATCGATGCCGAAAACCCTTCCCCGCGGGGAGTGCAGGATGTGGCCGCCCTTTCGATCCGCGTTGTTGATCAGCACGTCGAGCACGGCCAGTCGCCGTAGGTCCGTGTGATCGGCGTGCGCCAGCACCACCTCTTCGCCGTGGTGGTCCTGTGCCCGCAGAACCGGCAGCCACCCCTCGACGACCTCGTCCGGCGGAGTCAGGTCGACCAGCTCCGAGCCGTCCTCGGTGTCGATCCACAGCTGAACCATTCCGGGACCGAACGGGCCGTCCCGCAGCACCGTCGGCGGAACCAGGTTCCAGCCGATCGCCTCGGCGAGCTTGTAGGTCGCCACTTCCCTACCCGCCAGCGTCCCGTCCGGGAAGTCCCACAGCGGCCGCTCTCCGCGCACCGGCTTGTAGACACATTCGGCGCTGATCCCGGCGTGCTCGATCGAGCAGAAGAGCGTGGCGTTGGAGGCTTCGACCAGCCGCCCTTGCACTTCGATGCGGCCGTGCCGGAGCAGTTCCGTGGCCTCGGCATCCCCGTCGAGCACGGCGGTCAATCCTCGTCGGATCGGCGGTAACCGTTCTGCCTGGGGCAGATGTGTCCCTCCGGGTCGAGCGGCTCCGAGCAGAGCGGGCACGGTTTGCGGCCGGCGTTGAGCACCCGCTCGGCCCGCTCGGCGAACGCTCGGGCGTGCCCGGCCCCCAGGAAGACCCGAACCGCGTCCGGTCCCTCCTCGGTGTCGTCGAGTACGACCGACTCGTCGATCTCGTCCTCGGTCACGGCGAGCAGCTCGACCACGACGGCCTCGGTCTCGGCATCCCAGCCGAGTCCCATCGTGCCGACGCGGAACTCCTCCTCCACCGGAACCCGGAGCGGTTCGGAGTCGACCAGCTCTTCAGGTGGTTCGGCGGGAAGTTCCGCGTCGAACCGGCGTTGCACCTCTTCGAGAAGTGCACCGATCCGTTCTGCCAGTACTGATACCTGTTGCTTCTCAATCTGCACACTCACCGTGCGGACGTCCTCGGTCGCCTGCAGGTAGAACGTGCGCTCGCCGGGTTCCCCGACGGTCCCTGCGACGAACCGGTCGGGCTGGCGGAAGACGTGGATGACGCGAGCCATGACACCCCCGACACTAGGCCACGGGACCGGTGTTGTGCGCAGGCATCCCGGTATTGCTCAGCACCGGAGCGGACCAGCGGATTCGTCCGGCGACCGGCCGGAATCAGGCCGTGCTAGCCCCCATCCGGCCGTGTTCGCTGCTCGCGAACACGATCTCGCGCGTTGCCGGGGCGCGCCGCCGCATCCGGTTAAACTCGAGATCGCGAACACCCATCGTTTCCCGAATCCCTCGCACCCCCAGCGCCTCGCACCCCTAGCGCCTCGCAGCACCATTGCCTCGCAGTCCAGCCATCTTCGCAACTCAGCCCTTGCAATCCGGGCCTTCGAGAAACCCAGGCCCGAATCCTCGCGAGCCCGGCACCGCGCCGCGCAGTACCTTCGCGAAACCGAGCACCTCACGCAGTGGAGTGGCCCTCTTGAACGTGTGCGAACGACGCCGCCCGCGGCGACTGCGAGCCGGCGACACCGTTGCGGTCGTCGCCCCGGCAGGCCCGGTTCCCGCCGATCTGCTGGAGTCGGGTCTCGAACACCTGCGGTCCTGGGGCCTGCGGGTCGTGATCGGCAAGCACGTCAGCGATCGGCACAACCACCTCGACTACCTGGCAGGGGCGGATGCGGACCGCGCCCGTGACCTGCAGGAAGCCTGGTGCGACCCGGGAATCGACGGGATTCTTTGCGCTCGCGGAGGTTACGGCAGCATGCGGATGCTCGACCACCTCGACTGGTCGGCGATGGCGTCCGCGCCACCCAAGGTGTTCGTCGGCTCCAGCGACGTCACCGCCCTGCATGACGCGATGTCCACCCATCTGGGACTGGTGACCCTGTTCGGCCCCATGATCGCCACCGACGCTTTCGTGGCCGACCCCTCCGCGCGCGATCACTTGTGGCGGAGCTTGTTCGAACCCGAGTCCGCGATGATCCTGACGCGGTCGACGACCGACACGCTCATCCGCGGCCGGGGGCGAGGGGTGACCTACGGCGGGAACCTCAGCCTGCTCGCGGGAACGCTGGGCGCCCCCGATGCTCCCGCACCACCTGAACACGGGATCGCTCTTCTCGAGGACGTCACCGAGGAGCCGTACCGGCTGGACCGTTTCGTCACCCAGCTCCTGCGCGCGGGCTGGTTCGACCGGGCCCACGGAATCGCGTTGGGCTCGTGGACCGAATGCGGGCCGGACGAGACTCTTCGAAGCACCATGTCGAATCTTCTCGGCGGGTTGGGCGTACCGGTCGTCTGGGACCTCGGCTTCGGTCACTGCCCGGGTCAGCGCACGGTGCCGCTGGGCGTGGCTGCCGAGCTGGACACCGGAGCCTCGCGGCTGAGCGTCCTGCGCCCGGCGCTGCTCTGACCAGAGAATCCGCCAGAACCGAAGTGCTTCCGATCGCGGGATAAGGTCGGAGGCTGTCCGCCCAGGAAACGGTGTCACGCCATGCACGTCCGCCCCGTCACCCCGGACCGGCTGGTGTCGGAACTCGCCGACCTCCTGGACGCACTGAGTCCGCGTCGACTCCGAGTGGCAGTCGACGGTGCTCCGGCTTCGGGCACCACCGAACTCGCCGACTCACTCGTCGCGCCACTGCGGGTTCGGGGCCGCGAGGTGGTCCGCGTGCGAACCGACGATTACCTGCGCCCCGCGTCCCTGCGCCTGGAGCACGGGCGGAACGACCCGGAATCGTTCTACTTCGAATGGTTCGACCTGGTCGGCCTCAACCGTGAGGTGCTGGCCCCCCTGTCCCCCGGCGGTTCCGGCCACGTCCTTCCGGCGCTGTGGGATGCCGAATCCGACCGTTCCCCTCGGCTGAGCCGGGTTCGGATGCCGGAATCCGGGATCGTGATCGTCGACGGTCCGCTGCTGCTCGGCGCGGGACTCCCCTTCGACTTCGCGATCCACCTCTGGTTGCCACCGGATGCGCTGGAACGTCTGACCCCGCCCCCGCAGCGCTGGCAACTGCCCGCATTCACCCGGTACCGCGAAGAGGTCACCCCCGAACGGGCGGCTGACCACCTGGTTCGCGTGGACCGGCCGGGGCATCCCGCTGTCATCGACGCACTCGATTGAATCCTGTTCACCGGACGATGCGCGTGCAGCGGCGAGACTGGGACCCGCTCGGCTGGATTGGGACGGGTTCGGCTGGAGTGGGACGGGCTCGGCCATGTCGGTGAGACCTCTGCGAGATCCGGCGCGCCGCCCTTAGACTGCCCCCGTGCGGATCTTGATCTCAGCGGACATGGAGGGCGTCACCGGCGTCACCTGGACCGATGACGTCGTGGCCGGAACCGAACCGTGGCAGCGATTCCGCAAACTGTTCACCGGTGACGTCAATGCCTGCATCGACGGACTGTGCGCAGCGGGCGCCACCGAGGTGCTGGTCAACGAAGCGCACTCGGCCCAACGCAACCTGCTACTCGAGGAGCTCGACGGGCGGGCGCGGCTGCTGACCGGGCGACACAAACCGCTGTCGATGATGCAGGGGATCGACGGCGGCGCGGACGGCGTGGTCTTCCTCGGATACCACGCGGGCGCCGGCGAGGAAGGCGTCCTCTCGCACACCTACATGGAGAACTCGATGACCGGTGTGTGGCTCGACGGAGTCCGCGCCAGCGAGGGGCGGCTCAACGCCGCACTGGCCGCCGAGCACGGGGTCCCGCTGCTGCTGGTCACCGGAGATGACCGGACGTGCGCAGATGCCTCCGACTACGCCCCAGGGGCACGGACGATCGCGGTCAAGGAGTGCGTGAGCCGGTACGCGGCGATCTGCCGACCGCCGGAAGCCACCGCATCGGAGATCCGCGCCGAAAGCCGAGCGTGCATGGAGCTCGCCGGGCAGGTGCACGGCAGCACGCGACAGCACCGCGTCGAGATCGAATTCGACTCGGCTCACCTCGCCGCCGCGGCGTCGGTGATTCCCACCGTCGAGCAACTGGACGTTCGGAAGGTGCGCTACGACGCCCCTGACATGACCGAGGCGATGAAAGCTTTCAAGATCGTCGCTACTGTCGCTGCCGCGTCCGTGCAGGACGTCTACGGTTGACGAACTCGCCGAGCGAGTGCCCGCGACCGCACCCGGCGGACCGGGATCACCACCGGGTCACTCGCCCCAGCGGGCCTGCTGCCAGGTCAACCCGGACGGCCGTTCACCGGTCCGCGTGAACTCCAGAAGCCCGGCGCGCAACTCCTCGAACCCGAGAACCGAGTTGCGCGGGAACACCAGCGCACTGCCCGCATCGAACCGCAGCACCGGCCCGTTGGCCATCGGTTGCTCGTTGAGCGTGTGCCAGGAGAGCAGCTCGCCCTCCTCGGTCTCCTGCGTGAAGTTCAGCACTCCCGCCTCGGATTCGACGTCCGTCACGAGGCGGATCTGCTCGTAGGGTCCTGCAGCATCCTCGTTCTCGTGCGGTCGATCCCACACGTACAGGTGCGAGGCACGTCCCGGCGTCGGCGGTCGCATCGCCCGGTTCACCAGCGCCAGCCTGTCCTCGTCGGTCTGCGCGTAGTACCGCTCGCCCTCGATCACGGCGGTGGTCACGGTCACCCCGAGCTCGGTGTTACGGGCACCGATCGCCTCGGACCGCAACGCATCGAGGCACTCGCGCGCCTCCTTCAAGGCCGCGAGCGCGGATCCCTGGTGCAGCACGAGATCTCCCCAGTAGGAGTGCCCGAAGACCTTGTTCAGATCGTCGTAGACAGCGTTGGTGCTCTCGATCAGCTTGTCGACCGCGTCCAGCGGCACATCGGAGATCCTGCCGAACACCACCGCAGGCGGGTCGCCTCGGTCGGGTTCCCCTCGCGCGTGCGGACTCGACATACCTTGAGCACACCCCCATTGATCTCGGGCATCTCTTCTGGGACTCGAATTCCACAGTCGCCGCGATGCCCTTCGGCCATGATGCCAACCGCTCCGAACGGCGATCTCGCGAGCCCCTCGAAGACTACCTCTCGTGATCTTGCGACTGCGAAGCGCCATCACGCCCACCTGCCGACCTCGAAGGATTCCACCCGGTTCGCCTCGAAAGCCGTCGCGACCCGCATACGAGCGGCCCGAACGAGCTCGGACCACCCGCTAACTGGCGAAGCCGCGCCGCACACCGCTCGTCCGGCCCGCGACCGCCGATGCGAGCAGGGCACGGCTCAACTCCTCCGGATCGTCGAAGCCGATCGATCGGGCGACGTGGCCGGGCAAGCTCAACATCGACATGGCCACACCGAGCACTCCCGCGTCCAGCAACCCGGCGTCTCGCGCCCCCACCTGCTTGCCGACCGCGCCATGCAGGTGCACGGCCAGATCCGCGTTCGCCAACGTCATCTCACCCAGCGCCTCCCGAACCTCGGGCCGTCGCACCCCTTCCAGGTACAGCTCGAACATCGCGAGGAACTGGGTGCGCGCGCTCGAAGCCATCCGGTCGAGCATCGCCGCGTACAGCGCCACGATGTGTTCGGATGTCACGTTCTCCGGGATCTGATCCCGCAGCTCGCCCACGGCTGCGATGTGCTGGTCCGACATCCGGCGGGCCACCGCCACGAACAGCGAGCTTCGATTGCGGAAGTAGTTCTTGGTGGTCCCTTCGGGGACCCTCGCTTCCCGGTCGACGGCGCGATGGGTCAGTCCACGACCCCCGTCCCGCGCCAGCACCTCGGTCGCGGCGTCGGACAGCAGTTCACGACGGTTTGTTCGCTGCGGCATGCATCCCCTGGCGAAGAATGATCATTCGACGATGATCGGCACTGTATCGCCCACCACCACACCAGTGGTATTCCGGGCGTGGCGATTGACCGTCCACCGCCCGCCGGGCGCCCGGACCGCCCATGCTCCCTACCCCGGAAGTGGTTCATGCCGACCGAGTCCCCCACCCACGCCGAGCACACCCTCCACCACCTCCGCCAGGTGGGCGAACACAACTTCGAACAACTGCGAGCAGCTGCAGACCTCCTGGTGAGAACCGTCCGAGCGGACGGGCTGGTGTTCACCGCAGGAGCCGGCCACTCCCTCGCCGGCGTCATGGAGTCCTTCTACCGGGCGGGCGGGCTCGCCGCCGTCCGGCCGCTCTACCACCCCGACCTGCTCCCGTTGCACGGTGCGGTGTCCAGTTCGGAAACCGAGCGGTGCAGCGGATTCGCCCGCGAGGTGCTCGACGAAGCGGAGTTCCGGCCCGACCGCGACCTACTCCTGGTGTTCTCCAACTCCGGGATCAACCCGTACCCGGTGGAACTGGCGATGATCGCACGAGAAGCAGGCGCACCCGTCGTCGCCGTGACTTCCCCCAGGGCGGCGGCCGACGCGCCCAGGCGCGCGAGCAGCACGCTCATCGAGGAAGCCGATCTCGTGCTCGACACGCTCGTCCGGCCGGGAGACTCCAGCTATCCGGGCTCAGCGCCGATCACGGCCCCGCTGTCATCACTGGCGAACTCCTACCTGTGGAACCTGCTACTGGTGCAGGCGCACGAGGCGGCCGCAGCCGTCGGCGTCGAGCTTCCGGTGTGGCTCAGCGCGAACGTCCACGGTGGTGACGAAGCGAACCGGGTCAACCTCGCGCGCTACGGTCCTCGGGTACCCGGCTTGCGGTGACGCGGCTCGCCGAGGCGCACCGCGAGGGCGCCGAGTACTCCACGAGTTCTCGACGCCCTCCGCGCGTCACCTGGTACCCGCGGCTTCGACCATCTCGGTGATCCGCCGCAGCTGCGCGGCGCGCTCCGCCGCGAACTGCTGTTCCGGATCCACCGCTTCCTCTGCCTGCGCGAGCAGTGCGAGGGTCTCGCGAGTGGCTCCCGGGGGCGGCGCGGTCAGCGCTTCCACCAGCTGATCCACGGTCGCCTCCAGCTGATCACCGGAAACCACGGTGTTGGCCAATCCCAGGCCCAACGCTTCTTGCGCCGAAACGTCGCGACCCGTCAGGCAGATCTCGACCGCCTTCGAGTAGCCCACCGCCCGCACCAGCGGCAGCGTGCCGCCCAGATCCGGAACCAGGCCGAGACTCGTCTCGGCCATCCGGAACGACGCGTCGTCGGCGAGCACGCGCAGGTCGCACGCGAGCGCCAGCTGGAATCCCGCACCGATCGCGTGCCCGTGCACAGCAGCGATCGTCACGCGTTGCGGATCCCGCAGCCACGAGAATCCTTGTTGGAAACCCGCGATCTCCGCGTCGGCTTGTTCCATCGGCCGCAGACCGAGACCGACCAGTCCGGTGCTCCCGTCGTCGGCTTCGGCGCCGAACAGACTCCGATCGAGCCCGGCCGAGAACGCCCTGCCCTCGCCACGCACGACCACTACCCGAACATCCGTGCCGAGGCTCTGCCCGATCTCCTGCAGTGCCCGCCACGTGTACGGCGTCTGCGCGTTGAGCTTGTCAGGACGCTCGAGAGTGATGGTGGCACGCCGACCCTGGATCGTGAGCCCCACACCGCCACGATCCAAAAGGTCGGCGTCCACTGTCGACTCCGCCACAGTGAGCCTCCGTTGCAGTTCGGGTATTACCGGTCAGAACCCGAACAGAATACCCACCGATGGCGAGAAGATCGCATTGCGCCGATCACTTCCGCGCGCCCGCATCCGGCTGAAGCGTGGCCACGGCTACGACGCAATACCGGTTCCGAACACTTCACTACGTGTTCGGACATATCTTGCAAGTGACTTGATGCGACGGCAGTGCCTACTTCTTCTTGGTGCGGGTCGCGCCCCCACGACCACGCAGCTGCACACCCGATTCGCTGAGAACACGGTGGACGAAGCCGTAAGAACGGCCCGTTGCCTCCGCCAGAGCACGAATGCTCGCGCCCTTCTCGTATTTCTTCTTCAGGTCACTGGCAAGCTTGTCCCGTGCGCTTCCTGTGATACGCGCACCCTTCTTCAGGTCAGCCACAGTGTCCCCGCCTTCCCTCCGAACAGGTCGGGCCGCTCGCGACCCCTGTCGGGGCAATGATCGAACAGGAAAGCCGCAAACGCCAGGCGATCATGGAAAAAGATCGCCCAACGGTCGAGATACCTACCCGGCGTTCACCGGAACGCACTCAACCGTACGCAGTAGCCGAAGCACCCGGATCGTTCGCGGCATCCAGCTCCCAAATAGGACGTTTCTCCTGTTCAGAGCTTGATCGGCCAGACAGGGAGGCGGTGCGGGATCAAGCGAGCTGCACGAGCTCCAGGTACTCCTCGGACCAGTGGTCCTCACTTCCGTCCGGGAGCAGAATCACCCTCTCCGGTTCCAACGCCTCGACTGCGCCAGGATCGTGGGTGACCAATACCACTGCTCCGGTGAAGCTGCGCAGCGCGTCGAGCACCTGCTCACGGCTGGCCGGGTCGAGGTTGTTCGTAGGCTCGTCGAGCAGCAGCACGTTCGCCGCACTGGAAACGAGCCCCGCGAGCGCGAGCCTGGTCTTCTCGCCACCGGAAAGAGTGCCCGCCGGTTGCGCCAGCTGCTCACCGTTGAACAAGAAGGTTCCGAGCAGATTACGCAACTCCTGCTCCGGAGTGTTCGGGGCGGCCCTGCGCACGTTGTCCCACACACTGGCCTCGTGGTCGAGCGTCTCGTGCTCCTGAGCGTAGTACCCCACGCGCAGGCCGTAGCCGGCCTCGACCCCACCGGAATCCGGCTCTTCCTTGCCACCGAGGAGCCGCAACAGCGTGGTCTTGCCCGCACCGTTGAGGCCGAGCACCACGACCTTGGAACCGCGGTCGATGGCCAGATCGACTCCGCTGAAGATCTCCAGCGAGCCGTAGTGCTTGGACAGCCCCGACGCGGTCATCGGCGTGCGCCCGCAGGAGGCCGGCTCGGGGAAGCGGATCTTGGCGACCTTGTCCGAAGCCTGCTCGGGCTCCAAGTCGGCGACCATCCGCTCGGCGCGCTTGGCCATGTTCTGCGCGGCCACCGCCTTGGTCGCCTTCGCGCGCATCTTGTCCGCCTGGGTCAGCAGGACCGACGCCTTCTTCTCCGCGTTGGCACGCTCCCGGCGCCTCCGCTTCTCGTCGGCGGCACGCGCCTCCTGGTAGCGCTTCCAGTCCATGTTGTAGATGTCCGCCTCGCCCCGGACCGCATCCAGGAACCAGACCTTGTTGACCACGGCGGCGAGCAGATCGACATCGTGACTGATGACCACCAGACCACCGTCGTGCGACTTCAGGAACTCGCGCAACCAGGCGATCGAATCCGCATCGAGGTGGTTGGTGGGCTCGTCCAGCAGCAACGTGGTCGCGGACCGACCGCCGGGCCCCGACTCGGACGCGGCGAACAAGATCCGAGCGAGTTCCACCCGGCGGCGCTGACCTCCGGAGAGCGTCTGCAGCGGCTGTTCCAGCACTCGCTCGGCCAGACCGAGGTTGCCGCAGATCCGCCCGGCCTCGCTCTCGGCCGCGTAGCCTCCGCGCGCCCCGAACCGCTCCTCCAGCCGCCCGTAGCGGTTGATGGCCTTGTCGCGCTGCGCTTCGTCGGCGAGTTCGGCCATCGCCGTCTGCGCCTTCTCCATGTCCCGCAGCATTTGGTCGAGGCCACGCGCGGAGAGCACGCGGTCCTTGGCGCTGACCGATAGATCGCCTTCGCGCGGGTCCTGCGGCAAGTAACCGAGCTCACCGCTGCGCACGATCTCCCCGCTGTGCGGCTCGCCCTCGCCGGCGAGCACTCGCAGCGACGTCGTCTTGCCCGCCCCGTTGCGGCCGACCAACCCCACCCGGTCACCGGGCTGGACACGGAGCGTCGCGTTCGAGAGCAGGATGCGGGAGCCCGCACGCAGTTCAAGGCCGGTGCCAGAGATCAAGAAAAACTCCGAAAGGTAGTGGTCGAGCGATCACGCACGAACGCCCATCGGCGAAAGCCAATGGGCGCGAAAGCCGCTAACCGGCGAACTGCTGATCGGCAACCTGAGCGGCAGGATGCTGGATAACCACAATCCGAGTGTACCGTCCCGGAACACCCGTTTTTACGTCCCGCTCGGTACGGGCTCACGTCTCGTGTATCTCGATCTCCACCGCCACGGCCCGCGCGGCCGCCTCGTCGAGCACAACACGCCGCGGTTCGGGCACGTCGAGCACTCGTGGTTCGGCCAACGACAGCAGTTCACCCAGCCTGGCGTCGGCCCGCAGCGTATCCAGAGCCTTCCGGTCACCACCCAACACCACCGCATCCAACCGGTGCCGCTCCGGCACCAGCACCCGAGCGACCGCATCGGCCGCCGACTCCAACGCGCGACGCGACTGCCCCTCCCGCCTACGAGCGAAGCGCTGCTGGGACTGCCCACCCGCCTTGTTCCGGCCGTGCACGAGGTGACGGTCCGTCGACGACAGCTCGACCTCGCCGGACCGGGCTATGCCGACGCTGTGCGCGCCGAGACGCACCAGAACCAGCCCGATCCGCCGGGGGCGCAGCACGTGCTCCGCGAGCTCCTGCACGGCCAATCCGGGCTGCTCGTCGTGCGGTGGCGGAAGCGGGCCGAACGGAACGTTGACCACCGAGAGCGAACCGTCCCCGGCGCGGACCTCCACCCGTTCGGCGCTGCGGCGGGTCCGGTCGACGCCGCCGTGCCGACCGGCGAACCGCTCGAACCATCCGGCGAGGCGCTCGGGCGCGACCTCGACCGCACGCCCGCCGCCGGGAAGCTGCCTGGTGCGACTCATTGCTTCGACCACTCCTGTGCTTCGCTGCCACCGGTGCTTCGCTGCCACCTGTGCTTCGCGGGCCTCGGTGCTTCGCGGAACCTGGAAGCACCGGGGACGGGGTTTCAGAGGACGAACGTGTCCGCCCACAACTGCGTCGTCCGCCCCGAAAGCGCTTCGAGCAGGGACGCCGCCTGCTCATCGGTCAACGAAGCGACGAAGTCGATCACCGCACGTCCGCGAGCCATGCGCTCCCACCGTTCGTCCGCATCGATTCCGGACGGCGGCTGATGGCCCGGCGGTGCCGGCGCGTCCGGGCCCCGCCGCCGGAGCGCGCCGAACTCGGCGCGCGCGTGCTCGAACAGATCGTGCAGCCGGTGCGGTACGCGGACGGCTTCGCTGCGATCGATCAACCAGCTGTCGATGGCTTCGACGAGCTTGCTCAGCAACCTGTCCTGGCCGCGCTGGTGCAGGGCGAGGTCAGGGCGCTGCAGTACGAACCGCCGGTGGACGAACTTCAGGACCTGCACCTCGTGCCACTGCTCAGGGGCAAGCAGCACGTGCCCCGAACGCGTGGTGGGGTCCTCCTCCACCCGAACACCTTCCACCAGGCGCCGCGTCCATCCGCCGGAGAACGCCGCGACGGCCTGCTCGGCTTGCTTTGACCGGTTGAAGGGCATCGACAGCAGCTTCGTCACAAGGTTCGCTTGGACCCGCTTGACCGCGCCGACGAACGCGTCGTCGTCCACGATCCACGAATCCTTGGCGTGCAACCTGCGACGCAACCGCTCCAACGAACGCCCCGGCAGATGATCAGCCCCCGCCAGTTCCGCGTCGGACAGGTCGGCGAACTCGACCGCACGACCGAGCCACTCCGTGAGTTCGTGAGAGACGGCCGTGTGTTGCAGGACGCCGACGCGGTGGAAGTCCTCCAGGTCGTGAATCGCGTACGCGATGTCGTCGGCGGAGTCCATGATCGACGCCTCGACGGTCTGCTGCCAGCCGGCCAGCCGACCGGTGAACGCCGATCGGCAGTCCGTCATGTCGTCGACTTCCGTTATGTAGCACGAGAACTTGGCCGCGCCCGTTCCCGGCGCCTCCTCCGGTTCCGAAGCGCCTCGCGGCGGCACCGCCATCTCGCGCGGGTGCGGGCGCGGAGGTCCGAGCCGGGTCCACGGGTACTTCAACAGCGCCGCCCGTACCGCGGCCGTGAGGTCGAGCCCGTCGCCCTCGACCCCGCGTACGTCGATGCCGCTGACGATCCGGAACGTCTGGGCGTTGCCCTCGAACCCGTCGGGCAGGCCGAAGCGCTGCCTGGCCAACCGGTCCAGCACGCTCTCGCCGAGATGCCCGAAGGGGGGGTGGCCCAGGTCGTGCCCCAACCCGGCAGCTTCCACGACGTCGAGGTCGCAACCGCCCAGCCGGTCGATGCGCGCGGCGTCGGCCGGGACGCTCAACAACCGTTCCGCGATCGCCCGCGCCACCTGACCGACCTTGAGGCTGTGGGTCAGCCGGTTGTGCAGCAACAGACCGGAGCCGCCCGGGCTGACCACCTGCGTCACGCCGCCCAGCCTGCTGAAGAACGCGGAGCTGGAGACCCGGTCCCGGTCGGCGCGGAAGGGGCTCACAGCTAGGTCACCCGGGGAACTTGCCTGCTCGGACCCGCTGTTGCGCCGACTCGTACGAACTATGTCTGGATCTTCCTGCATACCCCACACTATCCCGGCGATCGGTCGTCCGGCGTGAACCTCGCGGACCGTGATCTGATGGGAGCGTGGTGGACGTCGTAGTGGTGGGAGGCGGTCCGGCGGGGCGCGCCGTCACCGCAGCTTGCAGCGACATCGGACTGGAGGTTGCGCTCGTCGACCCGACCCCGCGCCGGGTGTGGCCGCACACCTATGCGGCCTGGTGCGACGAACTTCCCGCCTCGCTACCGCAGTCGACACGCGCGGCGGTCATGCCGCGGATGCGAGCCTTCGGCACCACTCAGCACGAATGGGAGCGCCCGTACGCTGTCCTGGACAACCCCTCGGTCTGGAAGCACCTGTGGCGCGCCGACGTCGTCGAGGTCACCGGCCGTGCGGTTGCCGCCGAGCACGGCTCGGCCGGGTCGACCCTGCACCTCAAGGACGGGCGACGGATCGCGGCCGCTGCGGTCGTGGATGCCTCGGGCTCCGCCCGCGCCCTGTCCGGGGGACGCCCCGCTCGCACATCCGCCCAGCAGACGGCCGTGGGCGTGGTGGTCGATTCCGCCACCGCCGAAACCATTCGCCCCCCGGGTGCCGGCGTGTTCATGGACTGGCGTCCGGCACCCGACACTAGAGGCGGATGGCCCACCTTCCTGTACGCGGTGGACCTCGGCCCCGACCGGGTCTTGCTGGAGGAGACCTCGCTGGCACGCCGCCCCGCCATGCCGTTGGCGTCGTTGCGCCGCCGCCTGCGAGGCAGGTTCGCGGCGGCCGGACCGGCACTGACCGAGCAAGAACCGGAGGAGAGGGTCCGCTTCCCGGTCGACGACCCGTTGCCGAGGCCGAACCGGGTGATTCCGTTCGGGGCCACGGCGGGTTTCGTGCATCCCGCGACCGGATTCAGCGTCGCCGCTTCGCTGCGTCAGGCCCCGTGGCTCGCGGGCGCCATCGGTGCCGGGCTCCCCGCCGGGCCGGCCGCGGCTTCGAAAGCCGGCTGGTCGATTCTGTGGCCACCACGGGCGCTGGCGGCGCACGGTTTGCGGCTCCGCGGACTGCAGGCACTGTTGTCCTGCCCGCCGGAACAGGTGCCGGAGTTCTTCGAGGCGTTCTTCCGCCTCCCGCAGGATCGCCAGTCCGCATTCCTCGCGGCGGAACACGACCCGGCTTCGACCGCCACGGCGATGACGTCGCTGTTCCGGACCGCGCCGTGGCCGGTCCGCAGGCACTTGATCCTCGGCGGCCTCCGCCCGGGTCAGGTGCACGCCCAGCACGGGTTCGGCGAAGTCTGATCGCGCGGAACCGGGGGCAAGGAGCGTCAGCCGACGTGTTTCAGATCACTCCTGGCGTATCGTTGCATAGCGTAGTCGACCTCAGCCACAACGCGACCAAGTCAACAACCTACAGTAACCGAGTGGTCGCGGCGGGTTGTGTCCGAACACACAGAAGGCCGGGCCAGTGCGTTCTACCCCCTTCTGCCTCAGGCTAGTTTGTCCGGGAGGTGACTTAGGCTGAAGACATGTAGCTGAGATGCCGGTGAACAGGTCATGAACTGGCTCGATGGAGCGCAATGACTGCGGGCAACATCGATTTCGTGCTTGCGCTGGTGGACGAAGTACGCTTCGTGTTCCAGCCACTGATCAACGTGAAGACCGGTGCGATCGTGGCGGTGGAGACACTCGCCCGACCCGCCGGTGCGCACGTGCACGACCTTTTTCGCGAGGCCGCGCGGCGCCGCTGCCTGGCGGAACTGGACGTTCAGCTGGCGATGGCCGCCGCGACAGCGGCAGCCGAACACGAGACCCTGTTGCCTCTTCATCTCAACGTCTTCGGCGGGACGGTGACCCATGACCTGGACCGGTTGAGCGCTTTGCGCGACAAGATCCGCGAAGTCGGTCGTCGCGAGCACGAGGTGACCCTGGAGATCGGCCCCCCGTTCGCTCGGCTCGATCCGGACGCGCTCGCCGGAGGAGTCGAACGGTTGCGATCGGACGGCTTCCAGATCGCGTTGGACGGCATCGGCGACGGCGACGTACCGCTGACGTTGATCGCCGACCTCTCCCCCGGGATGGTCAAACTCGACCGAGGCGTTGTCAAGGGCCTGCCGGAGGACGCTCACCGCGTCGCCGTCCTCGAATCGGTTCGCCACCTGTGCGAGGCCACCGATTCGCAACTGGTCGCCGAAGGAGTGGAGAACGACCGCCAGCTGAGTTCGTTGCGCCGCAGCGGCGTCGGACTCGTACAGGGAAACCTGCTGGCTCCGCCCGCACGGCGCCCACCGACCGCGCAAACCGTGCCCGGAGTGGCCGCCGCGGTCACCGATCCGCAGGCCCAGCCGGTCAGCACGCTGGCGGCGGGGCCGCGGGTGACGGAGTTCCTGTCACCTGCCACCACGCTGCCCAGCGATGCCACGGCCGATCAGGTTCGCGAGGTCCTCGCCGATCACCCCGAGATCAGCGGTGTCGTCCTGGTCGACGAACACGGCAGGCCACAGTGGACGATCGACCGGAACCGCTTCCTGCTCGCCGTGACCGGGCCGTACGGTCACGCGCTGCACGCCAAGCGGCCAGCCGCGCGGCTCGCCGACGAAGCGCGCGTGGTCACCACCGCGACCACCGCTATGGAAGCCCTCGGCCTGGTGACCCGATCGGACCCGTACCGGATGTACGACGACGCCATCGTCGTCGACGAATCGGGACGCTGCCTGGGCGCGGTTCGGGCCGGCCACCTCATCCGCGGGATGGCGGACCTCAAGGTGGAGGAAGCGGCGGCGCTCAACCCCCTGACCCGGCTGCCCGGAAGCGACGCGATCGCCAGAGACGTGGGACGGCGCATCGCGGCCGGCGAGGTCTTCGGAGTGAGCTGGTTGGACATCGACGAGTTCAAGAAGATCAACGACACCGCCGGTTTCTCCGCGGGCGATGGGCTGATCCGATCGATCGGTCGGAGCCTCACCGACGCGGCCGCGTCGCTCAGCTCGGTGCGCGTCGGTCACGTGGGCGGCGACGACTTCCTCATGGTCGCCGACCTCGACGATCTCGTCCCACTCGCCGAGATGTTGCTCGACCCGCCGCGCCAGGCCGAAGGCACCGACATCACGCTCTCCCTGGCCACGTTGGTGTGCACGTCGAACATGGTGCAGAACTACGACGACGCTTCCCGCCTGCTCGCACCGCTCAAGCACTTCGCGAAATCGCTGGAGGGATCGAGCTGGGTGATGTCACGTCCCGGTTCGGATCGGATCGACGTTCTGCGCGGCAAGCAGGAGAGCGACAACACGGGGTTCCCGCTGGCCGACCCCGTGGAATACCGGTAGTCACCACGCCCGCCGGCCTCCGGGCTGGGCAGCCCTCCAGGACAGGGCAGCCCGCGAAAACAGGGCAGCCTGCGAACAGGGCAGCCTGCGAATAGGTTGGCCGCCGCGTGAAAACGAAGAAGCCCCGGCAGCCAACAGCTGCCGGGGCTCGTTCAGATTCTGCTCAGACCGTGAATCCGAGTGCGCGAAGCTGCTCGCGCCCCTCATCGGTGATCTTCTCCGGTCCCCACGGCGGCATCCATACCCAGTTGATGCGGAAGTCGTTCACGATACCCCCGCCGGCTCCACCGGTAAGCGCCGCGCGCGCCTGATCCTCGATGACGTCGGTCAGCGGGCACGCCGCCGAGGTCAACGTCATGTCGACCGTCGCGGAATTGTCCTGCTCTACATGCACGCCGTAGACCAGACCGAGGTCCACGACGTTGATGCCGAGTTCGGGGTCGACGACGTCGCGCATCGCTTCCTCGACGTCCTCCACCGCAGCGACCTCGGCCGCGGGCTCCGGAGATTCGGGCATGCCCTCGGCTCCCCGCTGCACGTCGGTCTGTTCCTGAGTCTGCTCGGTCATGACGCTCCCACCTCGTCGACAACGCGCGATACGGCGTCCTTGAAAGCCATCCATCCCAGCAGCGCACACTTCACGCGTGCCGGGTACTTCGCCACCCCGGCGAACGCGACGCCGTCCTCGAGGACATCCTCGTCGGGTTCGACCTGGCCACGTCCCTGCATCAGCTCGCTGAAAGCAGCCTGAGTGGTGAACGCCTCCTCGATTCGCCGCCCCACAACCAGGTCGGTCAGAACCGAGACGGAAGCCTGGCTGATCGAGCAGCCCTGCCCCTCGTAGGAGACGTCCTCGATGGTCGCGTCCTGCCCGGTCCCGGTCAACCGCACCCGCAGCGTGATCTCGTCACCACATACGGGGTTGACTTGAGAGGACTCGGCATCGAACGGCTCGCGCAACCCGTGCCGGTGCGGATTGCGGTAGTGATCCAGGATGATCTCCTGGTACATCTGCTCCAGCTGCATACGATTCCCTTAGCCCGATCACACCACGCCGAAGAAGCGCTGGGACTCCCGGATCGCATCCGCCAACGCCTTGACCTCGTCGAGCTCGTTGTACAAGTAGAAGCTAGCCCGCACGGTGGACTGCACACCCATCGTGCGGTGCAACGGCCATGCGCAGTGATGCCCGACTCGGGCCTCGACCCCTTGGCTGTCCAACACTTGACCGGCGTCGTGCGGGTGCACACCGTCGATGACGAACGACACGGTCGCGCCGCGATCCTCGGTACTCGTCGGGCCGATGATCCGCACGCCTTCGATGGCCGAGAGCTCCCGTATCGCCGCTTCGGCGAGCTGGTGCTCATGTGCTGCGATGCGTTCCATGCCGACCACCGACAGGTAGTCGACAGCCGCCCCAAGACCAACAGCCTGGGAGGTCATCGGCACACCCGCTTCGAACCGCTGCGGCGGCTCGGCGAACGTGGAACGGTCGATGTGGACCAGCTCGATCATCGACCCACCGGTGAGGAACGGCGGCATCGCCCGCAACAGCTCGTTGCGACCGTAGAGCACCCCGATCCCGGACGGACCGAGCATCTTGTGCCCGGAGAACACCGCGAAATCCACACCCAGCCGGTGGAAGTCCACCGGCTTGTGCGGCACCGACTGGCAGGCGTCGAGCATCACCAGCGCACCGACCTGGTGGGCGCGCTCGATAATCCGCTCGGTCGGGTTCACCGTGCCGAGCACGTTGGACTGGTGCGCGAAGGCGACCAACTTCGCCCGCTCGGTGATGACCCCATCCACATCGGACAGATCAAGGCGGCCCTCGTCGGTGACACCGAACCAGCGCAGCGTCGCACCTGTCCGCTCGCACAACTGCTGCCACGGAACGAGGTTCGCGTGGTGCTCCATCTCGGTCACCACGACTTCGTCGCCGGGCCCGAGGCGGAAACGTTCCGCCTCGGGGCCCGAAGTCGAGGCGTTGCTCATCGCATAAGCGACCAGGTTGACGCCTTCAGTGGCGTTCTTCGTGAAAACGACCTCGTCGACGTTCGCACCGACGAACCGGGCGATCTTCGCCCTGGCGTCCTCGAACGCGTCCGTAGCCTCCTCGGCAAGCTGGTGCGCGCCGCGGTGCACCGCCGCGTTGCAGGTCTCCAGGAAGTCGCGCTCCGCGTCAAGCACCTGGCGCGGGCGCTGCGATGTCGCCCCGGAATCCAGGTACACCAACGGCTGGTCATCGCGGATCGTGCGACCCAGGATCGGGAAGTCCGCCCGGATCGCCGCCACATCCAGCGGCGTGGTGCTCGCACCTGCCGAGGTGCGAGGAGGCTGAACGGTCATGACTGGACGGCCGCCTCCTTCTTGCTGGTGAACCGCACGTAGCCGGATTCTTCCAGCTCGTTGGCCAGTTCCGGACCGCCCGACTCGACGACCTTGCCCTCGGCGAAGACGTGCACGTAGTCGGGGGTGATGTGCTTGAGGATCCGGGTGTAGTGGGTGATCAGCAGAACACCTTTGTCACCCTCGGCGGTGTACCGGTTGATCCCGTCCGACACGACACGCAGAGCGTCGACGTCCAGACCGGAGTCGGTCTCGTCGAGCACCGCGAACTTCGGCTTGAGCAGGTCCAGCTGCAGGATCTCGTGCCGCTTCTTCTCGCCGCCGGAGAAGCCCTCGTTGACGCTCCGCTCGGCGAAGGCCGGGTCGATCTCGAGGTCGGACATCGCCTGCTTGACCTCCTTGACCCAGTGCCGCACCTGCGGGGCCTCGCCGCGGACCGACGTGGCGGCCGTGCGCAGGAAGTTCGACATCGAGACGCCCGGCACCTCGACCGGGTACTGCATGGCGAGGAACAGGCCCGCGCGGGCCCGCTCGTCCACGCTCATCTCCAGCACGTCCTCGCCGTCCAGCAGCACCTGACCCGAATCGATCTGGTACTTCGGGTGTCCGGCGATGGCGTAGGCGAGCGTGGACTTGCCGGAACCGTTCGGGCCCATGATCGCGTGGATCTCGCCCGAACGGATCGTCAGGTTGACGCCGTTGAGGATCGGCTTGGCTCCCTCGTCGGTGACGACCGAGCCGTGCAGTTCCTTGATCTCCAGGGTGGCCATGTGTTCTTCGTATCTCCTGGTGTGTTGCGAAAGCTTGGATGCTGCTCGGTTGGTCAGGCTCCGACGACCGCGAGCTCTTCTTCGATCGCGGCTTCCAGCCGCTCCCGAACCTCCGGCACGGTGATCTTCTGCAGGATCTCGCCGAAGAATCCGCGAACGACCAGGCGGCGAGCCCGGTCCTCCGGAATCCCGCGGGACTGCAGGTAGAACAGCTGCTCGTCGTCGAACCGGCCGGTGGCGCTCGCGTGCCCCGCACCCTCGATCTCGCCGGTCTCGATCTCCAGGTTCGGCACGGAGTCGGCCCGCGCGCCCTCGGTCAACACCAGGTTGCGGTTGAGCTCGTAGGTGTCGGTGGCCTCGGCAGCGGCCCGGATCAGCACGTCACCGATCCACACGGAGTGCGCCGAGTTGCCCTGCAGCGCGCCCTTGTAGAGGACGTTGCTGCGGCAGTTCGCCACCGCGTGATCGACCAGCATCCGGTGTTCCAGGTGCTGCCCGCTGTCGGCGAAGTACAGCCCCAGCAGCTCGGCGTCGCCGCCCTTGCCGCCGTAGGTGACGGTCGTGTTCACCCGCACCAGGTCACCGCCGAGGGTGACCGCCAAGTGCCGGAACACCGAGTCCCGGTTGAGGCCGGCGTGCTCGCTGCTGACCTGGGTGGCGTCCTCGTCGAGGTCGTGGATGGACACGACCGACAGGCGGGCGGAGTCCTCCGTGACGAACTCGACGTTGTCGGCGAACACGCCGGAGCCCCGGTAGTCCACCACGACGGTGGCCTCCGCGAACTGCTCGGCGCGCACCTGCAGGTGCCCGTAGGCGACCTTGCCCGCACCCGGGCCGTGCACGGTGACGCTGACCGGTTCCTTCGGCTGCGTGTCCTTGGGGATCGTGACGACCGTGGCCTCGTCGAAGGAGCTCCAGGCCTGCGCGGCGATCCGGTCGGCCGGAACACCGCCGGCACCCAGCCGCGGGTCGTCACGTCCGACGGACTCGACCGTGGCCGCGTCCCCGGAATCGACCTCCACCCGGATCGAGCCCGTGGCGGTCGCCGAACCGTCGTGCAACCCGTGGAGGCGCTTCATCGGCGTGAAGCGCCAATCCTCCTCGCGGCCTCCGGGAACCTCGAACGCGTCGACGTCGTAGGACGTGAAACGCTGCCCACGGGAGGACTGCGGAACAACCGCGCCTCCCCCGTGGGAGTGCTCGTCGAGGCCGTGCTGGGTTCCGGCCGTGAGGTCGTCGGTACTGGTGGTGCTCGTCATCTCAGCCGACGGCCCCTTCCATCTGCAGCTCGATCAGGCGGTTCAGTTCCAGCGCGTATTCCATCGGCAGTTCGCGCGCGATCGGCTCGACGAAGCCGCGCACGATCATCGCCATCGCCTCGTCCTCGGTCAGACCTCGCTGCATCAGGTAGAACAGCTGGTCGTCGCTGACCTTGGAGACGGTGGCCTCGTGGCCCATGGACACGTCGTCGACGCGGACGTCGACGTAGGGGTATGTGTCCGACCGGCTGATGGTGTCCACCAGCAGGGCGTCACACTTCACGTTCGAGGAGGAGTGGTTGGCGCGCTTGGCGACCTTCACCAGACCGCGGTAGGACGTGCGCCCACCACCACGAGCGATCGACTTCGACACGATGGACGACGACGTGTGCGGCGCCATGTGCTCCATCTTCGCGCCCGCGTCCTGGTGCTGTCCCTCACCGGCGAATGCCACCGAGAGGACCTCACCCTTGGCCTGCTCACCCATCAGGAAGACCGACGGGTACTTCATGGTCACCTTGGAGCCGAGGTTGCCGTCGACCCACTCCATGGTGGCGCCCTCTTCGGCCTTCGCCCGCTTGGTGACCAGGTTGTAGACGTTGTTCGACCAGTTCTGGATGGTCGTGTAGCGGCAGCGCGCACCCTTCTTGACCACGATCTCCACGACTGCCGAGTGCAGCGAGTCACTGGAGTAGATCGGCGCGGTGCAGCCCTCGACGTAGTGGACGTAGGCGTCCTCGTCGACCACGATCAAGGTCCGCTCGAACTGGCCCATGTTCTCGGTGTTGATCCGGAAGTAGGCCTGCAGCGGGATGTCCACGTGCACGCCCTTCGGCACGTAGATGAACGAGCCGCCCGACCAGACCGCCGTGTTGAGCGCGGAGAACTTGTTGTCACCGGCCGGGATGACGGAGCCGAAGTACTCCTTGAAGGTCTCCGGGTGCTCCCGCAGCGCGGTGTCGGTGTCCAGGAACTGCACACCTTGCTCTTCGAGGTCCTCGCGGATCTGGTGGTAAACGACCTCGGACTCGTACTGCGCCGCCACGCCCGCGACCAGCCGCTGCTTCTCCGCCTCGGGGATGCCCAGCTTGTCGTAGGTGTTCTTGATGTCCTCGGGCAGGTCGTCCCAGGTCTGGGCCTGCTCCTCGGTGGAACGCACGAAGTACTTGATGTTGTCGAAGTCGATGCCCGAGAGGTCGGCGCCCCAGTTCGGCATCGGCTTGCGCTCGAACAGGCGCAGCGCCTTGAGGCGAGCCTCGAGCATCCACTCGGGCTCGTCCTTCTTCGCCGAGATCTCGCGCACGACGTCCTCGTTGACGCCGCGTCGAGCACCTGCGCCCGCGTCGTCCGAGTCGGCCCAGCCGTACTCGTAATTGCCCAACGTCGCCAGAGTTTCCTCTTGGGTCAACTGACCAGAGTCATTCGGCACCGTGGTGGGTGTGCGCTGCTCCGCAGCGGCAGTCATACGGACTCCCCTCCATCAGGAATTGGGGCGATCTCCTGCTGGTCCTTCGGGAACGGCCCAGCAGACGTCGGATCGGTTTCTGAACGGTCTTCTTCGCCCGGCTGCTCGGACCGCGCGAGCGGCACGTGCGTCGTGCAGACCGCGTCGCCGTTGGCGATCGTGGCAAGCCGTTGCACGTGGGTACCGAGCACCTCGGCGAATGCCTCGGTCTCGGCTTCGCACAACTGCGGAAAATCCGCAGCGACGTGCGCCACCGGGCAGTGGTGTTGGCACAGCTGCTCACCGCTCCCGACGCTTCGCGTCGAAGCAGCGTAGCCTTCCCGGGTCAACGCGTTGGCGAGGACCTCGGCGCGTTCGGCAGTGGTCCGACTCTCCGAAAGTGCCTCTCGGTGGACGGAAACCATCGCGGCCATCCGTCGTTCGGCGAACGAGCGGACCGCCTGCTCGCCATCGTTCTCGGCGATGAACCGCAGCGCTGCCACCGCGAGATCATCGTAGGCATGGCCGAACCTGGCCCTGCCCACCTCGGTCAGCAGGAACAACTTCGCCGGTCGACCTCGGCCTCG
Organism: Parasphingorhabdus pacifica; assembly: GCF_054779195.1. NCBI lineage: Bacteria > Pseudomonadati > Pseudomonadota > Alphaproteobacteria > Sphingomonadales > Sphingorhabdaceae > Parasphingorhabdus > Parasphingorhabdus pacifica. The sequence continues at coordinate 288,021 of NZ_BAAGYS010000010.1, forward strand.
ACGCCCCCGGGGCGAGGAATCCCTCGTATACGCTTCGCCTTCGGCGACCAGCGCATCGAGGTGCCTCCGCACCGCGACCGCACTCAAACCGAGTTCTTCGGCCACCGCCGCAGCGGTGATCGGACCTTGCTCCAGCACCAACCGTGCGACCGTGTGCCGGGTACGCCCATCCCCGGACTGCCCGGCCGCACCGTGCTGCCCCGTCGCGGGAGCAGCTGCTCTTGCCGCGGGGCTCCGGTCGGCCGCCGCAGCCGTGGAAGGCGTTCCGGCGTTTTTCACAACATGAATGTTACCTATTTCCTCCAGCAACGCCAGACCATGGGGTCGTACGGGTGACATGACTCACCATCGACCCTCGTCACCTGCACGGGTGGGTTTCAACCCGGACAGCAGCGGGAAGCCGCGGAGGCCGGAACAGCAACCGCACAGACGTCCGGCCCACCACCGGCAACCCGCGCACCGCCGGTTTGGGCAGCGGGGCTCGAGCATCGCGAAGTCGTCACCTCTAAGCTTCCGGGCCGTGGCGGCAGGTGAAGCAGTCGACGGTGCAGAGCTCGACGACGGGACGACGACCGGCGAGAAGCAGCGCGACAGTACGTCGAACGGCATGAGCACGCCCGCGCCGCTCGTCGGCGGTGAGCGACGTCAGCTGGACATCGTCCGCAGGTTCGGCACCGCTGGATCCCTGGTCCTCGCGTTCGGCGCGATCGGCGCGGGGGCGGCGCCGGTGGACAACCCCCTCTCCGGAATTCGCGTGCTCGGCCTGCCCGTCCGCATGCCCACGGTCGCCATGGCTTGCGCCTGGCTGGGCATGCTCATGGTCGTCGTCGCCTGGCTGTGGCTTGGCCGGCTCTCCTGGCCGGGCCGCGAGCGGATGATCTCGAAGACCCAGCTCGGTCGCACGATCGTGATGTGGGGACTTCCGCTGGCGGTCGCACCGCCGCTGTTCAGCACAGACATGTACAGCTACCTCGCGCAGACGGCGGTGGCCGCCAAGGGCATCGACCCCTACACGCTCGGCTCGGTCACCGCGCTCGGTGTCGACCACCCGCTGGTCGCCAACGTGCCCAACATCTGGCGGGACACACCATCGCCCTATGGGCCGCTGTTCCTCATGTTCGGCCAGTACATCGCCATGCTCGTCGGGGACAACGTCGTCTTCGGCGTCCTCTTCTGGCGCATCGTGATGCTCATCGGGCTCGCACTGGCGGTCTGGGCGATTCCCCGCCTCGCCGTGCGCTGCGGCGTTCAGCCGGTCGCCGCGCTGTGGCTGAGCGCGGCGAATCCGATCGTGCTGTTCCACGTCATCAGTGGCATGCACAACGAGGCGCTGCTGGTGGGCATCATGCTCGCTGCCATCGAACTCGGCCTCCGCCGAACCGACCTGATCAGCACCATCGGAGCCGCCACCCTGCTGGTCATCGGCGGTGCGATCAAACCACCGGGATTCATCGCACTCGGCTTCTTCGGCATCTACCTCGCCCACCGGAGAGGCGGCCGATTCCGCGACCTCGTGCAGATGGCCGTCTTACTGACCGTGATCTTCCTCGTCACGATGACGATCATCACCGTCGCCAGCGGCTGGGGACTCGGCTGGATCGAAACCTTCGACGTGCCCAACCGGATCAAGACGTGGCTCGCGCCGATGACCGCGCTCGGAATGACCGGCGGCGGCGTCAGCATGCTTCTCGGGCTGGGAAACCACACGGACGCGATGCTGGCCATAACCAAGGTCATCGGCTATGCCGTGACCGGCACTGTCTGCGTGCGTCTGCTGTGGAGCTCGTTCAAGGGCCGCATCGAGCCGCTGACCGCTCTCGGAATCACCCTCGGCACGCTGGCCGTGCTCGGCCCGGTGTTGCACCCCTGGTACCTGCTGTGGGCCGTGGTTCCGCTGGCGCTGGCCACCAACGACACCCGGTTCCGCGTCACCGCGGCGGCGATCTGCGGCACCGTCGCCCTGGTCGTACCGCCTACCGGAGCAGGCTTCCTCCTGCGGGCCTACCAGATTCCGCTCGCCGTGGTCGCCGCGTTGCTGGCGTTCGGAATCATGCTGTGGCTGGTCCGGGGCAAGGTTCCCGCGTTGTTGCCCACCCGCACCGGCCCCCGGTCGGCCGCGTCCTAGGCTTGACTCCCGTGAGCGACGCCGAGGACCCCGCCGTCGAAGTACGCGGGTTGCGAAAGCGCTTCGGCGACACCGAAGCCGTCGACCGCATCGACCTGCGGGCCGAACGAGACCAGGTAGTGGCCCTGCTCGGCCCCAACGGCGCGGGCAAAACGACCACGATCGAGATTTGCGAAGGCTTCCAGCGCCCGGATGAGGGCTCCGTGCGGGTGCTCGGTCTCGATCCGCACCAGCACGGTGACCGGCTGCGTCCCCGGATCGGCGTCATGCCCCAAGGCGGCGGAGCGTACCCCGGCGTGCGTGCCGACGAGATGCTCCGGCTGGTCGCCTCGTGCGCCGCCGATCCGCTCGACCCGGGCTGGCTGCTGGACACGCTCGGACTCGGCAAAGTGGGACGTACTCCGTACAAGCGGCTCTCCGGTGGTCAGCAGCAACGGCTGTCGCTGGCCTGCGCCCTGGTGGGACGCCCAGAACTGATCTTCCTCGACGAGCCGACCGCCGGAATGGACCCGCAGGCCCGCCGCCTGGTTTGGGAGCTCATCTCGGCACTGCGCAGGGACGGCGTCAGCGTGCTGCTCACCACGCACCTGATGGACGAAGCCGAATACCTGGCCGATCAGGTCGTCATCATCGACCAGGGGCGCATCGTGGCCGAGGGGACAACCGCCGAGCTGACCAGGCCACGCGGCGGCGAGCAGGAACTGCGGTTCCGGTCCCAACCCGCTCTCGACCTGAACCTGCTGCTCTCTGCGCTACCCGAGGGGTGTGCGGCCGTCGAGATCCGCGCGGGCGACTACCTCGTCAGCGGAGTGATCGACCCGCAGGTGGTGTCCGCGGTGACGGCCTGGTGCGCCCAGCACGGGGTGCTGGCGGAGGAGCTCCGGGTGAGCAGGCGCAGCCTCGAAGACGTCTTCCTGGAACTGACCGGACGCGAACTTCGCGCCTGAGCACAGCGACATCCGGCGGCCGCTGCCCCGCGTCGGGAGACGGACGCACTCCACGACGAGCGACATGAGCAACGAAACAATTCTCGATCAGCTCGGATTGCGGTAAGTTGCCCGGCTGTGAATTCCCCGATCCGGCCACGTTCGGTGATGGCGATCTGCGCGTTGGCAACCGCCGTCGGCGCAGGAACCGCAGGCGTCTACACGCTCACCGCCACGAGCGGCTCCGCCGTGGATCCCGTGAAACCTCCTGTTGCCGCGGAAGACCCGGTGGCGCCCCCACCGACGCGGGATACGAACCCCGCCTCCACCACGACGACCACAAAGCGCCTCCCCGGGCCCACTTCCTCGACACCGCCCCCGCCTCCTCCCCCAGCTCCGGAGACGACGGAGCAAGAAGACCACCCCACGTCGACCACGACACCGACCGTGGAAGCAGACGAGGAACCGACGACGACCACCACCTCGTCCCCGGCCCGATCACCCGGAACCGTAGTCGTCGCCCTCGTCAACGCGGCGCGCGACGAAGCCGGCTGCGAACCGGTCACCACCGACAAGAGACTCTCCCGAGCAGCCGTGGCCCACAGCGCGGACATGGCGAAGCGCGACTACTTCGCACATCTCAGCCCCGAAGGCCTGAGCTTCGTCCAACGAGCGTTGCAGGAGGGCTATCCGACTCCGGCAGCCGAAAACATCGCCATGGGTCAGCGCACCGCCAAGCAGGTCATGCAGAGCTGGATGGAGTCGGAAGACCACCGCGAGAACATCCTCGACTGCTCACTGACCAACGTGGGCGTGGGCCTGTCGACCAGCGGCTGGTACTGGACCCAGGTCTTCGGCCGTTGATCGGCCGTCGAGCAGCCCACCCGTAGACCGCGGAATCCTGACGTCACTGGTCACAACGGTCCACACGACAACCGCGTGCGTGGTCACCGGCGATGCAATGCGACACTGCTGGTCTGATGCCGAAACGCCGCAGCCCGCAACAGCGCAGCCGGGGACGGGGGCAGTGTCCCGTTCGGCCTGCACGATCACGGCCGACCGGACGGGAGCCACGTTCTTGAGCACCGACACCGAGGTCAGCACCACAGGCCGATTCCCGGCCGGGACGTTTCGCCCCGCGCCCGGTCCCGCCCGGGCCACGCGGATGCTCCGCGCGCACACCCGCGTGGAGGCGCTGCTGATCATCCGGCACGGCGAGCAAGCACTGCTGACGCTGATCATCCCGCTGGCGCTGCTCATCGGCTTGAGCGTGTTGGAAATCGGCGCACTGCCCGAACCCCGGGTCGACTCCGTGATGCCGCGGATCCTCGCCCTCGCCGTGATGTCCACCGCCTTCACCGGGCAAGCGATCGCGCTCGGCTTCGACCGCCGCTATGGGGTCATCAAGCGGTTGTCGGCCACGGCACTACCCCGGTGGACGCTCATCTCCGGGCGGGTGCTCGCCGCATTGCTGGTGGTGGCCTTGCAGGCCGTTGTCCTGGGGATCACCGCAGTCCTGCTGGGCTGGAGCCCGTCGCTGGTCGGCCTGCTGCCGGCGGCAGGACTGCTCGTCCTCGGCACGCTCACGTTCGGCGCGGCGGGTGTGCTCATCGGTGGTGCCTTCCGCGCCGAGATCGTGCTGGCACTGGCGAACGCGATCTGGTTCGTGCTGCTGCTCGCGGGTGGACTCGCCCTACCGGTCGACGACCTGCCCGCCTCGGCGGGTTTGGTTGCGAAGTGGCTGCCGTCCGGAGCCCTGGCGGAATCGCTCGATGCCGCGCTGGTCCACGGTTCGATACCGGGGTTCCAGCCGGTCCTCGTACTGGTCCTCTGGGGCGCGATCGCGGGAGTGCTCGCCACTCGCACCACTCGGTTGACCTGATCTTTCCCGTTAGGGTGACCGCATGACGACCACCCTCGCCCGCCAGGCGCACCAGTGCCTGGAACCGTTGCACGCGTTCATCTACTTCGCCCCGGAAGCAGAGGAGCGGTACCAGGAACTCGGCCTGGAACCGCGCCGGATGACCTACTTCGCGGGACGAGCCGCCCCCATGGGAGCGGTCGGTGCCGGCGTCGTGACCTCGACCTTCTACAACTTCAACCCGAAGGTCATCTCCCCGCTGTTCCCCAGAGCGTGGTCCATCACCTCGCCTTCCGACGTGGTCACCGCGCGGTTCGAGGCCGTGGACGCAGCCCTGCGCCGCTTGCTCGGCGACGAGGTCGTCGCTTCCGAGTCCGTGGCCGAGGCCGCCCGGCTGGCGCGCGAGGCCACCGAGGGATGCTTCCCCGAAGGACGTCCGCTCTACGCCGGACACGCCGAGCTCGAATGGCCCCAAGCCCCACACCTGGTGCTCTGGCACGCGACCTCGATCCTGCGGGAATTCCGCGGTGACGGACACATCGCCGCACTCCAGGACACGGACCTGACCGGTCTGGAAGCACTCGTCCTGCAGGTCTCCAGCGGTGAAGGCCTCGCCGAGAAGTTCGCCAAGCTCAGCAGGGGCTGGTCCGACGAACAGTGGGATGCGGCGCGGGACTCGTTGCGCGCACGTGGCTTGCTCGACGAGGCGAACGCGGTGAGCGACGAGGGGCGCCGGTTCCGCGCGGAGCTCGAGGACAACACCGACCGGCTCGCGGTGGCGCCGTGGGCCGCTTTCGGCGCGGACAAGGCGACGTCGCTGTTCGAACACGGCGCCGCGTTGAGCAAGCAGGTGGCCAAGGCGGGCGCCTTCCCCCGGGAGAACTTCGGCGCCAACAGGTAGTCGGTCCCGACCGGCGGTGGGCGGGTTGCCTGCTCACCGCCGCGTGCCGCTACGCGCCGATGTCCGGCCCTCCGACCGTCCGGTGCCGGCTTCCGCTTACCATCGGAGCGTGCCGACGGCGTCGTTGTTGAACCGGATTCCCCACACCAGCCCTGCCCTGATGCGAGCTCTCGCCCTTGCCGTGATCGTGACCCAGGCGTTGATCAGCGTGACCGGCGTCGTGGTCCGGGTGACCGGCTCCGGGCTGGGTTGTCCGACCTGGCCGAGGTGCTTCCCGGGGAGCATGGTCCCGATCTCTCACCCCGAGGTCTCGACCCTGCACCAGGTGATCGAGTTCGGGAACCGGACGCTGACCGGCCTCGTCGGGTTCATCGCTCTCGCGTGCCTGCTCGCCGCGTGGCACACCCGCCCGTACCGTCCCCGCCTCGTCCGGCTCGCGGTCATCATGCCGATCGGCGTGGCCGTGCAGGCAGTGATCGGCGGTATCACCGTCCTGGTCGACCTGGCCTGGTGGAGCGTATCGGTCCACTTCTTGGCTTCGGCCGTGCTCATCTGGCTGGCGACGTACCTGTTCAAGGCCTCGGGCGAGGGTGACGACACCCCGATCTCCGTGATCACCGCGCCGATGCGCAGGCTGCTGGTGGTGCTCACGGGCACCACCGCGCTGATGCTCATGGCAGGCACGCTCGTGACCGCGGCCGGACCGCACGCCGGCGACGCGGAGACGCCTCGGCTCGAGCTGCCGATCCCGCTGCTCACCCAGATCCACGGACTGACCGTGATGGCCTACGTGTGCCTGCTGGCCGTGTTCGGCGTCTGGTTGCGCAGCGCACGACCCACCAGGGCGTTGCTCCGGGTCTACGCCGCCGCCTGCGTGCTGGTGCTCGCCCAGGGCGCGCTCGGGTCGGTGCAGTACGCCTATGGCGTGCCGGAACCGCTGGTGGTGCTGCACGTGCTCGGAGCGACCCTGGTGATCATCGTGACCTCGCTGCTGTGGGGCGAGTCCCGGTACCGCGGCAAGACGCCGAATGCCACCGAACCCGTGGCCCAGGAGAGCGTGATCGCCTGACCGACGAGGTCGGCACCTACTGTTTCAGCCGTGGGCCGCTCGCTCGGCGGCGCTCTCGCGCTAGAAGCGCAGCCGGGGGCGGCCTTCGCGCTCCCACCGTCGCCACAGCTCGGGCATCTCACCTGCCAACCAGCGGTAGAACTCGTGCACCGTGCGCAGGCGGCGCGCACGTTCGCCCTCGCCGCTGAACATGCGAAGCCCCTTCTCCGTGAGCTCCTCGAGGTCGGTCACGCGTTCCATGCGCTGCCGCACCAGCTGCGGCCACCGGTCCTCCTCGACTCGGTACAGGGCGGCTTCCCGCCCCTGCCGGGTCGTCTTGGAGATGATCCCCAGCCGCAACAACAACCTCACGTTCGTGCTGACCGAACCCGTGCTCGCGCTGAGGGCCAGGGACAGCTCGGCCGCCGTCCGCTCCGCGGGATCGCAGATCAGCAGGAAGGCGAGGATGCGTCCGGCGATCAACGGCATACCCTCGGTGGCTTCGAAGTGCGCCGCCATCTGCTCGATCCACTCGGCCATCGCCGGTCGGTCGGTCCGCTGCTCGTAGTCGGCCACTCCGGCCCCTCACTCCCGAGATCAATTTCTGTCGACGCTGAAAAGATAGACCACAGAAAGGAGCGTGACCAGTCGCAGGCTCCAGCGCGCCACACATCCGCCGGGTTACGCGCGCGCACGGCGGCCGGAACTCAGCGAATACAGTCCGGGCGAGGGCAGGCCATCGCCCCAAGATCCACGACCCAGCGTGCCAGGACCCGGCGAGTCAGCGCCCAGCGACCCAGCCGAGCGAACGCCGCTCAGCGAGTCGACAGAGTTCGGCGCACCGCGGAAGCGAACCTGGACATGGCTTCGGGGCTGGCCTGGCGAAAGCCGAGCGACGGTTCGACGAGCTCCAGCTCCAGCAACTTCGGCGCACCGTCGTCGCCCCGCACCAGGTCGACTCGGGCATAGAGCAGCTCGCCGCGCGTCACCCCGAGACGACCGCAGGCGGCATCGAGGACGTCCTCGGCAAGGCGGCGCTGTTCGACTCCGGCTTCGACAGCACCGAGCTTCTCCCCGACGAACAGACCGGACCCATCCAGGTCGGTCCCGGAAGTCAGCATCGGCCCCTTCCCGAAGGCGTGGGAATACACGCCGCCGAGAAAGACCAGCGCGGTCTCCCCCTCGCGGTCCACCGCCTCCTGATACGGCTGCAGCAGGACGCGGTACCCGTCCCCGTGCAGTCCGTCGAGGTGCTTACGCGCGGAATCGAGATCCGCCGGCCCGAAACGAGCCGCCCCGCGCGACCCGGCACCGACGGAGGGCTTCAGGACGAACTCGGCCTCCGGCCAGGCCGGAACCTCCCCCGGTTCGACCAACCGGGTGGGCACCACCGGCACGCCTCGACCGGCCAGCTCGACCAGGTAGGCCTTGTCGGTGTTCCAGCGCACGACCGCAACGGGGTTGATGAGCGCGGGCACCGATTCGCACCAGCGCAGGAATTCGGCACGCCGCCCCGCGTAGTCCCAGGTCGAACGGAGGACGACGAGGTCGGCGGCTGCGAAGTCGGTGTGCGGGTCGTCCCAGGGAACCCACGCCGCCTCCACCCCGACATCGCCGAGCACCGACGGCAGCGGTGTGTCGTCCCCGTCCGATTCGGGGACGAGTGAACAGCTCGCGAGCAGGACGTCCGGTTTCACCGGGCGCGGGGGCCGGCCATCTGCCGCCGGTGCTCGGCGCCGATCTGGAGCGCCGAGGTGGTCTCGGCGTCCCACTCGGCGGCGGTCAGAGTCTCCACGGCCTGCACGACCGCGTTTCCCGTTGCCACGTTGCGCACGACGACATCGCCCAGCATCCCGTCCTCGCCGATGAGAACGACACGGGCGCCCGCCTGCCCAATGTTCTCGACGACGGCTCGGGCGGAACCACCGTGAGCCTCGGCGAAGGCGCTCGCGGCCGCGACCGCCTTCTTCGGAGCGGTGACTGCTTCCACTTCGGATTCGGCAGCTGTCATACAGGTGATCGTAGACGTTCGCTCGGTCACACCCACCCGGACGTGGCATACACCTCGCCCCGAACCCGGGCGTTCCGGCGAAACCGCGGACCACCGCTGCGGCAGCCTCGGACGGCTTGGTGGAAGATCGGGGAAGAAGGCGTCGACGTACCAGCCCTTGCGGCAGGAGGAGGCAGACATGCGAGCGATCCGGGTACAAGCCCACGGTGGCCCCGAGGTTCTGGAAGTGGCCGACACCGCGGAGCCCGAGCCTGCGGGGCGCGAGTTGCTCGTGGACGTGGCGGCTTCCGGGGTGAACTTCATCGACACCTACCAGCGCAGTGGCATGTACTCGGTACCGCTGCCCTTCACCCCTGGTGCGGAAGGTGCCGGCGCGATCGTGGCGGTCGGTTCGGAGGTCACCGAGTTCGCCGTGGGGGATCGGGTCGCCTGGGCGATGACGCCCGGCAGCTATGCGCAGCGCGCCGTGATCCCGGTGGACAAGGCGGTCCGGATTCCTGCCGAGGTCGACGACCGCACCGCCGCTGCCGCCGCGCTGCAAGGCATGACCGCGCACTACCTGGTGAACTCCACGCATGCCGTGCGGACCGGCGATACCGCTCTGGTGCACGCGGCGGCAGGCGGGATGGGGTTGCTGCTCACCCAGATGATCAAGGCCAAGGGAGGCAACGTGATCGGCACGGTGTCCACCCCGGAGAAGGAGGAGCTCGCACGAGCGACCGGCGCGGACGAGGTCATCCGCTACACCGAGTCCGACGTGGCCGAGCAGGTCAAGGATCTCACCGACGGCCGAGGTGTCGATGTCGTCTACGACGGCGTCGGCAAGACGACCTTCGACGGCAGCCTCGCGAGCTTGCGTCCGCGCGGCATGCTCGCACTGTTCGGAGCGGCCAGCGGCCCGGTGCCGCCGGTGGACCCGCAGCGGTTGAACTCGGCAGGGTCGGTTTTCCTGACCCGCCCGAGCCTGGCGCACTACCTGTTGTCGCGGTCGGAACTCGACTGGCGAGCCGGTGATGTCTACGGCGCGATCGCCAACGGCAGGCTGAACATCCGCGTGGGCGCGACGTATGCGCTCGAAGAGGCCGGTCGGGCCCACGAGGACCTCGAAGCCCGACGCACGACCGGCAAACTGCTCGTACTCCCCTGAGCCGCGCTTCCGATGTCGACCCCGCGGTGCCCGGGGCCGAAGCGGGCTCGGCGGGCCCTGAACGGCCATCAGCCACCGCCCGGCCGTTCAGGGCCCGCCGTTTTCCTTCAGGGCCACCGGCCGTTCAGGGCCCGCCGTCCAATTCGTTCAGGGTTTGCGCCCCACGACACCGACGTACGCCTGACGGGCCAGCTCGAGCTCTTCGGGCTGGGGGCCGTCCGGCCACCAACCGGACACGGGAACCAGCCCGGGTTCGAGGATCTCCAGCCCGTCGACGAATCCCATGATCTCCTCGCGGGTGCGGAACCACCCCGAGCCCATCGAGCTGTTCGTGCAGACCTCTTCGAGCCGGGCGGCGACCTCGCTGACCTCGCTACCGTCCCTCGGATTGAAAAAGTGCGCGAGCACGACGTAGGACCCCGAGGGCAGCGCCTCGATGTAGTCGGCCATGACCTGGTGCGGGGCCGCCTCATCGGAGACGTGGTGCAGCGTGCCGATCTGGTACAGCGCCATCGGCCGATCGAAGTCGATACGCCGCGTGACCTCGGGGTGGGTCAACAACTCCTGTGAGCTCACCAGGTCGGCGGCGATGAAGTGGGTCTGCTCGTTCTCCTCCAGCAACGCCCGCCCGTGCGCCAGCACGACCGGGTCGTCGTCGACGTAAACGACCTTGGCTTCCGGGTTGATCCGCTGGGCGACCTGGTGGGTGTTCTCGGCGGTGGGAAGGCCGGACCCGCAGTCGAGGAACTGGTCGATGCCCACCACCTCGGTCAGGTAACGGGTCGCTCGGACCAGGAAACCGCGACCGTCGGTGGCGGCGTCCATCATCTCGGGAGCGAACGTCCGGATCTCGTCCCGGATCCGCCGGTCAGCTTCGAAGTTGTCCTTACCATCGAGCATCGCGTCGTACACCCTGGCGACACTGGCCACCGATGTGTCGATCTGCGCCGATTCTCCTTCACCCTGCGCCATAGTGGAGTCCCCGCTCATTTTTCGTGATCACCTGAAAGCATGAGAAACCTTACGACCACGAAGACGTGTCGCGATCAACACCCCCGGCAAAGTTGATCTTCCTTTTGGTCAGCGCGACCGGGCGCGATGGCACAACCACCGCAGATGTTTCCCCGCGAGACCCACGAGAGAATTCGTGATCCCAGTCACGTTCCGCCCGCGGTGTCGTTCAGCGAATCGCCCCGCACCCGATGCAGGCGCAGCCCCAGAGCGCTGGCACCGAGCAGCACCACACCCACCAGCAGCACGATCAGCGGGCCGCCCAGCGCGCCACCGGTCCAATCCCAGACCGCCTCCGGCACCGCCAGCGTCACCCCGATCACTCCGGCGACGAGCAGGACCGCCTCCCGCCGAACGAGGAACAACGCGAAGCAGAGCACGGCGATGGCCGCGGTTCCGAGGTAGCCCCACGCCGGTTCACTCGTCGCCAGTGGCCACTGAGCCCCGACCAGCGCGATGCCGGCACCGCCCCCGAGTCCCAGTTGCCGCTGCACGAGCACACCGAACCACGCCAACACCGCCCACATGAGGCCCAGCGCGACCAAACCGGTCATCACGACGAAAGAGCCACCGCCGAACCACTCCTCGATCACCGACAGCACCAACGCGATGCTGAATCCCCCGGTCATCGCCAAGCCCGGCACCGAAGGCAGGAGCAGGTAGCCCGCCAACGCCACGAGCAACCCGGCAACGGTCACCGGAATCGAGGCATACCCGTCGGTGGCACTGCTCACGGCCATCGACGCGGGCGGGGCGGCCAGCGCCAGAAGAACCGCGACGATGCGACTACGAGCCCCTGGGCTCCCCGCACGCAGTCCGGCGATCCCGCGGAACCCACCTGCGATGACCACGCCGGCCGCAAGAAGCGCAACGGTGGCCGCCACCAGCAGACCGACCCGCATCGCCCGGTCCAGCGCGTCCCACGACATGCCCACCAGCAACGTCGCACCGCCGAGCACGAGTGCGCCGCCGATGTACCCGAACACCTCCGGTAAGCCGCGACCGAAGGACGGCTTCCCCTGCGACGGTACGTCCAGCTCGGTGATCACCCGCTCGGCCTGTTCCGCGGACAGCTCTCCGCGGACGACCATCTCCCGCACGACCTTTCGCTGAGCCGGGGTCAACCCGTTCGACACAGCTCATCACCTCCGGTTCCGAGCGATTGACGTCCTCCCCACGGCAAAGCCGGGGGATTGATTCCAGTCAGCGCTCACCGCGTCTTCTGCTGCTCGACGTAACGACGGATCGCCTCCAGCGGGCCCCGCCGACAGTGGCCACGAAGTACGAGTTCGTCCACAGCTTTGGAAGGCGGGAACGCAGCCATGGGAACTCATCCCGCAGTACGCGGGAGGAACGGCCCTTGATGGCCTTCACAAGCCGGTGGATGCCGAACTGCGGGTCAACCTCGACCAGCAGATGCACATGGTCGGGCATGGTCTCCAGTTCAACCAGCCACGCGTCCTTGTCGGCGGTGACCTCGCGGACGAGTTCCTTCAGCCGCTCTTCCACGCGGCCACTGATAACGGGCCGACGGTACTTCGGGCACCACACAACGTGGAACGCGCACTGGAACGTGACGTTCGCGTTGGACCGCTGCGTGACTGCCACACAGGCAGTGTATGCAGGTGGAAGCTACCTAACATCAACTTGATGCGCTTACCCCACGGCCGAAGCCGGGGGTCTGCGCGCTACGTTGCTCTGATCACATTCATCCCACGCTTTTGACCGGACGACGCCGCAGCGGGGCAACGCGGCAGCCGGACCACGCGGCAGCCGGTGTTCAGAAGAACGGCCAGCCGAGGACCGGCAGGCTCAACGCGGAATCCACCGACAGCGCCACGCACACCACCATCAGGTAGGTGTTGGACAAGTGGAACAAGCGCATCGGCTTGGTTTCGACACCCCGGCAGGTCTTGCTGTGCAAGCGGTGCGCGACGACGAGAAACCAAGCGCCCGCGAGCACCGCGAACGAGGTGTAGAGCCAACTCGCGGCCGGCGCGAGCAGCAGCGTCCAGGCCACCATCAGCCAGCTGAAGACCACAATCTGCCGCGAGACGTAGGTGGGTTCGGCGACCACCGGGAGCATCGGCACGCCGGCCCGCTCGTAATCGTCCTTGTACTTCATCGCCAGCGACCAGGTGTGCGGCGGCGTCCAGAAGAAGACGATCCCGAACATCGCCAACGCGGGCCAGTCCACCCGACCGGTGACGGCCGCCCAGCCGATCACCACCGGCATGCATCCGGCCGCACCGCCCCACACGATGTTCTGCGCCGTGCGTCGCTTGAGCACCAACGTGTACACGAAGACGTAGAACAGGATCGTGCCGACAGCGAGCATCGCGGCGAGCAGGTTCGCCGTCGCCCACAACCAGCTGAACGAGCCCGCACCGAGCGCGATGCCGAACATCAGAGCATGGGTCCGGGACACGGTGTGGCGGACGAGCGGCCTCGCTCTCGTCCGCTTCATCACCTGATCGATGTCGGCGTCGGCGACGCAATTGAGCGAGTTCGCACTGCCCGCGGCCATGGTGCCGCCGACCAACGTCGCGAGCACCAGCCACGGCGACGGAATACCGCGTTCGGCGAGCAGCATCGCCGGGATGGTCGTCACCAGGAGCAGTTCGATGACCTGCGGCTTGATCAGACTCGTGTACGCCTTGAGCAGCTCACCCGGCCGCTTCGCGTGGCGCGTTCTGGGAGCATCGACGGCGGCGGTCACGCGGCTGCACTCACCGGCGGCATGGAACTCCTTGTCAATCGGGTCGACCCGGCCCCAGTGAAGCTCACGTAACGCGGGCCGGATGAATAGTAGGGCGACTACGCCTGCCGACCACATTCGGGTGGTTCGCGCCGGACGTCCTCGTCCTGATCCGAACGGCCTCCCCACTGCGCCCGATTCATGAGTTTCGTCGCGATGGCTGCTCACCAGCCGTTCCGTTCGGCGAACATTCCCTCGGTGGCGACATCAGGTTCTCGTCGGCGTGCGTATCCTTGGCGTGACCGAGCCGACAGTCGAGCGGGGAACGACACCATCCGATCCGGGTGTTGTAGTTGCACGGGACGGGGCCGTGCAGGATACGTCCCATGGCATCCGCCTCGAATGAGACGAGCCGGTGATCTCCGCCATCGCGGTGGAATACGACATCAGTCCGGACGGGCCGCACGCGGCCGATCAGCCACGGCTAGGCTGCCCGTCGGACGAGGGATAACAGCGGTCGAATCGGTCCAGTCAGCGACCGTATTCACCGCGTCGATTGAACTGGAGCTGCCGTCCGTGTCCGTCACCGACGATCTTGCCCGCTTGACGACCAAGCGACTGCCCGAAGACTGGACCGAAGCTGATCAGCGCGCCGTGGACACGGTCCGGGTGCTGGCCGCAGACGCGGTCGAGCACTGCGGGAGCGGGCACCCAGGCACCGCGATGAGCCTGGCGCCCACCGCCTACGCACTTTTCCAACGCGTCATGCGGCACGACCCCGCTGACGCCGACTGGATCGGCCGGGACCGCTTCGTGCTGTCCGCGGGCCACTCGAGCCTCACTCTCTACCTGCAGTTGTTCATGTCCGGCTACGGACTCGAGCTGGACGACCTCAAGGCACTGCGGAAGTGGGACTCCCAGACTCCGGGGCACCCGGAGTACGGCCACACCGTCGGGGTGGAGACCACGACCGGGCCGCTCGGCCAGGGGCTGGCCACCGCGGTCGGCATGGCGATGGCGTCGCGCCGCGAGCGCGGCCTCTTCGACCCCGAGGCCGAACCCGGTGAGAGCGTTTTCGATCATCAGGTCTACGTCATCGCCTCCGACGGCGACATCGAGGAGGGTGTGACCTCCGAAGCGTCCTCGCTGGCGGGCACCCAGCAGCTGGGCAACCTCACGGTCATCTACGACGCCAACGAGATCTCGATCGAGGACGACACCAAGATCGCGCTCTCGGAGGACACCGCCAAGCGCTACGAGGCCTACGGCTGGCACGTGGAGACCGTGCACGGCGCCGAGGACGTCACAGGCCTGCTGGCCGCGATCGAAGCGGGCAAGGCCGAGCAGGACCGCCCCACCCTGATCGTGCTGCGCACAGTGATCGGCTACCCGGCACCGACCAAGATGAACTCGGGCAAGGCCCACGGCGCCGCTCTCGGCGGCGAGGAGGTCGCCGAGGTCAAGCGGGCGGTCGGCTTCGACCCCGAGCAGTCCTTCCAGGTCGACGACGACGTCCTCGCCCACGCCAGGGAGGTCGGCGAACGAGGCAGGATCGCGCACGAGAAGTGGCAGGTGGAGTTCGACTCCTGGGCCGCGGCCAACCCCGAGCGCAAGGCCCTGCTGGACCGGCTGCGCAATCGCGAGCTGCCGACCGGGTGGCAGGACAAGCTCCCGGCCTGGGAAGCCGATGGCAAGGGCATCGCGACCCGCAAGGCATCCGGTGAGGTGCTGGCCGCGCTCGCGGACGTACTGCCGGAGCTGTGGGGCGGCTCGGCCGACCTGGCCGAGAGCAACAACACCACCATGAAGGGCGTCGAGTCCTTCGGTCCGGAGCACACCTCCACCAACTCGTGGACGGCGACGCCCTACGGCCGCACGATGCACTTCGGCATCCGCGAGCACGCGATGGGGTCGATCCTCAACGGCATCGCGTTGCACGGGGGAACTCGTCCGTACGGCGGCACCTTCCTCATCTTCAGCGACTACATGCGGCCCGCCGTTCGGCTCGCCGCGCTGATGCGGACTCCCGTCGTCTACGTCTGGACCCACGACTCGATCGGTCTCGGCGAGGACGGCCCGACCCACCAGCCGATCGAGCAGCTGGCCGCGCTGCGTGCCATTCCCGGTCTGAACGTGGTCCGCCCGGCCGACGCGAACGAGACGGCCGCGGCGTGGAAGACCGTGCTCGAGGACACCAGCGGCCCCGCCGGGCTGGCACTGACCCGGCAGGGCGTGCCGACGCTGGAGGGTGTCGACGCCGCTGGCGTTGCCAAGGGCGGCTACGTTCTGAACGAGGCCTCTTCGGGTACTCCCGAGGTGGTGCTCATCGGAACCGGCTCCGAGGTGCAGCTGGCAGTCGAGGCCCGGAAGGTTCTCGAGGCCGATGGCGTGGCGACCCGAGTGGTGTCCATGCCCTGCGTCGAGTGGTTCGACGCCCAGGACGCGGCGTACCGGGAGCAGGTGCTGCCCTCGTCGGCTCGTGCGCGAGTCGTGGTGGAAGCCGGTATCGCACAGCCTTGGTACCGCTTCGCCAAGGACAGCGGCGAGATCGTCTCGATCGAGCACTTCGGTGCGTCTGCCGACTACAAGACTCTGTTCGAGAAGTTCGGTTTCACCACCGATGCCGTTGTCGAAGCGGCTCGGCGAAGCCTGAACAACGCACGCGACAACGCGTGAGTGGAGGAAAACCAGTGAGCAACAGCAACCTCACCGCGCTGAGCGAAGCCGGGGTATCGATCTGGCTGGACGATCTGTCCAGGCAGCGCATCAATTCCGGCAACCTGGCCGAGCTGATCACCGAGCACTCCGTGGTCGGTGTGACCAGCAACCCGACGATCTTCGCCAAGGCGATCTCCAATGCCGCGGACTACAGCGAGGCGGTTCGCGAGCTCGCCGCCCGCAACGCGAGCGTGGACGAAGCGGTGCGCGAACTGACCACCACCGACGTGCGCGACGCCGCCGACATCTTCGGGAGCGTCCACGACGCCACCGGAGGCGTCGACGGCCGCGTGTCCATCGAGGTGGACCCCCGGTTGGCCAACGACACCGAGCGCACGGTGGCCGAGGCTGCGGACCTGTGGAAGGCGGTGGACCGGCCGAACCTCATGGTCAAGATTCCGGCCACGGTCGAAGGTCTGCCCGCGATCACCCGCACGCTCGCCGAGGGCATCAGCGTCAACGTCACCCTGATCTTCTCGGTGGAGCGCTACCGCGACGTCATGGACGCCTACCTGACCGGTCTGGAGCAGGCCAAGGCCAACGGCCACGACCTGTCCGGGATCTTCTCGGTGGCGTCCTTCTTCGTCTCGCGCGTGGACGCCGAGATCGACAAGCGGCTGGAGTCGCTGGAAGGCGGCGATCAGCTGCTGGGCAAGGCCGCGATCGCCAACGCCCGGCTGGCCTACGCCGCGTACGAGGAGATCTTCGGGAGCGAGCGCTTCAAGAAGCTGGCCGCCGACGGCGCCAACGTCCAGCGCCCGCTGTGGGCCTCGACCGGGGTCAAGGACCCGGCCTACTCGGACACCCGCTACGTCGACGGGCTCGTGGCACCCAACACGGTGAACACGATGCCGGAAGCGACGCTGTTCGCCACCGGCGATCACGCCGATGTGCAGGGCGACACCGTGCGCGGCAAGGCCGCCGAGTCCCAGGAGGTCTTCGACGCCCTGGCCGACGCGGGGGTCGACCTCGACGACGTGTTCGTGGTGCTGGAGCGCGAGGGCGTCGAGAAGTTCGAGAAGTCCTGGGAGGAATTGCTCCAAACGGTCGAGGAGCAGCTCGAACAGGCCAAGTAGTTCGTTGGTGTTCCGCCGCCGGTATCGGCGACGTACGATGCGCCGGCGGCGGAACCCGCGATGACCCGGCACACTCCGGGGCCAGGTATCCGGCGCTGGAGCGTTCTCGCGCTCCAGCGCCCGATGCAGCCGCGGCGGGTAACTCACGGACCTCAACGACGAGGTGATTGCCGGTTCGGTGTTCACCGGGGTGAGCCCGTATGAGGATCACAACAAGTCGAAGGATCTAGATGGCAACGAAGACTCCAGTTCGGATCTCTGACGAAGGACTTGCGGCCAAAGCTCGTCCACTGATTGAGAAGCTGACCTCTGGCGCGGTTGCCAGCAGGCTCGCGAACCAGGACGCCACCCTCTGGGGGGCAGACGCGGAGAGCGAAGCATCGATCCGGTTGTCCTGGACCACGTTGCACGAAAGTTCCCGCCCACTACTCGCCGAGATCGACGCGTTGCGCGCCGAACTGCACGGTGAAGGTGTGGACCGGATCGTGCTGGCCGGTATGGGCGGCTCGTCGCTGGCGCCGGAAGTGATCACCGCGACCGACGGTGTGCACCTGGTCGTGTTGGACACGACCGACCCCGGGCAGGTGGCTGACGCGCTCTCCGGAGACCTGGACCGCACCGCGCTCGTGGTGTCGTCCAAGTCCGGTACGACCGTGGAAACCGATAGCCACCGCCGCATCTTCGAGAAGGCTTTCGAAGCCAACGGAATCGATCCTGTGACCCGGATCATCGTCGTCACCGACCCGGGGTCGCCGATGGAGAGCGGGGCGCACGAGGCCGGTTACCGCAAGGTGTTCACGGCGGACCCGAACGTGGGCGGCCGCTACTCGGCTCTGACCGCGTTCGGCCTGGTTCCCGCCGGACTGGCGGGCGCCGACATCGCCACCCTGCTCGACGACGCGGCCGCCGCGCACGAGGAGCTCAGCGTCGACAGCGAGCAGAATCCCGCTGTCCAGCTGGCAGCCGCGCTGGCAGCCGCGCATTCCGACGGCGCGGAGAAGGTCGTCTTCGCCGACACCGGCTCTGACGTCGTCGGTCTTCCCGACTGGGCCGAGCAGTTGATCGCCGAGTCCACCGGCAAGGAGGGCACCGGCCTGCTTCCGGTGGTCGTGGAGAACCAGCGCGCTCCGGGCTTCACCGACGCGGGCCACGACGCGACAACCGTCGCGATCGGACCCGCCACCGACGATGCGCAGATCGCCGTCTCCGGCCCACTCGGCGCGCAGTTCATGCTCTGGGAGTTCGCCACCGCACTCGCGGGACGGCTACTGGAGATCAACCCGTTCGACCAGCCCGACGTCGAAGCCGCCAAGGAGGCAGCGCGCGCGCTGCTGGACGGACCGGCGGGCGGCCCGGCGGCGATGCCCGCACTGGTGGACGGCTCGATCGAGGTGCATGCGGCGGGCAGCTGGCTCTCCGCAGGTGTGGGGACGGTACGTGAAGCACTGCGGGTGTTCCTGTCCTCGGTTCCGGTGAACGGCTACATGTCGATCCAGGCCTACCTCGATCGGCTCGACGACGCCTCCACCGCCGTTCTGCGACCCGAGCTGGCGCGGCGCGGCAAAGTGCAAACCACGTTCGGGTGGGGCCCCCGGTTCCTGCACTCGACCGGCCAATACCACAAGGGCGGGCACCAGAACGGCGTCTTCCTGCAGATCACCGGAAGTCCCGAAGCCGACCTGGAAGTCCCGGACCGCACCTACACCCTGGCCGGCCTGCAGCGCGCCCAGGCACTCGGCGACGGCGAGGTGCTCGCACGGCAGAACCGACCGGTTCTCCGCCTGCACCTGACCGACCGGGCTGCGGGGCTGGTCGAACTGGTCAAGGCCGTGCAGGAGCTCGGTGGTAAGGAGTGACCGTGACGACTCAGTCCGAATGGCAGAACCCGCTGCGCGATCCGCGCGACAAGCGGCTCCCGCGGATCGCAGGGCCCTCCGGCCTGACCATCTTCGGAGTGACGGGCGACCTGTCGCGCAAGAAGCTGATGCCCGCCATCTACGACCTCGCCAACCGTGGCCTGCTGCCGCCGGGATTCGCGCTGACCGGGTTCGCCCGACGTGATTGGGAGGACCAGGACTTCGGGCAGGTCGTCTACGAGGCGGTCAAGGAGAACGCGCGAACGCCCTTCCACCAGACCGTGTGGGACCGGCTCGCCGAAGGTTTCCGGTTCGTTTCGGGCTCCTTCGACGATCCGGAAGCCTTCGACCGGCTGGCCGAAACCGTCAAGCAGCTGGACGCCGAACGCGGCACCGGCGGGAACCACGCGTTCTACCTGTCGGTCCCGCCTTCGGCATTCCCAACGGTGCTCAAGCAGCTGTCCCGGTCGGGCTTGGCCGAACAGGGCGATAACCAGTGGCGGCGGGTCGTCGTCGAGAAGCCGTTCGGCCACGACCTGGCCAGTGCCCAGGAGCTCAACCGGATCGTAAACGAGGTCTTCCCCGAGGAGTCGGTGTTCCGCATCGACCACTACCTCGGCAAGGAGACCGTGCAGAACATCCTGGCCCTGCGCTTCGCCAACCAGCTGTTCGAACCGCTTTGGAACGCCCACTACGTCGACCACGTGCAGATCACGATGTCCGAGGACATCGGCTTGGGTGGTCGTGCGGGCTACTACGACGGTATCGGGGCCGCGCGGGACGTCATCCAGAACCACCTGCTGCAGCTGATGGCGCTCACCGCGATGGAGGAACCCGTCTCCTTCTCCCCGGAGGCCCTCCGCTCGGAGAAGCTCAAGGTGCTGTCCTCGACCAAACCGGTGGGCCCGTTCAACGAGACCACCGCTCGTGGCCAGTACACGGGTGGCTGGCAGGGCGGATCGTTGGTTCCCGGTCTGCACGAGGAGGGCGGCTTCGCCTCCGACTCGATCACCGAGACGTTCGCCGCGATCACACTGGAGATCGAGAGCCGTCGCTGGGCCGGGGTACCCTTCTACCTGCGCAGCGGCAAGCGGCTGGGGCGGCGGGTCACCGAGATCGCGGTGATGTTCAAGCGCGCACCGCATCTACCGTTCGACGACACCATGACCGAGGAACTCGGCCAGAACGCCCTGGTGATCCGCGTGCAGCCGGACGAGGGCGTGACGATGCGGTTCGGTTCGAAGGTTCCCGGCACCTCGATGGAGGTCCGGGACGTGACGATGGACTTCGGCTACGGGCACGCGTTCACCGAATCGTCCCCGGAAGCCTACGAGCGGCTGCTCCTGGACGTTCTTCTCGGCGAACCCTCACTCTTCCCGGTGAACGCCGAAGTGGAGCAGTCCTGGAAGATTCTCGACCCGGTGCTGGCGCACTGGGAGTCCGGCGGTAAGCCGGAGCCCTACAAGGCCGGGACCTGGGGACCCACCTCGGCCGACGCCATGCTTGCCCGCACCGGACGCGTCTGGAGGCGACCGTGATCATCGATCTTCCCTCCACCACCACCTCGCGGGTCAACAAGAAGATGGTTGAACTGCGCGAGTCCGGTGGTGCTGTCGCACTCGGTCGAGTGCTGACCCTGGTGATCGTCACCGGGGACGGTACCGAGACCGAGCAGGCAATCCAGGCCGCCAACGATGCCAGCCGCGAACATCCCTGCCGGGTGATCGTGGTGGCGCGCGGGGCGAAGGAAGCCGCTCCCCGGTTGGACGCGCAAATCCGCATCGGCGGAGACGCGGGCGCTTCGGAGGTGATCGTGCTGCGCCTGTACGGTGCGCTGGCCGACGAGGGGGCGGGCTCGGTCGTCCCGTTGCTGCTCCCGGACGCTCCGGTGGTGGTGTGGTGGCCGACGGAGGCTCCAGAGTTCCCGGCCAAGGATCCGATCGGGGTGCTGGCTCATCGCCGCATCACCGACGCCGCCGCCGAAGAGAACCCGATCGAGGCGTTGCAGTCTCGGGTTCGTTCTTACGTGGACGGGGACACCGACCTGGCGTGGACTCGGTTGACGTCGTGGCGGGCGCTGCTGGCCGCGTCCCTGGACCTGCCGCCTTTCGAGCAGGTCACCTCCGCCACCGTGCGCGGAGCCGGGGACTCGCCATCGACCGATCTGCTCGCGGCCTGGCTCGCCGTGTACCTGGACATCCCGGTTCACCGCAGCGAGCACCGACGGCAGGAGGCGGGGATCATCTCCGCGGTTCTGGAGCGTCCCTCGGGCAACGTGGAGATCGTGCGTCCCGATGGGCGCGTCGGCACGCTGACTCAGCCAGGGCAACCGGACCGCCGAGTGGCCCTGCACCGCCGCGAAACGCGGGATTGCCTGGCCGAGGAGTTGCGCAGGCTCGACCCGGACGACATCTACGAGGTGACCCTTCGCGGACTGACCATGATCGTGCGCGACGACCCCGCTGCCTCGGCCGAGACGACCGAGGCGGAGCAAACATGAACGAGGTGATCGCACACGACGACGGCGCCGAACTGGCGGCTTCCGCGGCTGCCCGACTGATCACGCGCCTGGTCGATGCCCAGGTCGAGCACGGTGAGGCGTCGGTCGTGCTCACCGGTGGCCGGGCAGGGATCAGCGTGCTCGATCAGATTCGCCTCTCCCCCGCCCGGGACGTCGTGCGCTGGTCGAAGGTGAACGTGTACTGGGGCGACGAGCGCTTCCTGCCTGCCGGGGACGCTGAGCGCAATGAGACCCAGGCACGTGCGGCGCTTCTCGATCACGTCGACATCGATCCCGCGCGGGTTCATCCGATGGCACCTTCCGGCGGCCGGTTCGGCGACGACGCCGAAGCGGCGGCAGCGCACTACGCGCAGGTGCTCGCCGCGACGGCCGAGCGTGCCACCGATGTCCCCGTCCCCCGGTTCGACGTCCTCATGCTGGGTGTCGGTGAGGAGGGGCACACGGCGTCGTTGTTCCCCGACACGCCGTACGTCCGGGAGTTCGATCGCATGGTGGTCGGGGTGCACGATTGCCCCAAACCTCCGCCCACCCGGATCTCGTTGACGTTGCCCGCGATCCGGGCAGCGGCGGAGGTGTGGCTGATGACCACCGGTGCGGCGAAGGCGGGGCCGGTCGCGGCTGCGCTGGGCGGGGCCGATCCTGCCGAGATCCCCGCATCGGGAGCTCGGGGGCGTGATCGCACGCTGTGGCTGCTCGACGAGGAGGCCGCCCGCGACCTGGTGTGAGGTCTGCGTAGGTGGCGGGGCGCACCACTGCGTGGTCCCCGCCACCTCCGTCACCCGCTCATTTCCGCCCGCAACCGGACGCGCGGGCGGACGACCGACCGGTAGCTCAGTCCTGGGCGAGCACGACCACGCCGTCGTGGTCGCTGACGAGGTACTCCCCCGGCACGAACCGGACGCTCCCGAGCTCGACGACGTCGTCGACGGTCCCGTCACCGTTCTTCGTGCTCTTCCTGGGGTTGGTGCCCAGTGCCTTGACCCCGAAGTCCATCTCGCCGATGACGGCCGAGTCCCGGATGGCGCCGTTGACCACGAGCCCGTTCCAGCCGTTGGAACGTCCGAGCTCCGCGATCAGGTCTCCGACCAGCGCGGTGTGCACGGAGCCGGCACCGTCGATGACCAGCACCTGGCCTTCACCCGGTTCCGAGAGGATCTTCTTGAGCAGTGCGTTGTCCTGGAAGCACGTGACCGTTCGGATACGTCCGGCGAATACCGCGCGACCGCCGTACTGGCGAAACTGCACGTCGCAGCTGCGAACCGAGGGGCCCTCCTGATCGGCGAGATCAGCAGTCGACAGGTCCATGGAGTCCTCCCCAACACTGTGGCACCAGTGGTCTTCAATCACGGGATTTCGAGTAGTCGCGTGAGCGTAACGGGTGTTCACTCGAACTTGCTCGTGCGCGCGAGCAACACCACACCCGACTTCCGCTCGCACTCCGAACCGCGAGAGCAGGTCGTCCACCGACGGGGGGCAGCCACCGACACCTGGGAGAGCCACTGACCGGCCGGACAGCCACCCGGGTGTCCGGCCGGTGCCCCGGCGCCTGATCGTCAGGACACGGTTTCTTGGTCCGGGCGCACCGGCTCGACCTCGTCCATGCCGAAGAACCGGTAGCTCTCCTCGCCCGAGTGCTCCGGAGTCGCGTCGCCGTCCAGGGTCACCGCCAAGCGCTGCTCATCGACGTGCACGTCGCGCACGGTGGCGAGGGACCCGCGAAGGTAGATGTCCGAATCGGGATCCTCGCGTTGTTCGGGGATCAACCGGACCTTGCTCCCCCTGGTCACCGCCACGCCGGTGATGAGAACACGTCCGGCCGCCTCCGACTCCGGATCCCACCACGGGATCTTGAGCTGTTCCTCGGGCTGCCGACGGGCGGGGATGGACGCCGGGGGACTGGGCACCACGCCGGACGGCGGTTCCAGCACATCCGCCCGAGCCCAGCCGAGATCGTCGAGGAACTCGCCGGCGGGGTACGGGAGCTCGCGGGGTTCCTCTTCGGTGAGCCGCACCTCACCGGCCACCGCCGGAAAGTCCGCCAGCTCCGTCACTTCGGGTGCCGGCGGCCCGGTCTTCGGCCCGACCGTCGGATTGTCGTTGAGGATCACCGGCGCGGACAGCACCACGCTGCTTCGTTCGGTCCCGCCGAGAAGGACCGGCCAACAGCGCACGTTCCGGCACTGCTCCACTGTGCGGCGAGCCCAGCCCGGTGGCTCCACCTGCGAGACGAAGACACCGCTCTCCGCGCCGAGCAACAGGTGGGCCGCGACTAGCGCGTGCCGCGACACCTGCACGTCACCAGGATTCGAGGACGGTACCGCGGTCTGATTCCGGACGATCGCACGCACCCTCATCGCCCCGCGCACGCCCGCGATCCGTTCGGCTTCGACCCACAGTCCTGCATGCAACGGCCGGCGCCGACGCACGATTCCGCCCCGCACGCGGCCGAGGGAATCCCGGATGTCCTCCGCGATCTCCGCACCATCCACATCGATCGGAAAGTACCGGGATTCCCTCAGCAACACCCCCAGGGAAAGGGAAAAGCTCCGTTCCTGTTCGACGGACTCTTCCCAAGTCCTGACCTCCTGGCCATCGACCACGATGGCCTCGACCGGTTCGCGATCGACATTCTGCACCTGTTTTTGCTGCACGTGCAGGAATCTGACCCTGACGTGCAGCCCGGCGGCATCGGACGACTCCAACACGCATTCGGTCCGGGCTTCGCTGCTCTCACCTTCGTCCTCCCGTGCGAACCCCGGAGGCACGAGCACTCCGAACTGCCACTGCGGCCGGTACTGGCCGGTCGGCACGAGCTGGGGATGCCGGAGGTACCCGGCGTAGAGCACGGCGTCCGCCACCTCTCTGGCCTGTTCGAAAGCTGTGCTCATCGTGCTCTCCCCCACTCGGTGTGCGAACAAAGCTCGGCAACGGCCCTCCCCGAGCCGGGATCGGCCACGGGCCTCACCGGTCCTTCGCCGCAACTCGTTCACTCGGCCAGTCATCCAGTCGGCCAGTCATCCAGTCGGCCAGTCATCCACTCGGCCAGTCATCCACTCGACCGGCTCAGGAGCCTGCGCAGCCCCGTCGCCCGGTGGCCCTCCGCCCCGTGTGGTTCGCCGCCCGGTGACCCGCCCGCCGAATTCCGCCGCACACCGGCACCTCACGGAAGAAACCGGGAGGACGACGTCTACGGGAACTCGAATTCAGGTGTCCCGGTGTCCGCGATTCGCCAAATTTCCCTACGCCACCACGCAATTCAGCGCCGTATCGATCCGGAGTGGAAAGAGCGGTTCGACGGTCGACATCCTCGGGCTCGGAAGTCCACACCATCGACGTCACTCCTCGTGCGGTGAAAGTACGGCCGGTATCAACCTAAGTCCGGGATTCAGCACCGCACAAATCGATGTTGCGATTCCTGTGCTCGACCGCGAGAACGGGACAACCCACTACGTCGAGTCCGTCTCCCACCAACAGGTGAGGAGAAAACGCGAGCGGTGACCGTCGCGATGTGTCCAACGGTTCGAGCACGTCGGCGACACATACCGGTCTCCGTCGAGATCCGCACGCGGCGACGGCGATCGACGACCGCGGACAGTACCGGAACAATCCGCCGCACACCGGTCTACCAGCCAAGGACCGCGACCGCGGGAAAACACGCCCCCGGAACTGCGTGTCGAGATCACCGGGCACGCCGCTCAACCAGGCGCGGAACGTGCCTATCGAAATGACCAATAGGAATCTTCACCCGAAAGGGCGGCCGCTCAGAGTAACTCGAAGCGATTGTCGAGGTCGCCAGATCGCGGCAGACGAACCGTGGCTCCGCCACCACGAACAACGCCGAGGGCTGGGAACGCGGAACCGCGCTCCCAGCCCTCGACCGAAAGGATCAGCGCCCCTTGCGCTCCTTGAGCTTCGCCAGAGCCTCATCGAGGATGGCCATGCCATCGGATTCGCTACGACGCTCCTTCACATAAGCCATGTGGCTCTTATAGGGCTCATTTCGCCGCGATTCCGGGGGATTCTGCTCGTCCTGCCCAGCCGGAAGACCGCAACGCTGGCAGTCCCACCGATCCGGAACCTCGGCGTCTACCGCGAACGACAGGCGTGTGCGGTGCGCATTCGCGCACCAGTAGTCCACCCGTTTACGCGGCACACTGCTACCGCGTTCGTCTTCACCCGTCGGCCCCGCCCCCACGTGCGTACCGCGGATCGCATTGCCACCAGTCATGCATCCTCACCCACCAAGCCACCCGGATTGTCCGACCGCTGCCGGTCAGCCGAACAGATCAGCCGATCTTGATCAGCAAACCGGTACCGACGATGGCGATGATCCACAACGCGATGACGAACATCGTCATGCGGTCGAGGTTCTTCTCCGCCACGCTGGAACCGGCCAGGCTGGACTGCATACCGCCGCCGAAGAGCGAGGAGAGCCCGCCGCCCTTGGCGCGGTGCAGCAGCACCAGCAACACCAGTGCCACACTCGTCACGATCAGCATGATCTGCAGGAAAAGAGTCATCACGTCCTCGTTCGCACAGCGGTTCGCCACACAGGGTACCGGGCAGCTCTCAGCGGGTTGACCGCCGTCTGTCCTAGAGCGCTTGCGGGATGCGTTTCGAGGTGGTCGCGCGCACTGCGGAGTCCTGCCTGGCGAGCATGACCTGGAACGGCGGAGGGCTGAGCCGAGCGGGACGGTCACCCGAGGAAACGATCCGGTTGGTGGGTTCGTACAGAGGTCCGACGAATTGCCGGACCACGACGACACCCTAGGTGATCGGAACCCACCCACAGCGGTGGGTCCCGTCATCACCGTCTATCAGGGCAATGGTCCGCCCGCAGCCATCGCGCTCAACTTGGCGAACTCGTCACCATTGAGACTGGCGCCACCGACGAGTGCGCCGTCGATGTCTTCCTGGCCGATGAGCTCGCCGATGTTGCTGGACTTGACCGACCCTCCGTAGAGAACGCGCACGTCGTCGGCCACCTCCTGGCCGTACTTGTCGACCAAGGCGGACCGCAGCGCACCGCAGACCTCCTGGGCGTCCTGCGCCGTGGCGACCTTGCCCGTGCCGATCGCCCACACCGGCTCGTAGGCCAGCACGACCTGCCTGACCTGCTCCGCCTTGAGTCCCTTGAGCGCATTGATGAGCTGGGTGGTGCAGTGCTCGACGTGATTGCCCGCCTCGCGGACGTCGAGCAGCTCGCCCACGCACAGAATCGGTGATATCCCGTGCTTGAGGGACGCGCGAACCTTGCGGTTGACGACCTCGTCGGTCTCCTCGTGGTACTCCCGACGTTCCGAGTGGCCCACGACGACGTAGGTGCATCCCAGCTTCGCCAGCATCGGACCGGACACGTCACCGGTGTAGGCACCGGAGTCGTGTCCGGAGATGTCCTGCGCACCGTAGCGCAGGGACATGTCGTCGCCGTCGACCAGCGTCTGCACGCTGCGGATGTCGGTGAACGGTGGCAGAACGGCCACCTCGACCTTGGAGAAGTACTTCTTCGGCAGAGCGAACCCGACCTTCTGCACCAGGGCGATGGCTTCCAGGTGGTTCAGGTTCATCTTCCAGTTGCCTGCGATCAACGGCGTCCTGGCCATCACAAACCCCGTTCCTTCGACTCGATGGAGTGTTCGTGGACCGGTGCTCCGGACGCGCGGCCCACCGTCGCGCCCGGCGCACCGGAGGGTCGTGGGGCGATGATCGCCCGCACGACCGGTCGATCAGGAGTTTCAGTCCCCGCCTTCGAGCACCGAGACACCCGGCAGCTGCTTGCCTTCGAGGTATTCGAGCGAAGCACCACCACCGGTGGAGATGTGAGAGAAGCCGTCCTCCGGCAGGCCGAGGCTGCGGACAGCCGCCGCCGAATCACCGCCACCCACCACGCTGAACGCATCGGAGTCCACAATGGCCTGGGCGACGCCCCTGGTCCCCTCGGCGAACGCGGCGAACTCGAAGACCCCGGCCGGACCGTTCCAGAACACCGTCCTGGCACCGGAAAGGATCCCGGCGAACAGCTCTACGCTGCGAGGACCGATGTCCAGCCCCATCATCTCGTCGGGGATCGCGTTCACATCAGCGGTCCGCGCTTCGGCATCGGCGGCGAACCGATCGGCCACCACCACATCGACCGGCAGGACGAGCTTGTCGCCGTGTTCGGCCAACAACCGCTTGGTGGACTCGATCTGGTCCTCCTGCAGCAGCGACTTGCCGACCCCGTAACCCTGCGCGGCGAGGAACGTGTAGGCCATCCCGCCGCCGATCAACAGCTTGTCGACCGTGGGCAGCAGCGCCTGGATCACGCCCAGCTTGTCGGAGACCTTCGAACCACCGAGCACGACGGCGTACGGACGCTGCGCGTCACCGGTCAGCGTGCGCAGCACCTCGACCTCGGAGAGCACGAGACCACCGGCGTAGCCCGGCAGCCGCTTGGCCACGTCGTAGACCGAGGCCTGCTTGCGGTGCACCACTCCGAAACCGTCCGACACGAAAGCCGCGTCCGGACCGACGAGCGTGACCAGGTCGTCGGCCAGCGCCTCGCGCTCGGAATCGTCCTTGCTGGTCTCCCGGGGGTCGAACCGCACGTTCTCCAGCAGTGCGACCGATCCGTCGGCGAGACCACCGACGACCGTGCGAGCGGACTCGCCGACCACGTCGTCGGCCAGCGCGACTTCGGCACCGAGCAGTTCACCGAACCTGCGCGCCACGGGGGCCAGCGAGAACGCCGGGTCGGGCGCTCCCTTCGGACGCCCGAGGTGCGCGGTGACCACGACTTGCGCACCCGCGCCGGTCAGCTTCTCGATCGTGGGCAGCGAGGCGCGCACACGCCCGTCATCGGTGATCCGGTCGCCGTCCAGCGGCACGTTCAGATCGGCACGCACCAGCACGCGGCGACCACGTACGCCCTCGGACAGCAGATCGTCGAGGTTCTTCACGCTCTGCTCCTCAGTACTTCTCACAAGATCGGTTGGCACGGGTGGCCGCCGGTTCGACTCGGCCGGCCCGCAGCCCCTCGGTGATGTTCCGCCTAAAGTGGCGGGTCCACCCATCGCGAGGCGGTGGGCTGCGGCGTACGGACGTGCTCGAGCCGTCCCCGAAGCCGGGGCCGGGACGGCGGACGCGGAGACCACCGCGCGCATTCTGCACCGGCCCGGTAGGCGGGCCGTCCTCGAAAGTACGCCCGTCCGTGGCCGCCGAGCCTCGGCTCAACGGCCACGGACGGGCTCCCGCAGAAGGCTCAGGAGAGCTTGGATCCAACCAGAGCGGCCAGGTCGGTGAGCCGGTTGGAGTAGCCCCACTCGTTGTCGTACCAGCCGACGATCTTGACCTGGTTACCGATGACCTTGGTCAGCGGCGCGTCGTAGATCGTGGAGGCCGGGTCGGTCACGATGTCGGTGGAGACGATCGGGTCCTCGTTGTAGCGCAGCACGCCCTTGAGGCGGCTCTCGCCCGCTGCCGCGCGGAAGGCCTCATTGACCTCCTCGGCGGTGGTGTCGGCTCGGACCGTGGCGGTCAGGTCCGTCACCGAACCGGTCGGCACGGGGACGCGCATGGCGTAACCGTCGAGCTTGCCGTTGAGCTCGGGCAGCACCAGGCCGATGGCCTTGGCGGCGCCGGTGCTGGTCGGCACCAGGTTGACCGCGGCAGCGCGGGCACGGCGGAGGTCCTTGTGCGGGCCGTCCTGCAGATTCTGGTCGGCCGTGTAGGCGTGCACGGTGGTCATCAGGCCCTGCTCGATGCCGAACGAATCGTTGAGCACCTTGACCATCGGCGCCAGGCAGTTCGTCGTGCAGGAGGCGTTCGACAGGATCGTCTGCGAACCGTCGTACTTGTCGTCGTTGACGCCCAGCACCACGGTCAGGTCCTCATTCTTGGCCGGAGCCGAGATGATGACCTTCTTCGCACCGCCCTCATCGACGTGCTTGCGGGCGTCGGAGGCGTTGGTGAAGAAGCCGGTGGACTCGACCACGACGTCGACGCCGAGGTCCGACCAGGGCAGCTTGCCGGGGTCCTTCTCGGCGAGGATCTTGATGAGCTTGCCGCCGACCTCGATGCCCTCGTCCGTGACCTTCACGTCCTCATTCACCCGGCCGAGGACGCTGTCGTACTTCAGCAGGTGGGCCATGGTCGCCACATCGCCCAGGTCGTTTGCGGCCACAACCTCGATGTCGTGGTTGCTGGCGACCGCCGCCCGCCAGAAGTTCCGCCCGATCCGGCCGAAGCCGTTGATACCTACGCGAACGGTCACGTCGATCTCTCCTCGTGACTGACCCTGCCTGCACATGCGGCGGGTAAGCGGTTGATGGACTCAGGTCACAACCCTATCTGCCCCGGAGCCGACAGCACGCGGGCGGGCGTTGCAGGTCCACGCGGCGCACAGGCGAATCCCGGACTGCGGGAGGAGATGATCGGTCGGGTGTCGGGCTTGTGCCTTTCGCCCAAGACGAGGACGTCGTTCACGCGGTCGCAGCGCCCTCGACGCGGAACTCGCGGGTGCCCCGAACCGGTGATCGAAATCTCCGAACCGGTTCGGGTCACGCTCCCACCACGCTTCAGACCTCGGCTTCCAGCATCTCCGCGGTGACGGCGGATTCGGTGTCCGGTAGACCGAGCTCACGCGCCCGCTTGTCCGCCATCGCCAGCAGCCTGCGGATCCTGCCCGCGACCGCGTCCTTGGTCATCTGGGGATCGGCCAGCTGGCCCAGCTCCTCCAGCGATGCCTGTCGGTGCGCCAATCGCAACCGCCCCGCGACCAGCAGGTGTTCGGGCGCCGTCGGACCGAGCAGTTCCAGCGCGCGCTGCACCCGTGCCGCCGCGGCCACCGCCGCGCGCGCGGAACGGCGCAGGTTCGCATCGTCGAAATTGGCCAACCGATTCGCCGTGGCGCGCACCTCACGGCGCATCCGACGTTCTTCCCAAGCCAGCACGCTGGAGTGCGCACCGAGCTTGGTCAGCATCGCGCCGATCGCGTCGCCATCCCGCACGACGACCCGGTCCGCACCGCGAACCTCTCTGGATTTGGCCTGCACGCCGAGCCGGCGCGCCGCGCCCACGAGCGCCAGCGCCGCCTCCGGGCCAGGGCAGGTGACCTCGAGCGATGACGACCGGCCCGGCTCGGTCAGCGACCCGTGCGCCAGGAAAGCACCCCGCCATGCCGACTCCGAGTCGCACGCGCCGCCGGAGACCACGTGCGCGGGCAACCCGCGGACCGGCCGGCCGCGTGGGTCGAGCAATCCGGTCTGCCGGGCGAGCCCTTCACCGTCGCGCACCACCCGCACCACGTAACGGGTTCCCTTGCGCAGCCCGCCGGAGGTGATCACGTGCACGTCGGAGTGGTGCCCGAACAGCTCGTGGATCTCCTTGCGGAGCCTGCGCGCCGAGGAGCCGCTGTCCAGCTCCGCCTCCACCACCACACGTCCCGCGACTATGTGCAGGCCACCCGCGAAGCGCAGCAGTGAGGACACCTCGGATCTGCGACAACACGTCTTGGTCACCGCCAGTCGGCTCAACTCGTCCTTGACCGCGGAGGTCATCGCCAACGGTCCGTCCTCCTCTCCCATGCGGCCAGCAAGCTCGCCGCCAATGACTCGGGGTCGTGCCGCCCCGGAACCGTCGATGTGGCGACCTTGTCGAGCAGAGTGTGCGCACCCAAGCCGGCGGCCGCAGCCCGAAGTCGATCAGGCGTCGGTACCGAGTCGGCATCCGCCAATACCGCGTCCACGCGCAGCTGTGGTGCGTGTTGCGAGAGTACGTCCAGGTGCTGTTCGGGGGAGAAACCCGCCGTCTCACCCGGTTGTGGGATGAGATTGAGCACGACGACGCGCCGGGCACGTGTGTTGACCAGTGCCCGCTGCAGCTCCGGCAGCAGCAGATGGGGCAGTACGCTGGTGAACCACGAGCCAGGCCCGAGCAGAACGAGGTCCGCGTTGAGCACCGCGTCGACCGCTTCCGGACTGGCGGCCGGCTCCCAACCCTCCCCATCGGCAGCGCAAAGCCGAACTTCTTTTACCCGACCGGGTGTACTTGCGATCGCGACTTGTCCCCGAATCGTGCGAACGGACGTCGGGTCCTCGTCGAGACCGACCACGTCGGCTTCCATGTCCAACGGCACCGACGACATCGGCAGCACCCGGCCGTGCACGTCCAGCAGCCGGCAGGCCTGGTCCAACACGGCCACGGGGTCGCCCAGTACGTCGAGCAGACCGGCGAGCACGAGATTGCCGACCGCGTGTCCGGCCAGCGCACCGTTACCGCCGAAACGGTGCTCGAACATCTCCGACCACACCTTGCCGTCCTCGCCTGCGGACGCCAGCGCGGCGAGCGCCTTGCGCAGGTCACCCGGCGGCAGCATCCCCAACTCACGTCGGAGCCGCCCCGAGGACCCGCCGTCATCGGCCACCGTCACCACTGCCGTCACGTCGGTGGTGATGCGGCGCACGGCCGACAAGGTCGCCTGCAGGCCGTGGCCACCACCCAGCGCCACAACTCGTAGTGGACGTTCCGCTGACTCGTCGATCACTCGCGCCCCAGGTCTCGATGCACCGTCTTGACCATCATTCCCTCGTCATCGGCCAGCCGCCTGGCAAGCTCCTCGACCAATGCCACGCTGCGGTGCTTGCCGCCGGTGCACCCCAACGCCAGGGTGAGGTATCGCTTTCCTTCCCGGTGATAACCGGCGCCGACCATGTGCAGCAACTGCTGGTAGCTGTGCAGGAACTCCTCCGCGCCCTCCTGCCCGAGCACGTAGTTGCGGACCTCGTCGTCGAGACCGTTGAACTCGCGTAGTTCCGGGATCCAGAACGGGTTCGGCAAGAACCGGCAGTCCATCACGAGGTCGGAGTCCATCGGCAACCCGTACTTGTAACCGAACGACAGCACGGTCACGCGGGTACGGGTGCTCGCCTCCGTGCCGAACGCGTCCTCGATCTTCGAACGCAGCTGGTGCACGGACAACCCGGTGGTATCCACGACCAGGTCGGCTTCCGACCGGAGCTTCGACAGCAGCGCTCGCTCGGTGCCGATCCCGTCCGCCAACCGGCCTTCCCCCTGCAGCGGGTGTCCACGGCGAACCTGCTCGAACCGCCTGATCAACACCTCGTCGGTGGCTTCCAGGAACAGGACCTTGGGCTTGAAACCACTGGCGTCGAGGTCCTTGATCACCGACCCGAGGTCTTCGGTGAACGCACGGCTCCGCACATCCATCACCACTGCGACCCGCGTGATCGCGCCGCTGGAACGGGCTCCCAACTCGACCATCGTCGCGATCAGCTCGGGAGGCAGGTTGTCCACGACGAACCAACCGAGATCTTCCAGGCACTTCGCCGCCGTACTTCGCCCCGCGCCGGAAAGCCCGCTGACCACCGCGACCTCGATGCCCGACTTCTCCTCGCTCACTCTCTCCGTCCCCCTTGTCGTTCCTGACAGGTCTTCTCGCGCGGGCGACCACCCGGCCGGTCAGTCGCCCGTCGGCATGCGTGACCGGTGCCGGACCGCTGCTCGCATGGCATGCGAGCCGCCGATACCGCGCCACGCGCACCCGCCTTTCCGACCCCGGCTCCCAAAGGGCGGCCATCGGATCCGCGATACCCGCGTTCGGTCCACCCGTGCCGTTGTGCGCTCTCGGTCACTCCCTCCCGGCCAGTCTCACCCATACGTCCGAGGATTCGGCAGGCAGCCAGCTCATCGAGCGGCTCCACGGGACTGGTTCGGCCGGGAGCGGTTCGGCCCGACCCGGTTCAGCAGGTCGCTGCCCGCTCGACGGCCACCGGCAGCCGCGGCCGCTGCTGGCCGACCTCATCGGGAGTCCCCGGTGCCGGCACCATCCGAGTCGGTTCCGCCTTCCTCCGCGGACCGTTCCGAACCGCCGGACAACGCGGAAGCCACGATCTCGGCCATGCGCTTCCCGAATCCGGGTACCTGGGTGATCTCCTCGACGCTCGCCTGGCGGAGCTTTCGAAGCGAACCGAAGTGCTTCAGCAGCGCCGTTCGCCTGGCCTGGCCCAGCCCAGGTATCGAGTCCAGTTCGGAGGCGGTCATTCGTTTGGACCGTTTGCTCCGGTGGTAGCGGATGGCGAAGTCGTGCGCCGCGTCCCGTACGCGCTGCAGCAGGTAGAGCGCCTCGCTCGTGCGGGGCAACACCACCGGGTCCGGTTCGGCGGGCAGCCAGATCTCCTCCAGCCGCTTGGCGATGCCGATCACGGCGACATCGGTGATCCCGAGTTCGGTGAGCACATCCGAGGCCGCGTTGACCTGGGGCGCACCACCGTCGATCACGAGCAGATTCGGTGGATAGGCGAACTTGCGGGGTTTGCCGGTCTCCGGATCCAGCGCGGGAGCCGGTGCACC
The DNA here is from genome assembly GCF_054779195.1 of Parasphingorhabdus pacifica. Classification (NCBI taxonomy): domain Bacteria; kingdom Pseudomonadati; phylum Pseudomonadota; class Alphaproteobacteria; order Sphingomonadales; family Sphingorhabdaceae; genus Parasphingorhabdus; species Parasphingorhabdus pacifica. The sequence continues at coordinate 322,268 of NZ_BAAGYS010000010.1, forward strand.
CTCCGATTCCCCGGAGGCCACGGTGGCGTCGGCTTGTACTCCTTCCGGAACGGGTTCCGCGTTCTCCTTCAGGTAGCGCGCGAACCGGCGCCGCACGACTTCGGCGATCGAGCCCACGTCGCCGCCCTCGACGCCCTCCCCCACGGCGAAGCGGCGGTACTCGGACTTGCGCGGGACACCGTCCTCGAAAACCACCAGAGAGGCGACGACGTCGCTGCCTTGGATGTGGCTGACGTCGACGCACTCGATCCGCAACGGCGCGCTGTCCAAGGCCAACGCTTCCTGCAGTTCCTGCAACGCTGCCGAACGCGCCGTCAGGTCACCCGCCCGGCGCAGTTTGTACTGGGTGAACGCCTCCTTGGCGTTGCGCTCGACGGTTTCGAGCAGGGTCCGCTTGTCACCGCGTTGCGGGACCCGCAGATCGACCCGACTGCCCCGCAGCTCGCCGAGCCACTGGGCGAGCGCGCTCGCGTCCTCGGGTAGCTGGGGTACGAGGACCTCCCGTGGAACCGGCGTTCCGCCCGCGTCAGCCTGATCGGCCAGTGCGGCCTGCTCCCCGTAGAACTGGGTCAGGAACTGCTCGGTCAACGTCGTGGTGTCGGTCTCCTCGACCTTGTCGATCACCCACCCGCGCTGGCCGCGCACCCGGCCGCCGCGGACGTGGAAGACCTGCACCGCGGCGGCCAGCTCGTCCTCGGCGAACGCGATGACGTCGGCGTCGGTGCCGTCGCCGAGCACCACCGCCTGCTTCTCCATCGCTCGGCGGAGGGCTTCGAGGTCGTCCCGCAACCTCGCGGCTCGTTCGAACTGGAGATCCGCGGAGGCTTCCCGCATCTCCTTGTCGAGCTTGCGCATCAGGGTGTCGGTGCGACCGGCGAGGAAATCGCAGAAGTCGTCGACGATGTCACGGTGTTCCTCGGCACTGACCCTGCCCACGCACGGCGCCGAGCACTTGCCGATGTATCCGAGCAGGCAGGGCCTGCCGAGCTGGGCGTGGTGCTTGAAGACTCCGCTGGAGCAGGTCCTGGCCGGAAAGACCCGCAGGAGCATGTCCACGGTCTCGCGGATCGCCCAAGCGTGGGCGAAGGGCCCGAAGTAGCGGACGCCCTTGCGCCGCGGACCACGGTAGACGTGCAGTCGCGGAAATTCCTCGTTGAGCGTCACCGCCAGCACCGGATACGACTTGTCGTCGCGGTAGCGGACGTTGAACCGCGGGTCGTACTCCTTGATCCAGGAGTACTCCAGCTGCAGGGCCTCGACCTCGGTGCTGACGACGGTCCAGCGAACCCCGGTGGCGGTGGTGACCATCTGCCGGGTGCGCGGGTGCAATCCGGAGAGGTCCGCGAAGTAGGAGGAGAGCCGGCTGCGGAGGCTCTTGGCCTTGCCGACGTAGATCACTCGCCCGCCGGCGTCGTGGAAGCGGTAGACGCCGGGGACGTCCGGGATCGTCCCGGGTGCTGGTCGGTAGGTGGACGGATCGGCCACGATCCCACCTTACGTGCGGGACCAACACCGCTCGCCACGGCGGGCCGCACCCGCGGAGGTCACCGAGGAACGTCCGAGGCGGCACTCGTCGTTGAACAAGACAGCCGATAACTCGATCAGGTAGAGCTCGAAGCTCTCGGACGGACAGTTCACGGCCGGGCGCCGGTGGATCGATCCCGGCCTCCGGACGCCTCGGAAACTCCGATCAGAACCATCGAAAATCCGCGAGACCAAATTCGCGCGGAGCGGACACGATCCGGATTTCCGATCAATCGGCACCGCAGCTGAAGATCGACGATCGCGATTTTCCACGTGACGTCGGAACAACTGCACCGCGCATCCGGCCAAAGCACGACCGCGCTCCTCCCAGGCGGCGGAACCGACGGCGATGCACCCCATTCGACCGGCACGACCCCCGGGTTCTCCCCAATCGCGCACGCACGTCCCGAACGGCCGCCACGCGGTCTCGCACGCCGCGGACAACCTGACATACCAGCGATAACCAGCACATTCAAGGTATGCCCTGCGCGGCGGTCCAGGCATCGCACTGTCGGCGCACTACCTTGCCGAACCATCCACCGGGGAGAGATCACGATTCTCGAATGGTAGCCAGAAGGACGATTCCATGATTCGCGTTTCAAATCCTTTCACGCATTTCACCGTGCGACCTTACCGGCTTCGCCGCTGCGCGCGGCAGGTTCCGACAGAAACCCGGAACCACGACGGATCGCCGACGGACTCGACATGCGGGAATAGCGGACATCGGGTTCTTGACCCCTGCGTGGTGCCGAGTTCCGGAGGCATCTGCCCACCGGAGCGGCGAACGGTGCGGCGGCCTGCGAGGTCAGACCCGAGCCTCTCCGGGCAAACCGAGCGCCATTCGTTTCATGTGGACAGTGATCGAACCCCATGGGAATGTCTGACCAGCATGAACGCGATTCGCCATACACGCCCGAACCGTGGGAGGCAAGCGTGCGGGGGGACAGCGCAACCATTGGACTCATCACCGCCGGCAGCAACACCGGTGCGCTCGCGGAGTACCGCGAACTCCTGCCTGCCGGTATCGACGTCGTCGCAACCGACCTCACTTCGCCCCAGGGGGAGATGTCGATCGAGGCGCTCACGGCGATGAGCGCGGAGGGGAACGTCGAGCAGGCGGCCCACCGGCTGCGTCAGCGAGGGGTCGACTGCGTGCTGTTCGGCTGCACCGCGACGAGTCTGGCGCGCGGCCCGCGTTGGGATCGCACGGTCGCGCTTCGGATCGAGCGCACGACCGGACTGCCCACGATGACCACTGCCACGGCCGCGCTCAAGGCGTTCCGGGCAATGCGGCTGCAGCGCCTGGCGCTCGTCACCCCGCACACCGCCGAACTCGACGCCCTGGAAGGAGCCTTCTTCGAGCAGTCCGGGTTCGACATCGCGAGCGTCGGTGGCGCCGAACACCGGCCGGAGGAGATCGATACGCTCACCTCCGACGATTTCGCCTGGCATACCGACCTCATGCGGCTCCGCGACGCCGACGGCGTTTTCGTCAGCTGTGCGGGTTGGCGGATCGCCGATACCGTCTCCCACCTGGAGCAGGTGCACCGTCGTCCCATCGTCACCAGCAACCTGGCGGGCGTGTGGGCAGCCCTGCGCATGCTCGACATACCGGATCCGCTCATCGGATACGGAAAGCTGCTGAGGATTGCCGAACTGCCCGCCGACACCGACCTGCCTCATACCTCAGCCGGAACGTCCGCCCCGCACCCGCGCAACCCTGCCCCGGCGGAGCGGCTGCTGGCGATGTGACCGTTACCGCCCGGTGCGCGCCACTCCCCGCGGTCCACGCTCGCCCCCACGACCGTTTCGAATCGCTTCTGGACGCTTTCCTGCGACGAGGGAACGACGCCGCGGCATCTCCCACCGCGCGAAACCGTCAGCGAGTCGGCGGCTGGTAGCGCTCGATCCGCCGGAGCAGGTTCCGGATGCGCATGCCGTACAACGGCGAGAGCGCATAACCGGGATAGCTCGCGAACCAGCTGGCGCTGCCGAGACTCACCGCGTCCGCACCGGCCCAGAAATACTCGCGGCAGTCGTCGAAACCGCGGATCCCCCCGGTCGCGATGATCGGCAACGTGACACCGGCATCCCGCAGTTCGGCGATCACGCGCAGACCAATCGGCTTGATCGCCCGGCCGGACAGGCCACCGAACCGGTTTTTCAGCAACGGTTCGCCGGTCTCCGGGTCGAGCCGCAACCCCTTGACGGTATTGATCGCCGTCAACGCCGAAACACCGTGTTCGGCGGCGAGGCGGGCGTGGGCCAGGTAGTCGTAGTCGGGTGAGAGCTTGAGAATCACCGGGTGGTTGCTGCGCGGCACCGCCTCCGCCAGCACCGCCTCGATGATGCTGTTGAAGTCGAAGTTCACGTTGTGGCAGGAGACGTTGAACTCGACCGCAGCGATATCTCCGGCGGGAATCGCCGCGTTGACCTTGTCGACCAGGGTCACGAACTCCTCGACGGAGAAACCGCCCACCGAAATGATCGTGTTCTGTCCGCGGGTGCGCGGGTAGTAGTCCCGGAGGTAGGAGTCGATGCCGACGTTGCACCAGCCGAACGCGTTGATCCATCCGCCGTCGACCTGGCGCAGCGCCTGACCATACCGCTTGATCAGCGCGGGCAGCTCCGTCAACGGCCAGACGTCCCGCGTGGTGAAGTGGCCCTCGCGCGGCTCGACGGTCAGCGTCCGGGTGGTGATCGCACCGAACCGGTCCAGCGGCACGAACTGCGAGATCGGGCTCATGCCGTACGGGAAGACCTTGGAGTTGGCCACTCCGTACCCCAGGAGGCTGGAGGAAGTCACGAGCCGGTTCCGCAAGGTGATGTCCCCGAGCCGGACAGCGGGCGCGCGAAGCTCGTCCCGCACGAGCCGAAGGTTGCGCTCATGGGCCACGCTCACGATGTCCTCCTGCCTGCCTCGACGCCGGCGCATCCGCGTCATCGCCCTCATTGTCCCTCACGACCGGCAGGCCCTCGCACTCACCTGGCCACCCGCGGGCCACCGAGGACCACGAGTACCAAGTCGGTGGCCGAGGTCACGCGTGCAAGTCCGCTGATCGGGGTACACCGGCGGAGCACAAGATCGGCAAGCGCGTTTCGGACGATGCGCGTGCGGAAAGGAGAGCTCCGTGGGAATTCTCAGTTGGATCGTGTTCGGGCTGGTAGCAGGAGTGATCGCGAAGTTCATCATGCCGGGCAAGGATCCGGGCGGCATCATCGTGACGATCCTGCTCGGGATCGCCGGCGGACTCCTCGGCGGCTGGCTGGGCGGCTCGGTGTTCGGCAGCGGTGGTGTGTCGGGATTCGACCTGATGAGCTTCCTCTGGGCCGTGATCGGCGCACTGATTCTGCTGATCGTCTACCGGCTACTGTTCCACAAGTCCCGCGCGTGAGATGCGAAGCGGGGTCCGGAGCGCGCTCCGGACCCCGCTCGCCGGGACCAGCCGGGCGATCTCGCTCAGGACAGGTTTCCGATCTTCCGCCGCAGATCGCGAAGATCCCGCATCGCGCGTACGGCGTGCGGCCCATCGGTCGCCTGGATCGCCATGATCGGCACGTATTCGTCGGCGGGGAGCTCCAGCCGCGCCCACGCGGAACCGTCCGGGAAGCTGACCGCCTCCACCATCCCCCACTCGTAGTGCTGGGTGGCGAGGACGTTGCGAATCTCCAGCCCTGCCTTGTCCGCCCGCAGCCGCGGGCGCGTCAACAGCATCACGCCGGCGGCGAGCAACACGCCCAGCCCAACCATCGAGACCTGATCGGACACGCGAAAGTACACACCGGTGGGCGTGCTCCGGAGCAGCGTGCCGACCACGGCGAAGAGGATCACGAACGTGATCGCGATCGGAATCGCGACTCGCCGAACCTTCTTCGGCCGCACCACCACGGCATCGGGGTCGCTGCTCATAGGAAACCCCGCTCGCTGGTCCACCCTCGAAGTTCCCCGAGCACCATCGCCGTGTCGAGCGCGGCCGCGGTCGCTTCGAACCCCTTGTCCTCGAAGGAATCCTCGAACCCGGCGCGGTCGAGCGCCTGCTGCTCGGTGTCGGTGGTCAGCACACCGTTTCCGATCGCGGTGGACTCGTCCAGCGAGACCCGCGTCAGTCCCGTGGTCACCGAGTCGCACACGTACTCGAAGTGCGGTGTCCCTCCCCGGATCACCACACCCAGCGCGACCACCGCATCGTGCTGGTGCGCCAGCTGTTGGCACACCACCGGCAGCTCCACCGACCCCGGTACGCGCACCACCGTCGGTTCGGCGATGCCGGCTTCCTCCGCGGCCGCGAGCGCGCGAGTCAGCAGCTGCCCGGTAATGCGCTCGTGCCAGCGGATGGCCGCGATACCGACCCGCAGTCCCTCGGCGTTGGGCACTGCGGTCCTCGGCCGTCCTTCACCACTCATGCGGTCACCCCCGCATCACCGATAGAGGAGTCTTCTCCGTCGTCGAGTTCGCTGAGCTCGTGGCCCATCCGGTCTCGTTTCGTCTGCAGATAATGGAGGTTCTCCGGGTTGGGCCGGATCGGCAGCGGTTCGCGCCCGACGATCTTCAGGCCGTAGCCCTCCAGACCGACCCTCTTGTCCGGATTGTTCGTCAGCAGGCGCATCGATCGCACGCCCAGGTCGCAGAGGATCTGCGCGCCCTGGCCGTAGTCCCGGCCGTCCACCGGCATGCCCAGGGCCACGTTGGCATCGACGGTGTCGGCCCCGTCGTCCTGGAGCTGGTATGCCTGCAGCTTGTGGATGAGCCCGATGCCGCGCCCCTCGTGACCGCGCATGTACAGCACGACGCCGCGGCCCTCCTCGGCGACCTTCTCCATGGCCGCGGCGAGCTGCGGGCCGCAATCGCAGCGCAGTGACCCGAGCACGTCCCCGGTCAGGCATTCCGAGTGCACCCGCACCAGCAGGTCCGTACCGTCGCCGATCTCGCCGTAGACCAGCGCCAGGTGTTCGATCCCGTCGAGCGTGCTGTCGTAGCCGAAGGTCCGGAAGGTTCCGTGAGCGGTGGGAATCCGTGCCTCCGCGACCCGGACGACCTGCTTCTCGAACCGGCGCCGGTAGGCGATGAGGTCGGCGATACTGATCACCACGAGGTCGTGGTCGGCCGCGAACACGTCCAGCTCGTCGCGGCGGGCCATATCGCCTTCGCTCTTCTGGCTGACGATCTCGCAGAGCGCACCGGCAGGCTGGAGGCCGGCGAGGCGCGAAAGGTCGACCGAAGCCTCGGTGTGCCCGGGCCTGCGCAGCACGCCGCCCTCCCGCGCACGCAGCGGAACGACGTGGCCCGGACGGTGCAGGTCCTCGGGAGTGGTTTCGGAGTCGGCGAGGACCTGCAGGGTACGAGCCCGGTCGGTTGCCGAGATTCCCGTGGTCACCCCCTCGGCGGCGTCGACCGTGACCGTGTAGGCGGTGCCCTTCCGGTCCTGGTTCGAGTGGTACATCGGCGGCAGGTCGAGCCGGTCGCAGTCCTCACCGGGTAGGCCCACGCAGATGTAGCCGGAGGTGTAGCGCACCATGAACGCCACTAGCTCGGGCGTCGCCTTCTCCGCGGCGAAGATCAAGTCGCCTTCGTTCTCGCGGTCCTCGTCATCGACGACGACCACCGGCCTCCCGGCCGCGATGTCGGCCAGTGCGCGCTCGATGTCGTCGAATCGTGTCGTGCTGCTCACCGTGTCCGTGCCCTTGTTATCGGGGTGCACCTCGTTGTGGCTCACCGCTCGGTCCCGACCTGTTCATTCTCCCCCGAAAGTGTGCTGTCACCACGGGTGAGGTGAGCCACCTGTGCGGCGGCGAGGCGCTCGACGTGCTTGGCCAGCACGTCCACCTCGATGTTGACTTCATCACCTGGCTTGCGCAGACCCAGAGTCGTGAGTTCCTCGGTGGTGGGGATCAGGGCGACGCTGAAGTCCGCTTCCCCCAGATCTGCGACGGTCAGCGACACGCCGTCGACGGTAATGGATCCCTTCTCGACCAAGTAACGGGACAACCGTTCGGGCAGTTCGAAGCGGGTGAGACCGCCGGTGTCCCGCCCCTGCACGACCGCGGTGCCGTCCACGTGCCCCTGCACGATGTGGCCGCCCAGCCGTTCCCCGAGGGCCATCGCCCGTTCGAGGTTGACGCGGTCACCCGCGGCGATGTCCCGCAGCGCCGAGCGGCGGAGCGTCTCGTGCACCACGTCAGTGGTGAAGGTCCCGTCCATGACGTCCACGACGGTCAGGCACACGCCGTTTACCGCGATCGAGTCGCCGTGTCCGGCATCCGAGGTCACCACCGGACCGGACACGGTGAGGCGCACACATTCGGCCCCGGGCTCCACGGACGTGATCGTGCCGAGCTCCTCGACGATCCCGGTGAACACTGCTGCCTCCTATCGAGGTCGCGGAACGGCGCTGATGCGCACGTCCGGACCGCTCATCGTGGTCTCTTCGACATCCAACCACTTGGCCTGTCCGATGCTTCCCACACCGGCTTCCCCCAGCGCGGCCGAACCGCTACCGAACAAGGCGGGAGCGACGTAGGCCAGCACCCGGTCGACGCAGTCCGCTCCGACGAAGGCACCCGCCAGTCTGGGACCCCCCTCCAGCAGCACGTCGACCACGTCCCGTCTCGCCAGTTCCGCGAGCACGGCCGCCGGGTCTCCGCCGGGCAGCCGCACGGTCCCGGCCGAGTCGTCAAGCACACGAGCCGCCGTCGGGAGTTCGCGATCACCTACCACCACCCGCAGGGGTTGCCGGTCGGCCGGGCGACCGTCCTGGTCGCGGGCGGTCAGCTGTGGGTCGTCCGCCAGCACCGTTCCAGTACCGGCGATGATGGCGTCGACCTGTCGCCGCAGACCGTGCACCTCCGCCCGGGAAGCCGCCGAGCTGATCCACTTGCTGGTCCCGTCCGCAGCGGCCGAGCGTCCGTCCAATGTAGCCGCGTACTTCCACGTCACATGTGGACGACCGGTTCGCACGAAATGCAGCCATGCCCGCAGCGGCCCACGTTCGACCGCTTCCGCGAGCAGACCACAATGGACTTCGACACCACCCGCACGGAGCAACTCGACACCACCGGAAGCTTCGCGGTTCGGGTCCGGGATCGCGTGAACGACGCGAACCACCCCCGCTTCACGCAGCGCTCGGGCGCAGGGCGGGGTGCGCCCGGTGTGCCCGCACGGCTCCAGGGTGACCACGGCCGTGCCACCGACCGCCGCGTTCCCCGCCGCGCGCAGCGCGACGACCTCGGCGTGCGGCCCGCCGGGCGGGCTGGTGGCCCCCACACCGACGACGGCACCGTCGGCATCCAGGATCACGCAACCCACGGGTGGGTTGGGACTGGTGGCCCCGCGTACCCGCTCACTCTCGGCGATCGCGGTCCGCATGGCGGTCGCCCAGTCCGCGCCACCCACCACGGGTCACCGCTGCGCGTGCGAGTGCGCGAAGGCCGGGGTCGCCTGCTCGCGCAGCGCCTCGACGGCGCGGGCGGGATCCTCGGCGCCGTACACCGCCGAACCGGCAACGAAGCAGTCGACACCTGCCTCCGCCGCCTGCTCGATCGTGTCGGCGTTGATCCCACCGTCGATCTCGACCACGAGGTTGAGGTGTCCGGTGTCGACCATGTGTCGCGCCGCGCGTGCCTTGTCGAGCACCTCGGCCATGAACTTCTGTCCGCCGAAGCCGGGCTCGACCGACATCACCAGCAAGGTGTCGTAGTGCTTGAGAACGTCCACGTACTGCTCGAACGGTGTGTTCGGCTTGATCGACAGTCCTGCCTTGGCTCCTGCCGCTCGGAGGTTCTTCGCCAGCATCACGGGGTCGGCGGCGGCCTCGGCGTGCACGGTGACGTTGTAGGAACCGGCCTCGGCGTAACCGATCGCCCAGTGGTCCGGGTTCTCGATCATCAGGTGGCAGTCGACCGGGATGTCGGTGACCTTCAGCAGCGACTCCACCACTGGCAGGCCCAGGGTCAGGTTCGGCACGAAGTGCGCATCCATGACGTCCACGTGCAACCAGTCCGCTCGATGACCGGGCTCGCCGTTGACGGCTTCCAGTTCGTCGGCGAGACGCGCGAAGTCGGCGGAAAGGATGGAGGGCGCGATCATCGGGTGGTTCGACACAAGCGCGAGTGTAAATCCCGCCGCCCGCAATTCTCGGACGGGCTGCGATTTGAAGGAACTTTCCGGACGCCAACGACCGCCATCCGGCCGAGCGACCCGCTCAACCGGCACGAACCGTGTCCGACTGGGCACGGTACGTGCCGGATCAATACCCGGCGAGCGGGTCCTCACCCGGAGGCGGGTTCCGCCTCGGTCCCGACCGAACTCCTCGTGCGCGCACGTCGGCGGACCACGTAGTAGCTCACACACAGCACCGCGAGGAACGGAACGCCCGCCTTCCACGCCGTGTTGAACTGCTCGGTGAACGGGGTCGTCAACAGCACGGCGGCCACGAACAGCATTGCCACCACCGTGGTCACCGGCGCTCCCGGAAGCCGTACCGGAGACGGCGGAAGCCCTTCGGCCGCCCGGCGACGCCGGAACGCCAGCTGGCTGGCGAAAATGATCAGCCAGGTCACCAGCGCCCCGAACAGTGCCAGCCCCAGCAACATCGGGAATGCCGTGGTCGGCGCGAACACCGACACCGCGGCCGCCAGCGCCAGTCCCAGCGCCGAGAGCACCAGAGCCCGCCGTGGGGCACCGCTGTCGCTCAGCTTCGCGAACCACTTCGGCGCATAGCCGTCCCGCGCCAGCGAGAAGGTCATCCGCGCGGTGACGTAGAGATTGGTGTTCATCGCCGACAACGCGGCCGTGAGAATCACGAAGTTCATGACTCCCGCCGCTGCCGGAACTCCCGCGATGTCGAACAGCCGGACGAACGGGCTCTGCGTGACATCGTCACCGGTCGAAACCTGGTTCCACGGGAGGATCGAGACGACCACGAGCATGCCGAGGATGTAGAACAGGCCCAACCGCAGCACCATGCCGCGCGCGGCGCGCGGCACGTCCCGTCCCGGGTTGCGGGACTCGGACGCGGTGACCGCGACGGCCTCGGTACCGAGGTAGGCGAAGGTGACCACGGTCAGCGCCAACCAGACCGCACCGATCCCGTTGGGCAGGAAGCCCTGGTGCTCGGTCAGCGCCCCCACTCCCGCGGCGTCCTGGCCCGGCAGGCCGATGACCATGTAGGTCAGTCCGAGCCCGATGAACACCACGATCGTCACGACCTTGATCATGGCGAACCAGTACTCGAACTCACCGAAGAAGCGCACCGCCGCCGAGTTGATCGCGAGCATCAACACCGAGAACGCGATGACGGGCATCCACAGCGGTAGCTGCGGGTACCAGAACTGCATGTAGAGCCCGGCCGCGACCACCTCGCTGCCAATGTTGACCACCTGCGCCGCCCAGTAGATCCAGCGCTGGACGAACCCGGCCAACCCGCCGAGGTAGCGCTGGGCGATCGGCCCGAAGCCCCCGGCTTCCGGATGCACCACGACCATTTCGGCCAGCGCATAGGCCAGCGCGAGCGCGGCGAACGCGGCCACCGCGTAGGCGATGATCACCGCGGGACCGGCGATCGAGATGGCCAGGCCGGAGCCGAGGAACAACCCCGTTCCGATCGCGCCTCCGATGGCGATCATTCCGACCTGGCGTCCGCTGAGATCTCGACGTAGGCCGGATTCCTCGGTGCCCGCTTCGTCGGTCCGCTCCACTGCTCCTCCTCGTGCTCCGCGAGCCGCCTCGAGCGACGACCCGAGCACTCTACGACGTGACGGAGGCTCGGCGGGCAGATCCCGGAGAACGGTGCGCGATCAGTCGGGCAGCGTGAGTTCGATCGGAGTACCTTCCTCCACCGACCTGCTCACCGTGCAGAACCGGTCGATCGCCCGCTGGACGGCTTCGGCCAGCTTCGCCCGTTCGTCCGGGTCCTCGACCGCGTCCAGGTCGACGTCGAGGTTCACTTGGACGGAGGCGAATTTGTTGGGATCGTCCTGGGTCTTGGTCCGGTCGGCGTGCACCGCGATCGGGGCCTCCTCCCCCACCCGGCGAGTCAGCAGATTCTCGCTGGTGACCGCCGAGCAGCCCGCGATCGCCGCGAGCAACAGCTCACCCGGGGTGAACGCGTCGGGATCGCCGTCCCGACCGATCGCGACCTCGATGCCGCGGTCGTTGGTCGCGGTGAACGAGTGCTTACCGGTGCGCCGCACGTCGACGGGGGTGGAAGCCATTCGATACCTCAGCTCTCTGGCGGGGCCACCGGTGTTCCGCTGGGTTCACCGGTGTTCTGACACGTATGTGATCAACCGGCATCGAGGCGGGATTGTTCCCCACTTCTCGTCCAGGGGCCGGACCACCGGGCGGCCACCTGCGCGCGACCGCTCAGCCCGTCCCGGCCGAGAGACCCCGGGTGTGGGCCACGAGATCTTCCCGCGCCCTCGCCACCCGAGAGCGGATCGTGCCGACCTCGCAGCCGCACACGTCCGCGGCCTGCTCGTAGGGCAACCCCAGCAGCTGGGTGAGCACCAAGGCTGCCCGCCGATCTTCGCTCAACTCGTCGAGCAGCAGGTTGGTCTCGACGAGATCTTCGAATCCTGCTCCGCGACGATCGAGCTGCGCGCGTTCGGCGATGGTCGTCCAGTCGACGTCGGCTCGGCTGGCCCGGGGACGTGTCCGCTCCGAACGGATCTGATCGACGACTACCCTCTTGGCGATCGAGAGCAGCCAGGTGCGGGCCGACGAGCGGCCCGCGAATCCGCGCACCCCGCGCAGCGCCCGCAGGAACGTCTCCTGCGCGAGGTCGTCGGCGCTTCCGACACCGGCCAGATGTGCGATGAAGCGCCAGACGTCGCGCTGGGTCGCCCGGACGAATCTCTCGAATGCGTCTTTCTCCCCTGCCGCGGCGGCCAGCGCCAGCTCGGTCGTGCGGGCGTCCTCCGCCTCCGAGTAGAACACGATTCGCAGAGTAATCCACGACCCGCGTGGAGATCCGTGGACGTCACGCTCGACAATCGAGGAGTGGACTGTGAAAGCTGTCGCACCTCGGTTTCGGCGCGGTTGGACGGGGAAGACGGTGGCGACCCCGAAGACGAGGTGGACGCGCACCTGGAACAGTGCCCGGCGTGCCGAACTTGGCAGGCAGAGGCCGCCGCGCTGACCCGTGGCCTGCGCGTGCACCCGGCGGTGGCGACTCCGGATCTGGTCGAAGCGGTGCTTCGCACCGAAGCCCTGCCCAAACGGCGTTCGCGGTTCGCGCGGTTCGCGCTCGGGGGTGTGGCTACCGCCCAGCTGGGCCTGGGCCTCGTACAGGCACTCGGAATCGGTGGCCAACCGCACTCGGGTGGTTCCCACCTGTTCAATGAGAGCACCGCGTGGAACATCGCGCTCGGGGTCGCGCTGTTCTGGGTGGCGGTGCGGAATCGCGGCTCATCCGGCTTGCTGCCCGCGCTCTCGGTTTTCCTGCTGGTGCTGGCGGGTTTTTCGGCGCACGACCTCAGCGTGGGTGCGGTGGACCCCGGGCGAGTCGCGTCCCACGGCCTGCTCGCGCTGGGCCTGGGGTTTCTCTACGCCATCGATCGCTCGAACCGGGGAGACGATCCGAACCCGAGCACCGCCGAAAGTCCGGACGTTCTCGGCAGCACCACCGCGGATCGGCCGGAACGGGAACACCCGTCCCGCTGGCCGCACGTGCGGCGAACCCGGCTCCCGGGGCCGAGCGCGCAGGAGGACGCCGCGTAGCACTTGGCCGGGCAAGGCCCGCTCTTCGCAGCGGCGACCCGCTCGGCGTCAGCACCGCGTCGGAGTTCCGAGCACCACGAGACCGATCCGACCGACTTCACCACGCGAGGCCGGTCTCCGGACCGCCGAACGACCCGGTCAGCCTTCGTTCTCGCCGATGTCCTCGTGCCACAGGGACGGACGTTCGGCGATGAACCGCGCCATCAGCTCCGCGCACTCGGCGTCGTCGAGCACGACCACCTCGACACCGTGCCGGGCCAACCAGTCATGGCCGCCGTGGAAGTTGCGGGCCTCTCCGATGACCACCCGGCCGATGCCGAACTGGCGGACGAGACCACTGCAGTACCAGCAGGGCGAGAGTGTGGTGACCATCGTCGTCCCGGAGTACGAGCGCTGCCGTCCGGCGTTCCGGAAGGCGGCCGTCTCGCCGTGCACCGACGGATCCTCGTCCTGGACGCGTCGGTTGTGGCCCCGCCCCAGCACCTCGCCGTCCGTACCGATGAGCGCCGCACCGATCGGGATGCCGCCCTCGGCAGCACTCGCGCGTGCCTGCTCCAGGGCCACCGACAGCCACCAATGGTAGTCCTGCTCGACCATCTCGGTTCCCTTCGCAAGCGTTCACTCCGCGAACAGCGCTCGTCGTGCCGCCGACAGCCCACAGGCAGGCGCGTCCTGCCGCACGGCCAGATCCCGTTCCCGGACCCGGGCCGTCTTCAGACTCGGAGCAGCGCGCAGAACATCGCATCGGTGCCGTGCAGGTGCGGCCAGAGCTGAACCGATGGTCCCGCACCGAGTTCGGGGACGTCCGGAAAGTACGGCCGCGCGTCGAGCAGTTCGGCACCGGACCGGCGTACAACGTCCGAGACGACCCCTTCCGTCTCGGACAAGTGCGGCGAACACACCACGTAGGCCACCACACCACCGGAACGGGTCAGACCGACCGCCGAGAGCAACAGCTCGCGCTGCAATTTCGCGAGCTCAGCCACGTCCGATGGCTGCCTGCGCCAGCGGGCCTCCGGCCGCCTGCGAAGTGCCCCGAGTCCGGTGCACGGCGCATCGACCAGCACGCGGTCGTACCCCGGTTCGAGTCCGGGTTCGCGCCCGTCGACGACGTGCACGTTCACCGCGAGTCCGCTGGTGATCCGCTCCACCAGCTCCGCTCGGTGCTTGGTCTGCTCAACGGCGTCCAAGCTGCCACCGTCCAGGGTGACCAGCGAGCCGAGGAGGTTCGCCTTTCCGCCCGGCCCGGCGCACAGGTCCAGCCAGCGGGTGTCGGACCCCGCCACCTCGACCTTGGTCATGGCCAGTGAGACGAGTTGACTGCCCTCGTCCTGGACCGTGGCGAAACCTTCCTGCACCGGCTCCAACTCGCCGGGGTCCCCACCACCCGGCTCCAGGTGGACGCCGTAGGGCGAGTATGGCGCGGGGTCTCCACCGGTGATCGCGGCGAGCTCGTCCGCGCTGATCTCGCCCGGGCGTGCGGTCAGGTGCACTTCCGGCCGCGCGTCGTCGGCCGCGAGCGCGGCCTCCAGTTCGGCCCCGGTGGATCCGAGCGCATCGGAGAAGGCCCTGGCGATCCAGCGCGGATGCGCGTAGCGGAGCGCAAGGTGCCCGACCGGGTCGACAGCGCGATCGGGTGCGAGCTTGTCGATCCAGCCCTGCTCGTCCAGTTCGCCGATCTTGCGCAGCACGGCATTGGCGAATCCCGCGATTCGCGAACCCGCTTCACCGCGCACGATATTCACAGTGGAATCCACTGCGGCGTGCGGTGGGATCCGGGTCCGCAGTAGTTGGTAGGCCCCCAGCCGCAGCGCGTCGAGTACCTGATCGTCTACTTCGGACAGCGGTCGACCGCTGCAATCCACGATGATCTCGTCGAGCAATCCCTTCGCGCGGCAGGCCCCGTAGGTCAGCTCGGTGGCCAGCGCGGCATCCCGGCCGCTGATCCGGCGTTGCTTGAGCATGCCGGGCAGGACCAGGTTGGCGTAGGCGTCGCGCTCACGGACCGCCCGCAGCGTTTCCAGCGCGGCCATCCGGGCCGGATCCTCCGCCGGCGGCCGTTCCGGACCGGAACGGCGCTGCGGCGGACGCGACCCCTTCGGACGCGAGGGTCGACGAGGACGGTTGTCCTTCACTGCGAACTCCAATCAATGGACGCCCGGTTCCCGCACGTGGCGGGCGGACGTCGTGCGACGGCACTCCTCTGACGATGTGACCGCCACCCCGGCCTGCGCACCCGCATCCGGCGGCCCGCGCAGTTCGGCCGTTTTTCTTCCTACGAGCCAGCTGGTCACTCCAACCGCTCGCCCTGATCGATGCGGGTGCCACGGGCCCAGTCGGTCGCGGCCATCCGCTTCTTGCCCTGTGCCTGTACCTGGCCCAAGCACACCGCGGAGGTAGCGGTGCCCGCCAGCACCCGCTTGCGCTCCACCTTGATCTCGCCGGGCGCGAGTTCGGCTTCGTCCTCGGTCAAGGAAACCGGGCCGAGCTTGAACCGTTCACCGCGGAACCTCGCCCACGCGCCCGGCTCGGGAGTGACCGACCGGATCACTCGGTCGATCGCCCGCGCGGGCGTCTCGAAGTCGACCTTCGCGTCGTCCACGGTGACCTTGGGCGCGTAGCTGACGCCTTCGGAAGGCTGTTCCTCCGCGCGCAACGTCCCGCTCTCGATCCCGTCCAACGTGGCGACCAGCAGCTTCGCGCCCGAGGAAGCCAACCGTTCCAGCAGGTCCCCAGTGGTGTCCTCGTTCCTGATCTCCTCGGTGACGACGCCGTGGACCGGCCCCGCATCGAGCTCCGGGACCAGCTGGAAGGTGGTAGCTCCCGTGATCTCGTCTCCGTGGCGGACCGCAGCCTGGACCGGCGCTGCTCCCCGCCAAGCGGGCAGCAGCGAGAAGTGCAGGTTGACCCAGCCGCGGGCCGGGATCGACAACGCCTCCTCCCGCAGCAGCGCACCGTAGGCCACGACCGGGCAGCAGTCGGGTTCCAGTCTCCGCAGCCGGTCGAGAAACTCCGGCTCGGACGCACGGGCCGGTGTCAGCACTTCGATGCCGTGCTCGTCCGCGAGCGCACCGACCGGCGAGCGAACCAACCTGCGCCCGCGCCCCGCCGGGGCGTCCGGGCGGGTCACCACAGCGACGACCTCGTGTTCCGGCGAGTCGAGCAATGCCCGCAGTGCCGGTACCGCAGGTTCAGGTGTGCCTGCGAACACCACGCGCATTTCAGCGGGCCTTTCCGAACAGTGGGTGCGGGCTTTCCTTCACGGTCGGGACCTGCCCGTCGAACCAATCGGCCTGGCGGATCTCCCGCAACGCCGCCTTGCGAGCCTCCTCGTCGAGGCGGTCGACGAACAACACCCCGTCGAGGTGGTCGGTCTCGTGCTGCAGACACCGGGCCAGCAAGTCCGAGCCCTCCACCTCCACGGGTTCCCCGTGCATGTTCCAGCCCCGCGCGGCCACCCTCAGGTAGCGGCTGCAGTCCCACGACATACCCGGGATGGACAGGCAACCTTCCGGGCCGAGCTGCAGCTCGTCTCCCACTGCCTCGAACGTGGGGTTGATCAGGTGACCGGCGAAGCCGTCGCAGTGGTACGTGAACGCGCGCAGACCCACCCCGAGCTGGGGCGCGGCGAGACCGGCTCCGCCCTTTGTCTCCATCGTGTCCCACAGGTCCTTGACCAGGTTACGGAGCTCCTTGTCGAAGTCGACGACCTCGTCGGCGCGGGTCCGCAGCACGGGATCGCCGAAAAGTCTGATCGGCTGGACGGTCACACGAGCTCCCTGGAAATCGATGATGGCTGGCGACGAGTCTAATCGCCCGGGAAGCCGGTTCGCCGTGGCGCCTACCGGATCACAGAGGCCACGGCGGGCGAGCCGATCCAGGTCAGGCCAGCCGAACCGATGGTTCGAGCGCCAACCGCCGTGCGCGCCACACTGCTCGCCATCCGTCCCACCGAGGCCCGCGTGCCTCACGTAGCGCTGTGCACCCGGTTCAGCCCGGACCAGATCAGTTCGGCGGTGTCGATGTGCTGCGGCCATTCGTGCCTACCGCCGACGATGCGGTAATGGGTGACCGCCGATCCGAGGATGCAGGAGGTCCAGCGCTGCGTTTCCACGTCGTTGTGCGAGGTCCCCTCCTTTTCGTTCCGGCACCGGTTGTGCTCGGCGCGTTCGCGCAACCAGTCCTGAACCGGAGGCTGCCCCTTCGACGGATTCCCTTCGTAGCGCACCACCCGGTCTCCCGTGCCATGCACGTTGACCACCGGCAGTGGCCGAGTGGGGGTGCAGTCCCCGCCACCCGGGTAGAACGCGCCCGCCACGGTGGCGTAGCCGGCGAGCCGTCCGGACAGGCGGCAGCCCAGCATCGCGGCGAACCCACCACCGTTCGACAGACCGACGGCGTGAACCCGGGTGGTGTCGACGCAGAACCGACCCTCCAGGTGGTTGATGAGATCGTTGATGAACGACACGTCGTCAACCGAAGACGAGTATGGCGCGCCCTGCCAGGCCGTCTGGCCGTCCTTGCCCGCGAGTGCTTGCGGATACACCGCGATCACGTCCAGCTCGGACAGGCCCGAGGTGCGCTCCATGGTCGCGCCGGTGCTGCCACGCCCGTGCAAGCCGATCACCAGCGGTGCCACTTTGCGGCCGGCATCGGCCGGTACGTGCACCCGGTAGCTGCGCTCGACACCTCCGGATCGGAGTGTTCCGGTCCCGGTGAACGAACCGCCACAGTCGGCACCTGTCTGCCCCAACGCACTTCCGGTCCCTCCCACGACTCCCGCCAGGACAACGAGCACCACACCGAGCAACGTGATCCATCGACTCCACACGCGAACCACTCTCGGACATCGCCCATCGAGATCCAAACCACCACACCGAGCTCCGCACTATTCGCACGGAGCGGGTATCGACCTACGGACAAACCGCCGTCCGTCCCGGTGGCCGAGCGCGGAGCGCATCGGCCACCGGGACGGGCCAACCGGCCCGGCTCGGCCGTGGTCATCCGACCGGTTTCCGCAAACACAGCACCTCCGGCGGCCACACCGCTCAACACGCCCGATGGGTGCGCGGGCGACCACCGAAGGCAAGACGACCGCTACCCGCCCGCTCGGTCCGGTTCGAGCGCCTCGGAGTGGTAGCGCACGCTCGGTGACCACAGCAGATAGGACGGCATACCGTTGTCCGCGGCCGCGCGGATCTGTGCCTCCACCTCGGCCGGCCCGTAGGGGACGCCGAGGCTGAAGTCCTGCAACCACGGGATGATCGCCACCTCCGTGCCCCGCACGGCTTCGGCGAACTTCGCCAGCGAACGCCGGACGATCTCGTAGGGCTGGGAGTTCGGGGCGTCGACGCCGAACTCACCCGGCCCCCAGTGGGACGGGTAGACCATCGGCGCGATGTAATCCACATACCGGGCCATCTGCGGGATGTCCTGGGCTATCTGGGTCGGCCGGTCGACGGCGATGCCGAACACCGACGCACCGAGCATCGCGCCGTGCGACCGCACCGCGGTCTGGGTCTGCCGGAGGAAACCGGCGATGCTGCTCTCCGGAGTGCCTCCCAACCCGGGAAAGCGCATTTCCTCGATGGCCCCGTCCGGCCGGCGCACGTAGTCGTAGAGGACATCGTCGAACCCGAGCTCAGCCGCTTCCGCGGCGATGTCGATGTTGTACTGGCGAACCTCGGGGTTCGCGAAGTTCGTGAACGCGTACGCGCCGTAACCGCCCTGCCACGGTTGACCGGACGCGGTCTGCACCACCCGTTCGGGATGCCCGTTGTGCCAAGAAGCCTCACCCAGGATCGGGTCCTTGAAGGCGACCAGTCTGCCGACCACTCGAACGTCCATGCTGTGCAGCTGATCGATGACCGCGCGGGCGTCGTAGTACCCCTTGACCGCGCCGATCCGGTGAGCCATCGGCACTTCGGAGTCGTAGACGACCTCGCCGCTCTCGTCCTTGAGGTCCAGCTCCACCGTGTCGATCTTGCCTTGCCTGGCCATCTCGAGCACGGGTTCACGCAGTGCGCTGCTCGTCCAGGCGAGCCCGGTCATGTGCACGGCCCGCATGCCGGGGTGTCTGGTGTGGACGGTCATGGTCTTGGAGGCCCGGTTGCCCGCGCGATCGGTGGCGACCACCTCGACTTCGCGTTCCGGCCGTTCGACCGTCAGCGCGAAGGAGCCGTCTTCCGCCGGCTCGACAGTGCGCCCGGCGATGGTCACGTCGGACGCCCCATCGACCTTCCCGGAAACCGACACCGGAGCACCCGGCGATTCCGGTTGCAGCGTGTCCGCCACTCGCAGCGCTGGCGCCGCGCTATCCACTGTGAACGAACGCGTTTCCGCACTGGACCCGAGCCAGGAGAATCCGCGCGGAACCACGACGCGCAGTTCGTGCTCACCGTCGGTCAGGGGGCCGGATCGAACGGCGAGTTCGTCGCCGTGCGTGCTGGTGGGCACCTCTTCACCGTCGAGGTACACCTGTGCTCGCTGCGAATCTCCCGTCTCGATGCGGATGGCTCCGCCGGACACGACGGCCGGTGCCACCGGATGAGGAGGCAGCCCGTGAATTCGAACATCCTCTGTGGACGACCAGCGGAGCAGCAGGTATCCCAGTACCGCCACCGCGATCGTGATAACTCCGACCAATAGCCATCTGGACATTCCGCCCGATTCGGTTTTCCGAGCGGCTTCCGATTCGGATGCTGATCCCGTCAACGTTTTCGCCTCCCCGACTTCGGCGAATTCACGACGCAAGTGTTTTCACGCTGAGTCGCTACGACTTGCGCAATCCACTCTCCCAGGTGACACACGAAAGATCAATTAGCCACTTGGAGTATCCACGACTGCCGCCGCGTCGACTACTCTGCGGACGAATGCGTCCGACAACGAGCAAGCGCCGAGTCACGGTCGCCACCGCAACACTGCTCACCGCACTCATCACCGGTTCGTGCAGCCCGGAACCGCCCGGCCCGCAGCCCGACAGAACCACCACACCGGCACAACCCGCGGTGCCACCCCCAGAACCGTCACCGACACCGGAATCCGTGGGTGCCAACGAACTCGGTGACGTCCCCGTGCTGATGTACCACCGGATCACAGAGTCGCCTTCGAGCGTCTACGGCCGCACGCCTCAGGAGTTCCGGGCGGAACTCGAAAGGCTGGCCGACGAGGGATACACCCCCATCACCGCCACGGAATTCGCCACCGGCCGGATCGACATCCCCGCCGGACGACATCCGGTCGTACTCACCTTCGACGACGGTTCGGCAACCCAGTTCGGATTGGACGAATCCGGTTCACCGAAACCGGGAACCGCAGTGCACATCATGCTCGAAGTGGCCCGGGAACACCCCGAATTCCAACCGGTGGCCACCTTCTACGTGTTCGACCCGCCCTTCGAGGAACCAGCTGGGCGGGCAACGCTGAACTGGTTGCACGAGCACGGTTTCGAGATCGGCAACCACACGCTCGACCACCCCAACCTCGGCACCGTCGACGACACCGAGGTGCAAGACCAGATCGCAGGATTGCAACGGCTCGTCACCAGCGCGGTACCGGGAATGCGGGTTCGTTCGCTGGCGCTCCCGCTGGGCGTGCATCCGGACCGGGAAGAGCTCGCCGCCGAAGGCTCCGCCGGCGGCACCGACTACCAGTACGACAGCGTCATGCTCGTCGGCTCCAACCCGGCACCCTCACCGTGGTCGGCGGACTTCGATCCGGTGAACGTGCCCCGGATCCGCTCACAGGGCCCCGACGGCGAGGGCTCGGAGTTCGGATCGACCGCGTGGCTGGACGAGCTCGCCGCGAACCCGGGTCGTCGCTACACCTCCGACGGCGACCCGGAACGGATCTCGGCCCCGAAATCGGTGCCCACGGAGCCCGCCCCACACGTGGGCCCCCGCGTCCACCGGTACTAGACCCACTGATCGAACCGAGAGCATCCGTGCCCGGTCCCGGCGTACCAGCTCCGGGACCGGGTGATGCCGGCACCACGCCGGAGACCGAACCGCCGCACGCCCCCGCTCGGCGAACCCGCCTCGAACTCCGCCACCGAGTCGCCCTGGAAGCGTTCAGAGCATTTCCAGCGGATCGAGGCGCACCTGCAGTTCAGTGGCCTTGCGGGCGGCACGAACGGCTTGCGCCTCGTGCAAGGCCACCGCGAGTGCCCTGCCTTCGGTGCGTTCGACCCGTACCAGCAGCCGTTCTCGTTCCGAGTTGCCGTCCGCGTCGACCTCGCCGATGGGCACGGGCCCCAGGAGCTCTCCACCGGCGGGCAGTTCCAGCAGATCCAGCAGCGAGGAGATCGCCTCCGGAGTCCCGTCCACTGCCGCGACGCGCTTTGCAGGTGGAAACCCGAGTTCGGTGCGCTCGGCCAACTCCAGTGACGCGTACCAGGCCGGGTCCCAACGGATCAACGCCTGCACGGGTTGCAGCGAGGACTCGGCCATCACCACGACTCGCCCGCCTTCCCGCGCCGGCCGAACCATCGCCGACGCGCCGAACCACATCCGCAGTGCGGTCTCGGTGGCTCGCAGGTCCGAGCGCGACAGAAGAGCTCGACCGTCCAGCAGCAGCGCGGCGCCGTATCCTCCTTCGGCGACCGGCTCGACACCGGGAGTCGACACGATGAGCGCGGGCTTTGCCGGGACCGATTTCAGCGCCGTACCGCCACTCGAGGTGCGCACGCTGGTGTTGCTGAATGCCCGTCCCAGCTCCTCGGCCGTCCGTTCGGTACCGACCACGACCGCCCGCAACCGACGCGAACCGCACGAAGCACACCGGAACGCCGCCTCCGTGGCACCGCACCAGCGGCAGGCCGCCGGCTTGGGCGAGTCCCGCTCCGGCGCGGCCGGAACACCCAACGGTCCCGCGCAGCGCCGACACCGCGCGCTCTCCCTGCAGTCACCGCAGGCGAGCGTGGGCACATACCCCTTGCGCGGCACCTGCACCAGCACGGGGGCACCCGCGGACAGCGCCGATCGGGCCGCTTCGAAGGCCACCGAGGGCAGCCGCGCAGCGCGGGCGGCGGGATCTCGTGCGATCTGCGTGTCGTCCTCACCGATGGCCGTCACCCGAGGTGCGGCCGCGCGCACCTCCTCGCGGCCACCGACCAGGGCACGAGCCCAGCCTGACTCGACCAGCAGTGCCGCCTCCGCCGTTCGGGAGAAGCCGCCGACCAGTAGTGCCGCCGCACTCGCGTGCGCCCGGTCGGTGAGCACGTCGCGGGCGTGCGGGTACGGGACTTGCGGGTAGCTGTGCTCCTTGTCGCCGTCGTCCCACACCACCACCAAGCCCAGCTCGTGCACGGGCGCGAACATCGCGGCACGCGTGCCGACCACGACCCGAACCGAACCGCGCAGCACCGACAGCCAGTTCCGATACCGCACAGTGGGCCCTGCCTCGGCGGTCAATGCGGCCACCCCGGACTCCCCGAGCAGCGACGCGCAGGCGGCGTGCACCCGTTCGAGGTCCCGCTGGTCCGGAACCACGATCGCCGCGCCACGGCCTGCGGCGGCGGCCGTGGCCGCCAGCTCGGCCAGTCGTTCGGGCCACTGCTCTCCCGGAAGGGCTTGCCACACGACGCGCGCGGGCTTGCCCGCGTGCACGGCGTCGAGGAACGAGGGGCCGTGCACATACCGCTGCCAGGCCTCTGCCGGAGGCCGCACGGGCGGTGGTGGGGGCTCGGCCGCGGCCTCGTTTTCGACCTTGGCGTGGCGTGGGGGCACCATCAGGCGCACGACGTCGTTGAGCATGCCGCCGTACCGAGTGGCGATCTGACGGGCGAGTTCGAGCAGCTCCGGCGGCAGGACGGGTTCCGGGGAGATCACCCGTTCCAACCAGACCAGGTTGCCCGTGAAGTCCGTGGTTTCTTTGCGTTCGATCAGGAAGCCGTTGACCAGCTTGCCCCGGAACCGCACCCGGACTCGGCAACCCTGCACCGCATCGGCGTCCAGTCGCTCCGGGACCCGGTAGTCGAACGTGCGGTCGAGGTTGGCGGGCAGAGGCACCTCGACCAGCACGCTGGCCACCGGGAGCCTCGCCGAAGCGGTTCGCTCGATTTCCGACTTCGCCCCGCGAGCGCCCGCACCTGCCATGCCACTTCTCTACCAGAAGACGTCGCTCGCTGTTCTTCCCGGCCACGAGCCGACGTACCGGGTCCGCCGCTCGACGACCGGAGCACTGCGCCGCTCCCCGGCTCGATGGTCATTACGATGCACCGAGGTCGCAACATCCAGCCGGAAAGGTTCTCGAGTGTTCAACGTCGTCTTCCACCATCCCGAGATCCCCGGCAACACCGGCAATGCGATCCGGATGGTCGCAGGCGCCGGTAGCGGACTGCACCTGATCGAGCCGCTCGGATTCTCCGTGGAGGATTCCAAGCTGCGGCGGGCAGGACTCGACTACCACGACCTCGCCGCCTTGCACGTGCACACCGACTTGAACGCGGCATGGGATCGGATCGCCCCGCGGCGGGTCATCGCATTCACCGCCGCTGCCGACCTCTCCTATGCGGAGATCGACTACCAGCCGGGCGATACCCTGCTGTTCGGCCGCGAATCGACCGGTCTGCCCGACGACGTGCTCCAATCCCCCGAGATCACCACCAGGGTGCGAATTCCACTGCTGCCGGGCGTTCGCTCGCTCAACCTCGCCAATTCGGCCGCGATCGCCGTCTACGAAGCGTGGCGGCAACAGGACTTCGCCATGCCTTGATCCTTGGAAAGACACCAGGACCCTCAAATATGGCCGGAGGTGGTCGGTGTGAGTCGGCTGGTGATCGGTGTGGACCGGCTGGTGATGCTGGGAGGGATTCATGCGGGAAACATCGGTTCCACGCAGTCGGGAACTGGTTCGGGGGCTGCAGGAAAAGGCAGCCGGGGCACTACCGGCCGAGCACGTCGAACAGATGGGCGGCTGGTGGCTGCGCCATTCCACGAGCTGCGCGTGGTGGACGGGAACGGTGCTGCCACACGCCGAGGCCGAACCGGCGGAACTGGTGCACCGGGTCATCCGCGCGGAGGAGTTCTACGCAGGACACGGCACTAACACACGGTTCCAGATCAGCCGAGGAGCCTGCCCCGCCGCTCTCGACACGCTCCTGGCGGGGCGTGGCTACCGCCGGGAGAGCGCGGTCTCACTACGGATGGGCGCGACGAGACGGGTGTTGGAAGGAGCGCCGGAGACCTCGCTGCGGGTGCGGCTCGACGACCGTCCGACAAGCAGTTGGCTCGAGGTCTGGCACGCCGTCCAAGGAGCTACTTGCGACCCCGGAACCGAGTGGGACTTGCTCGCTCGGGTACGGCGTCCCAGCGCCTACGCCAGTGCGATGCTCGGGAACGACGTCGTCGGGGTGGGCCGGTGCGTCGCCGACGGCGACTGGGCGGGCGTGTTCGGCATGGCCACGCTCCCGCACGCGCGTGGCGAGCGCGCTGGCCGGGCCGTGCTCACCACGCTGGCGGAGTGGGCGGCCGCACGCGACGTCGACCACCTGTACCTGCAAGTGGAACGCGACAACGTTCCGGCACTGCGGCTGTACGAACGGACGGGATTCGGCGAGGTGTGCGAGTACCACTACCGCACCTCGATCTGATCCCCTTCTGTGCAGGGCAGGGCGTGCCCGCCGCCCGCAACTCCTCGCCGCGACGAAATCAGGAACCGCCCACCCCCTCTCCGGAACGGGCGCGCGTCCACGGCGCGGTGACCAGAGCCCACGCGAGCATCCCCACCACGAGCTCCACGAGCAGGTACCAGGGCCAACCGCCCATCAGGTCCAGGATGGACGGATTGTTCGGTTTGCTGTTGAGAAATCCGTAGTTGGTTCCGAAAATCTCGTTGAACCCGAGCATCGCCGCACCCCAGACAACGGTGACGACGACCGAGATCCGGTAGCTGCGCCAGTCCGGCCGAAGTCCCGACACCCATGTCAGGTAAACGGCCGCCCACACGACCAGGCAGTGCTGACCCCAGAACTCGATGAAGTCGATGTGCGGAAAGTCGGGCGCATCCAACGCCGGCGTGATCATCGCCTGCGGAGTCAAGGTCAGACCCCAGTAGTACGTGAGCGCGTAGGCCCACCGGCTGCGAGTCCACAGCGCGTATGCAGCCACCATCCACGCCAGGTCGCACAGGTGCAACGGCAGTGAATCGTGCACGTCCCACTGCCCCGGTAGGAACCGGTAGAGCAGCATCGGGACGAGGAAACCCGTGATCGCCACCGCGAAACCGCGCGCTACCCGAGCCTCCGACCGGATGCCCGCGTGGCGCCCGGCAACGACGATGAACAACACTCCACCGACCAGCAGGGCGATCAGCGCCCAGTGCGAGGGCCCGTAGGCCTCGAACGTGCGCTGCGCACCGAGCACAATGCCGCCCGACCTTCCCGGCTCCTCGACGACTGGCAGCACAGCTCGAAGCGTTGCACCGGGTGGCGCGCCCGGCAAGCCCCGGCGCGGCCGGGAGGCGCTCGGGGCCCGAGGCGAGGAACGCGCTCCCGGACCTCGGGTTCCGGCTCACCACCACGGCGACCGCCATTCCCGGCCTCGCCACCCAGCCGCTAGGTCCACGATGCACGACCGCTACCCAAGAGCGTGCAACCGCCGACCTCCACCCTCGGTTCAGCGGATCAGAGTCCGGCGGCGTTCTTCAGCGCCTCGACTCGGTCCGTGCGCTCCCACGGCAGGTCGA